>JAWLFN010000283.1:0-3093 GCA_041685555.1 Gammaproteobacteria bacterium | reverse complement strand
CCATGCATTGCCGGCCCCGTTCCTAATGCTCGGTCAGAGCATGGGGCGCCAGACACTGGATCCACTCATGCAACACTTTGCGATACCGGGAAAAATCGTCGATGTCCGCGGGTTCTCCACTGGACAGCCCGTGGCCCGGAAGATCGGCAATGCAGACCACGAACTGCTGCGCCAGACAGAATCGGATCACATGCCCGTACAGGCCGACATGATCGAACAGGCCGTGCAGAATGATGAATGTGCCGCGTGCCGGGCCGGCAGGATGGTAGACATGCGTGGCCAGGTCCAGGCCGGCCGCGTTCACCATGCCGAATACATGGCGGGATGACAGATCGGGAAAACCGATGCCGTAGTGGGCCAGATATCGGTCCACCTCCGGCGACGGCGCAGGACTGTGCTCCGGAGAGAGCGGCGGCAAGGACCGTTTCAGGTGCGTTGCCGCTGCCTCGTCGAACGCATTCGGGCGCCGGGCCATGGCGGGCTCAGAACCCCTTGATGTAGCGTTCGGACATCTCTTCCAGACTGTATACCTTACCGATCCGGCTGATCTGTCCGGCGGTGCCGAACGCCTCCAGGCGCGCCTTGACGATGTCTTTCATGGCCGCCGTGCTGGGCTTGAGGAACTTGCGCGGATCGAATTCGGACGGGTTCTCGGCCAGGAACTTGCGCACCGCGCCCGTGGAGGCCAGACGCAGGTCGGTGTCGATGTTGACCTTGCGGACCCCGTGCCGGATGCCTTCCTGGATCTCTTCCACCGGCACGCCGTAGGTCTCCGGGATCTCGCCGCCGTACTCGTTGATGATGTCCAGCCACTCCTGCGGTACGGAAGAGGAGCCGTGCATGACCAGGTGCGTGTCGGGAATCCGCTGGTGGATCTCCTTGATGCGCCCGATGGCCAGGATGTCACCGGTCGGCGGACGGGTGAACTTGTAGGCGCCGTGACTGGTACCCACCGCGATGGCCAGGGCATCGACATCGGTGGCATCGACAAACGCGGCCGCTTCCTCGGGGTCGGTCAGCATCTGCTCCAGGGACAACTTGCCTTCCGCGCCGCTGCCGTCTTCCTCGCCGGCCATGCCGCTTTCCAGGGAGCCCAGGCAACCCAGCTCGCCTTCCACGGAGACCCCGCAGGCATGGGCCATGTCCACGGCCTGTCGCGTGACACGCACGTTATAATCAAAATCGGTCGGCGTCTTGCCGTCCTCGCCCAGTGAACCGTCCATCATCACGGACGAAAAGCCCAGCTGGATAGAGCGCTGGCAGACCGCCGGCGAGGCGCCATGGTCCTGGTGCATGACCACGGGAATGTGCGGGAACTCCTCGATGGCCGCCTCGATCAGGTGTTTCAGGAAACGCGGACCGGCATACTTGCGGGCACCGGCCGAGGCCTGCATGATCACGGGGCTGTTGACCTCGTCCGCGGCCTCCATGATGGCGCGGGTCTGTTCCAGGTTGTTCACATTGAATGCCGGTACGCCGTACTCATGTTCGGCGGCGTGATCCAGCAACTGCCTCAGGCTGATGAGCGCCATGTCTTGTTCCTCTTGATGGCTGACTGATAAATCGATTACTTGTATTTGTCTTCCAGCACCTTCACGGCCGGCAACGTTTCGCCCTGCACAAATTCCAGGAACGCACCACCACCGGTGGAAATGTAGGACACCTGGTCCGTGATGCCGAAGTGATCGATGGCGGAAACGGTCTCACCACCGCCAGCAATGGAAAACCCTGCATTTTCGGCCACCGCTTTCGCGACGACCTCGGTGCCCCCCGCAAAGCGCTCGAACTCGAACACACCGACCGGCCCGTTCCAGATGATGGTCTTCATCTCACCGATCAGCGTGGCAAATCGTGCCGCTGTCTCCGGGCCGATATCCAGGATCATGTCATCGTGATCGATCTCGTGCACGGGCTTCACCGTGGCCTCCGCGTCCGTGGAAAACTCGCTGGCCACCACCACATCGGACGGCAGCGGAATATCGGTCTTTGCCATCAGCGCCCGGGCCGACTCCACCAGATCGGCTTCCGCCAATGACCTGCCGATCGGCTTGCCGGCCGCCAGCAGGAAGGTGTTGGCGATGCCACCTCCGACAATCAGGCGGTCCACTTTACGCGCCAGACTTTCCAGTACCTCCAGCTTGCTCGACACCTTGGCGCCACCGACGATAGCCAGCATGGGCCGCTCCGGCTTTTCCAGCGCCTTCTCCAGCGCATCCAGCTCCGAGGCCAATAGCGGGCCGGCACAGGCATCGGGGGCAAAACGCGCCACGCCATGTGTACTGGCCTGCGCGCGGTGGGCGGTGCCGAAGGCGTCCATGACGAACACATCGCACAGTGCCGCGTATTGCTTCGACAGCGCCTCGTCATTGTCGGTTTCACCGGCATTGACGCGCACATTCTCCAGCAACAGCACCTCGCCTTCCTCCGGAACCGGCGTGTTGTCCGGGTCCAGGTAGTCCTGTACCAGGCGCACAGGGCTGCCCAGCAGAGATTGCAGGTGGCTGGCCACCGGAGCCAGCGAGGCTTCCGGCTGTTCGCTGATCGCCACGCCGGCTTTCGGCCGCCCCAGGTGCGACATCACCAGTACTCTGGCACCGGCATCCAGTGCCGCCCGGAGGGTCGGCAGGCCGGCACGGATGCGGGTGTCGTTGCCCACCGCGCCATCCTTCACGGGAACGTTGAGGTCTTCGCGGATCAGCACCCGCTTTCCCTTCAGTTCAAAATCCTGCATGCGTCGCAGCGTCATGGCGTTCGTTTCCCTTATCGTTGTTCCAGTTGTCGGATCAGGCTGGCCACATCCAGCATCCGGTTGGCATAGGCCCATTCATTATCAAACCACACCAGAACCTTGACAAGCCGGGGGCCGCTGACCCGCGTCTGACTCAAGTCGACAATAGCTGATCTGGGATCGTGATTAAAGTCGCAGGACGCCAGCGGTTCATTGGTGCAGGCCAGCACCTGCGCGGGATACCAGGCACGGCCTTCGCGGATCGCCCTGTTGACCGCCCCCACATCCACATCGCTGCGCAGAGTGACGCTGAGATCGATGGCGGAGACATTCACGGTCGGTACGCGCATGGCCTGCGCCGAGAA
>JAWLFN010000282.1:0-3097 GCA_041685555.1 Gammaproteobacteria bacterium | reverse complement strand
CAGCGCCAGTTCGGCGATGAGGGAATATACGCAGTGGCCGCGCTGTCCGGGCTCACGGATGTCGATGCGATCACATTGTCGTTGTCACGCATGGCCCGTGACCGCATCAGCGACGAGGTGGCGGTCACCGCCATCGTTATCGCGGCCTGCGTGAACACTCTGGTCAAGGGGGTGCTGGCTTCAGTGATCGGTGGTCGGCTGATGGCGATGTACGTCATGAGTGTTACCCTGTGTGCAGCGGCAGGAGGTCTGTTGACGGTTCTGCTGGTCTGATCACACAGGGGAGTTGAATGACATCATCACCGCATCCGTATGAATCACTGTCGCCCGACCGCGTGCTTGACGCGGTGGAGGGGTTGGGCTGGCGCAGCGATGCTCGCATTTTCGCATTGAACAGCTACGAAAACCGGGTCTATCAGGTCGGCATCGAGGGGGACCGGCCCGTGATCGTCAAGTTCTATCGACCCGATCGCTGGAGCCAGGAACAGATCCAGGAAGAACATGACTTCGCGCAGGAACTGGCGGATCTCGATATCCCCGCGGTACCACCACTCCGTCTTGGCGGGGGCCGCAGTCAGCATCACTTCGACGGCTTCACTTTCGCGGTGTTTCCGCATCTGAGAGGTCGCGCGCCCGAACTGGACAACATGGATGACCTGCTGGTCATGGGACGTTTTCTGGGACGCGTGCACCTTTGTGGTTGTCAGCAACCTTTCGTCCACCGCCGGACACTGTCCGCACAACGCTTCGGCGAAGACAGCCGCGAGTACCTGCTGACCAACGACTTCATCCCCGATTCGTTGCGGGAGGCCTATGACACAGTGACGCGCGATCTGCTCGATACGATCTATCGGCAACTCGCCGAAATCGGAGAGCTGGACTCTGTGCGACTGCATGGGGACTGTCACCCGGGCAATGTGCTGTGGCAGGGCGAGACGCCCTGGTTCGTGGACTTCGACGACGCCATGAACGGTCCGGCCATCCAGGACCTGTGGATGTTGCTCAGTGGCGATCGCGACCAACGTCAGGGACAATTACTGGAACTGATCGAAGGCTATAACGAATTCCACCATTTCAGGCCGCGGGAACTGGCCCTGGTGGAGCCTTTGAGAACGCTCCGGATCATGCATTACAGCGCCTGGCTGGCCCGGCGCTGGGATGATCCCGCCTTTCCGATGAGTTTTCCCTGGTTCAATACGGAACGCTACTGGGCCGAACATGTACTGGAACTGCGAGAACAGCGCGCAGCACTGGATGAGCCGCCACTGCGGTTGATGTGGTAGACGACTCTGCTATGATCCGGGAACCGGTACGGGGCTCCGGCAACAGCCTGGCCGCCGGACGTGACTGTAATGCTGAAGAAGAGACAATGAGATGAGCAAGAGAGTACTGAAAATCCTGTCAAGTATGCTGATGGTCCTGACGATGAGCAGTGCGGCCATGGCCGCGGAGCTGACACTGGTGCGCCATGGCCCCGAGGGGCAGGAGAAGCCGGGCATCGTCGATGACCGGGGACGTATCCGTGACCTGTCCGCCCATGTGGACGATTTTACTCCGGAGTGGCTGTCTGATCCGCGCCTGGAGATGATCGCGGGCATCGATGTCTCCTCACTGCCGGTCGTGGACGCGGACACGCGCCTGGGACCGCCGGTCAGCGGCAGCCGCAAGATCATCGCCGTGGGCTTCAATTATGTTGAACATGCCGAGGAAATGGCCACGGATGTGCCGGACGAGCCCCTGATCTTTTCCAAGGCGATCACCGCGCTCAGCGGCCCGAACGATCCGGTGATCGCACCGCGGGGCGCCACCAAGCTGGACTACGAGGCGGAACTGGTCGTGGTCATCGGCCGGGAAGCGCGCTACGTCAGTGAAGATCGGGCGCTGGAACATGTGGCCGGTTATATGGCGGGGCACGATGTGTCCGAACGCGCTTTCCAGCGCGAGCGCGGCGGCCAGTTCGTCAAGGGCAAGAGTTCCGATACCTTCGCGCCCGTGGGGCCGTGGCTGGTGACCCGTGACTCGATTGCCGACGTCCAGCAGCTCGATGTCTGGTCGGAGGTCAACGGCGAGCGTCGACAGCAGGGCAATACCGGGCAGATGGTGTTTGGCGTGGCTCACATCATCAGCCATCTCAGCCAGTTCATGACCCTGGAGCCCGGCGATCTGATTTTCACCGGTACTCCCGAGGGCGTCGGTGATGGCATGCGGCCGCCGCAATATCTGCAACCCGGAGACACGGTGCGGATCAGCGTCGACAATCTGGGTACGCAGCGACAGACCATCGCGCCACCACGGTGAGGACCATGCAGAAACCCGACTACAAGACCTGGTTGAAAACCCATGTGGAGGAGATCTTCACCGCGGCGCTGACCGCGTTCTTTACCGCGCTGATGTTCCGGGTCGGACTCGGCATGCTGTTTTCCATCCTGGCCGGCCTGGTCTGCACCTATACGGTGCGGTTGGTCCTGATCCGCCGATTGCTGGAATCCGTGAGCCGGCGACTGAGCGGTGATCCGGATCAGGCGCGTTGAGCGTCATCGGGGAGGAGGGCGGAGAACATGCTGAACGACCTCGAGGAATGCGAGATTCAGTGCCCCTACTGCGGCGAGGGAATCCGCGTGTTGATCGACTGTTCGGTCTTGGAGCAACACTATATCGAGGATTGCCAGGTCTGCTGCGCGCCTATCGAGTTCAACGTGTCCATTGATGAATCCGGGCTGTTACACGTTTCAGTGGCCCGCGACGATGACTGATCGGAACACACCGTGACGTCGTTGGCAGGAGAATGGAATAATGACAGAAACGGTTGCCATTTATATATTCCCCGAGGTGGAAGTACTTGACTTTGCGGGGCCCTTCGAAGTCTTCTCCACGGCAGCGCGTGTAGGGGCGCGACAGCACCCGGATGGCGCTCCACCGCTGCAGGTATTCACTGTGGCCGCGGACGACGGCCCGGTCGCGGCCAGGGGCGGATTGCGGATTCATCCGGACTGGAAGCTCGGCAATCACCCGCTCGCGGATCTGTTGATCATTCCCGGTGGTGACATCAGCAAGCAGATGGATGATCCGGTCGTGCTGGAGTGGATACGACGCACCT
>JAWLFN010000002.1:0-45432 GCA_041685555.1 Gammaproteobacteria bacterium | reverse complement strand
GTGACAAACAATGTCCCGGGCTGGACAATGATATTGCGATAACGGTAATCACTGGCGATATCGACCTGACAGGGCATCCGCGCAATGTTCTCCAGCCAGTACTTGGTTACCATGCCGGCATGGTGGCTGGTGCCGCAGGCAACAATATGCACACTGGTGACCCGATCGAATATATCCCTGGCCTTTACCCCGAAGGCTTCTTCCAGCACCTGTTGTGCGCTGATTCTGCCATTCAGGGTATCTTCGATCACGCGACTCTGTTCATGGATCTCCTTGAGCATGAAATGGCCGTAGTCCCCCTTGTTGACATCCATCAGTTCGCTGGACACCCGCCGCACGGCACGCTGGACGTCGACGCCACCATGCCGGATACGGATCGCATCGGTTCTGATGACGGCAATATCGCCTTCCTCAAGATAGATGAATCGGTCTGTGACCTGGCCCAATGCCAGCGTATCGGAAGCGATGAAGTTCTCGCCTATGCCAACACCGATGACCAGGGGACTGCCACTGCGTGCCACCACAAGATGATCCGGTTCCAGAACATCCATTACGCAGATACCATAGGCACCCTGCAATCGGCTGACTGCCTGCTCCACTGCGGAAAGCAGGTCGCCCGCATCAGTTCGGCATTGATGGACCAGATGCGCTATCACTTCGGTGTCGGTCTCTGACAGGAAGCGGTACCCGTTCTGTTCCAGTTCGGCGCGCAACGATTCATGGTTCTCTATGATGCCGTTGTGAACCAGTGCGATCTCGGTCCCGGAAAGATGAGGATGCGCGTTGCGCTCCGAAGGTTCTCCGTGAGTGGCCCATCGTGTGTGGGCGATCCCGGTGGTGCCCCGCAGGGGAGACAGCTCCAGGGAACCGGTCAGTTCGGCGACCTTTCCTTTCGCCTTGCGACAATGGATGGCCTGGTCTTCCTGCGTATACAGAGCCAGCCCGGCGGAGTCATAACCGCGATACTCCAGGCGCTTCAACCCCTCCAGCAGAATGGCGGATACTTCGCGCTGTGCCACGGCACCTACTATTCCACACATACCGAATTCCTGTATTAGTGCTTATTGTCTTTCTTTACTGGATCCGGACGTTTCCAGCCCGCGATATTCCTTTGTCTGCCACGGCCAACGCCGAGTTGGTCCTCTGGAACCGAAGAAGTAATTGTGGAACCGGCGCCAACGGTAGCACCGTCATGGATGGTTACGGGAGCCACCAGCGAGGCATTCGATCCAACGAACACTCGGTTTCCAATGGTTGTCGGATGTTTGTTGACACCATCGTAGTTGCAGGTGATTGTGCCAGCTCCCACATTCACCTCTTGGCCCATCACAGTATCTCCTATGTAGGACAGATGATTTACTTTGCTTCCTTTTCCGATGACAGCTTTTTTCGTTTCAACAAAGTTTCCTATTTTGCAATGGTCATTCACGACAGTACCAGCTCGAAGTCGGGCAAATGGACCGAGAGTGACTCCTTCTCCGGTTCGGGCACCTTCAATGTGCGAATTGGCATGAATCACAGAGTCATTGCCGATTTTACAATCCTTAAGAAATACATTTGGCCCTATAATGCATCGATCGCCGATTGATACCGTTCCTTCAACTACGATGTTGACATCCAGCGATACGTCGGTACCGCACTGGATATCCCCACGGATATCGAGGCGTTCGGTATCCATCACGGTAACGCCGGACAATGCGAGTGTCTCCGCGTTCCGCCTTTGCCAGGCGCGCTCGGCCTGACTGAGATGAAGCCGGTTGTTGATTCCCTTCGTCTCGAGTGGATCGCTGACGAGTTCGGCACTGACCGTGAGACCGTCCGCATGAGCCATACCGACCAGGTCGGTCAGGTAGTATTCCCCCTGTGCATTGTCGTTATCCAGAGCCAGTAACCAGCGCGCGAGATGTTCATTGCGGATACAAAGGATGCCAGTATTGATCTCCCTGATCATCTTCTGTTCCTCCGTGGCGTCTTTTTCCTCGACAATACCGGTCACGCGCCCATCGCTGTCACGCAGAATCCGACCCAGGCCCGCGGGGTCGTCGACCTGTTGGGTCAATACCGCTATCGATGCGGTTTCAGCCGTACCGCGCAGGCGTTGGAGTGTCGCAACACCGATCAAAGGGACGTCGCCATAGAGAACCAGGGTGGCTCCATCCTTCCGTACCTGGCCTTCGACAGCCCGTCGGACCGCGTGACCGGTTCCCAGTGTTTCGCCCTGTTCCACCCACTCCAGTTCCCGGCTTTCATGCGCGAAAAACTCTCGGACACGATCGGAGCCGTAACCGACCACCACCTGAAGACGGCGGGGCCCCAGCCGACGCGCGGTCCGCAGTACATGGTCCAACATGGGCCGACCGGCCAGTGGATGCAGCACCTTGGGAAGTCCGGAGTGCATTCTCGTTCCTTTGCCGGCGGCGAGAACAATGATGTCCGTATTCATGGTTGCGATTCCCATACGAAAAAAGGGTAGCCTTGGCTACCCTTTGTACCGTGTCTGACGGTGAAAGTAAAAATGGGGTGTCGGACGCCGGGGGCGCATCATTTACGCAACTGTTTCAGCGCCCTCAACTGTGCGGCCGCCTCGGCCAGGGTCGCAGCCGCGCGCGAGTACTCGAACTCGGACTCTTTGTTGGCAATCGCCTTCTGCACGTCTTCGATGGCCTGCTGGGCCGCCGCCTCATCGACATCGGAAGCGCGGATCGCGGTATCGGCCAGTACGGTCACGATACCACTCTGCACTTCCAGATAGCCGCCCGATACGTAGTAGATTTCTTCCTTACCGTCACGCATGACACAGCGTACCGGACCGGGAATCAGTTCGGTCAGCAGTGGCGCGTGGCCGGGCGCAATACCCATATCCCCCTGTACACCGGTGGCCACCAGAAGCTCCACCAGTCCGGAGAATATTTCTTTCTCTGCGCTTACGATGTCGCAGTGTATGGTCATGGCCATGTGTGCGCCCCTTCAGTCTCAGTTCTTCAGCTTCTCGGCTTTCTCGACCGCCTGATCGATGGAACCGACCATGTAGAACGCCTGCTCCGGAATATGATCGTAATCGCCGTCGATGATACCCTTGAAACCGGCAATGGTGTCCTTCAGCGGTACATACTGTCCCGGCGTGTTCGTGAACACTTCCGCGACGTAAAACGGCTGCGACAGGAAGCGCTGGATCTTGCGCGCTCGCGCCACGATCTGCTTGTCCTCCTCGGACAGTTCATCCATGCCCAGGATGGCGATGATGTCCTTCAGCTCTTTGTAACGCTGCAGAACAGTCTGGACGCCACGGGCCACGTCATAATGCTCATTGCCGATGACCAGCGGGTCCAGCTGACGTGATGTGGAGTCCAGCGGATCGATGGCCGGGTAGATACCCAGCTCGGCGATGGAACGCGACAATACGACAGTGGCATCGAGGTGTGCAAAGGTTGTGGCCGGTGACGGGTCGGTCAGGTCATCCGCCGGCACGTATACCGCCTGGATGGACGTGATGGAACCGGTCTTTGTGGAGGTGATGCGCTCCTGCAGAACACCCATCTCTTCCGCCAGTGTCGGCTGGTACCCCACCGCCGACGGCATGCGGCCCAGCAGCGCCGATACTTCGGTGCCGGCCAGCGTATAACGGTAGATGTTGTCCACAAAAAACAGTACGTCACGGCCCTCGTCACGGAACTTCTCGGCCATGGTCAGACCGGTCAGCGCCACCCGAAGACGGTTACCCGGCGGCTCGTTCATCTGGCCGTAGACCATTGCCACCTTGGAATTCTCGGGATTGTCCAGGTCGATGACCTTGGATTCCTGCATCTCGTGGTAGAAGTCGTTACCTTCACGGGTACGCTCACCTACCCCGGCGAATACGGACAGGCCACTGTGCGCCTTGGCGATGTTGTTGATGAGCTCCATCATGTTCACTGTCTTGCCCACCCCGGCGCCACCGAACAGACCGACCTTGCCACCCTTGGCGAACGGACAGATCAGGTCGATCACCTTGATGCCGGTCTCGAGCAGTTCATTGGAAGCTGACAGCTCGTCATAGGCGGGCGCATCGCGGTGAATCGGCATGCGTTCCTGTTCGCCGATGTCGCCCCGCTCATCGATAGGGCGACCCAGAACATCCATGATACGTCCCAGTGTCTCGGTGCCGACCGGAACGGAAACCGGATCGCCACTGTTGCTGACTTCCAGACCACGGGAGAGGCCTTCCGTGCTGCCCATGGCAATGGTCCGGACGACACCATCGCCCAGCTGCTGTTGCACTTCCAGCGTAATGTCCTTGCTGGTCACACTCAGTGCGTCGTAGACCCGCGGAATGCTGTCTCGCGGAAATTGCACGTCGATGACGGCACCAATGATCTGCACGATACGACCGCTGCTCATGTTCGGTTCCTCTTCACCTGATCTTCAAACTGGTTTACTAGCATTGTGTTCTTTATGTGCCGGGCCATCATCAGACGGCCGCCGCTCCACTGACGATTTCGGACAGCTCCTGGGTGATCGCCGCCTGGCGTGCCTTGTTGTAGGCCAGCCCCAGGTCCTCGATCAGATCGCCGGCATTATCCGTGGCGTTCTTCATGGCCAGCATCCGCGCGGCCTGTTCGCAGGCTGCGTTTTCGATCACCGCCTGGTAGACCTGCGTTTCGACGTACCGGGTCATCAATCCGTCGATCAGCGATTCGGGTGCCGGCTCATAGATGTAGTCCCAGTGGTGCTTCAGCTCTTCATCCTCTGATGCTTCCAGGGGTAGCAACTGCTGCAGCCGCGGCTCCTGGGTCATCGTATTGACGAACTCGTTGCTGACGAGGAACAACCGGTCGATCTCGCCGTCGGCAAACCGGTCCAGCATGACCTTCACCGCGCCAATCACGTCCTGCACGGAAGGTGCATCGCCAAGCCCGCGCACCGAAGCGGAGACCTTGCCGCCGTAGCTGTTGAAAAACGTGGTCGCCTTGGCGCCCAGTGCACAGAATTCAACGCCCACATCCTGCTCGCGCCAGCTTGATACGTCCCTGGTGACTTTCTTGAACGCGTTGATGTTCAGACCACCGCACAAACCCCGATCGGTGGACACGACAATGTAGCCCACGCGCTTGACCTTCCGGTCCGTGAAATAGACGTGGCGGTACTCCGGATTGGCGTTGGCCACATGCCCGACCACCTTGCGGATATGGGTGGCATAGGGCTTGCCCACCTCCATGCGCTCCTGTGACTTGCGCATCTTGGAAGCCGCCACCATCTCCATCGCGCTGGTGATCTTCTGCGTGTTGGTGATGCTGGAGATCTTGCCGCGAATCTCTTTCCCGCTAGCCATAATCTACCGCCTGGTTACCACGTCTGGGTTGCTTTGAAGTCTTCAATGATCTTCTTGAACTGTGCCTGTATGTCGTCATCGAAGGCACCGCTCTGGTTGACCTTGTCAAGTTGCTCGGCGTGCTGGCTGTTGGCATAGGACAGCAGTGCCTGCTCAAAGTCGGTGACCTTCTGCAGATCGACGTCCTTGAGGTAGCCCTCGTTGGCCGCAAACAGCGACAGCGCCATTTCCGCCACTGACAGCGGAGCGTACTGGCCCTGTTTCATCAGTTCGGTGACACGCTGGCCGTGCTCGAGCTGGGCCCGGGTTGCATCGTCGAGGTCCGAGGCGAACTGCGCGAATGCCGCCAGCTCACGGTACTGGGCCAGAGCGATACGGATACCACCGCCCAGCTTCTTGATGATCTTGGTCTGGGCCGAACCGCCCACGCGTGATACCGATAGACCCGCGTTGATGGCGGGACGGATACCGGCGTTGAACAGGTCGGTCTCCAGGAAGATCTGACCGTCGGTAATGGAGATCACGTTGGTCGGTACGAACGCGGACACGTCACCGGCCTGCGTCTCGATGATCGGCAGTGCGGTCAGTGAACCGGTCCTCCCCTTGACCTCGCCATTGGTCATCTTCTCGACATGCTCGGCATTTACCCGGGCCGCGCGCTCCAGCAGACGGGAGTGGAGATAGAATACGTCACCGGGATAGGCTTCGCGGCCCGGCGGGCGACGCAGCAGCAGGGAGATCTGGCGATAGGCCCAGGCCTGCTTGGTCAGGTCATCGTAGATGATCAGGGCGTCTTCACCCCGGTCACGATAATATTCACCCATGGAACAACCGGCATAGGCCGCGATGTACTGCATGGAGGCCGGATCGGATGCACCGGCGGCCACGACCGTGGTGTACTCCATGGCACCGTGCTCTTCCAGCTTGGAGACCACGCCGGCGATGGACGACTGCTTCTGTCCGATCGCGACGTAGACACACTTCACGTCCTTGCCCTTCTGGTTGATGATGGTGTCGATTGCCACGGCGGTCTTGCCCACCTGGCGGTCGCCGATGATCAGCTCGCGCTGGCCTCGGCCGATCGGCACCATGGCGTCGATGGCCTTGAGACCGGTCTGGATCGGCTGGTCTACGGACTGACGGGCGATCACGCCCGGCGCCACTTTCTCGATGGGAGCCGTCTCGGACGTGTTGATTGCACCCTTGCCGTCAATCGGTACACCCAACGCATCGACCACTCGGCCTTCCAGCTCGGGACCGACCGGCACTTCCAGAATACGCTTGGTACAGCGCGCGGTCTGCCCTTCGGCAAGATTCTTATAGTCACCCAGTACCACTGCACCAACGGAATCACGTTCCAGGTTCAGCGCCATACCGTAGACGCCGCCCTCAAGCTCGATCATTTCGCCGTACATGACATCGGCCAGGCCGTGAATACGGATGATGCCGTCGGAAACGCTGACGATCGTGCCTTCGTTCCCTGCCTGGGCAGAGACATCGAGGCTGTCGATCCTCTGCTTGATAATTTCACTGATTTCAGATGGATTCAGTTGTTGCATGTCTATTTCCTCATTCCCGGACGGCGTGGCCCACTAGGAATTCAATGAATCTGCCAGTTTCTTCAATTTACCCCGGACAGAGTTGTCGATGACGGTATCGCCGGCACGGATCACTGCCCCACCGATAAGCCCCTGATCAACCCGGGTGCGCAGCGCGATCTGACGGTCCAGACGCTTCTGCAGCGCCTCGGTCAACAATCTGATCGTGTCGTCACTGAGCTCATAGGCCGTGGAAAGCTCAACATCGACGGTCTTGAGGTGGTTTGCCTTGAGTGTCTCGAACAGTGCGGCGATCTGCGGCAGCAGCACCAATCGGCGGTTCTCCGCCAGTAGACGGATCACGCTGCGGCCCTTGTCCGACACCACGTCACCGCAGATGTCGATCAGCGCCGTCGCCTGGGCCTCGGCACCCAGGGTCGGTGATTTCAGCAGGTTGCTCACTTTCTCATCAGCGGTTACCGCCGCGAGAGTGGCCAGCATGGGGCCCCACTCTTCCAGCGTGTTGTCGCTGACCGCGACCTCGAACACCGCAGTGGCGTACGGCCGGGCTAATGTTATTGACTCTGCCATGAATGGTTGCCTATAGCTCGGATGCCAGTTTCTTCACCAGCTCTTCATTGGCTGCCTGGTCGACGGAAGACTCCAGGATTTTCTCGGCGCCCGCCACGGCAATGGCCGCGACCTGCGAACGCAGTTCTTCACGTGCTCGCTGCACTTCCTGCTCGATCTCGGACTGAGCACCGGCGATCAGGCGCTTGCCTTCATCACGTGCCTTGTCCCTGGCCTCGTCCACGATCTGCGTGGCGCGCTTGTTGGCCATCTCGATGATCTCGGCGCTTTTCTTCTTTGCTTCACGAAGCTCGTCGGCGGCCTTGTCCTGTGCCAGATCAAGGTCGCGCTGGGCGCGATCGGCCGCATCAAGACCATCAGCGATCTTCTTGCGTCGCTCCTCCAGGATCTGTGTCACTGGAGGCCAGACGTACTTCATGCAGAACAGCACGAAGATGAAGAAGGCGAATGACTGGCCGATGATGGTTGCATTCAGGTTCATATCTTTACCTCTGCGTCAGTATCGCTTTGGCCGTAGCCCGGACGTCTCTGCGATAACGGCGATCAGCCCACGAACGGGTTGGCAAAGATGAACAGGAACGACATGCCCACACCGATGATCGAGATCACGTCCACGAACGCCGCGACCAGAAAGAACTGGGTCTGTAGTTTCGGCGCCAGCTCGGGCTGACGGGCAGAGCTTTCGATCAGTTTGCCACCCAGGTTACCGAAGGCAACGGCCGTGCCGGCACCACAGATACCAAAGATGATGGCTGCTGCGATCAATGAAAAAGCCTGAATAGTTTCCATGTTTATCTCCAAGTTTTACAGGGTACGATCAATCAAGGTTCAAGGGTTGGGTTTTCAATGTGCCTCATCCGGCCGGGTATGCGCCTGATTCAGGTATACGATGGTCAGCATCATGAACAGGTACGCCTGCAGCGTGATGATCAGGATGTGGAACACCGCCCATGCAAAGTGCAGCGGCAGCTGTGCATAGCCGATCAGCGCAATCACCAGGAAGATCACTTCACCCGCGAACAGGTTGCCGTACAGTCGCAGGGCCAGTGACACCGGCTTGGCCAGGAAGCCGGGCAATTCCAGAATTATGTTGAACGGCAAAGCCCACTTTCCAAAGGGATGGAAGGCGAACTCGCCGAGGAATCCGCCAAGGCCCTTGCACTTGATGCTGTAGAAAATCATCAGAAAGAACACACTGAGAGAGAAGCCCAGCGTGATGTTCAGGTCGGTGGTCGGCACCGCCTTGAAATACAGGTGTGGATCGCCGGCCACGGTCTGGGCCAGCAACGGAATCCAGTCCACGGGAACCAGATCCATCAGATTCATCAGGAAAATCCAGCAGAAGATGGTCAGCGCCAGCGGACCCAACAGATCATTCTTGTGGTAAAAGGTGTTCTTGATGTTGTTCTGGACCATCTCGACAAGGTATTCGACCGCGTTCTGCAATGGCCCGGGTACACCCGAGGTGGCTCGACGGGTGACGAAGGTGAACAGACCCAGAAACATCACACCCAGCAACACGGACATGATCATGGAGTCCACATGGATGGCCCAGAATCCCATTTCCGCCGCTTCAGTCTGCGATTCCGCAAATCCGAGGCTGCCATCTTCCTTCTTTCCGAATACCAGGAAACCCAGGTGGTGCCGGACGTATTCGGTTGCCGATTCGTAGAGAGGTTCGTTTGCGTCTGCCATATTCCAGTTCTGAGCCAGTTGTCAGTTGTGAGAATCCGCCTTCTGCTGCAATCCCGTCAGGAGTAGCAGGCCGGCGATGTGTGTCAGAATGAATCCTGAAAACAACGCTGGTACGTTCAGGGGATCTACCAGCAGGAAGATCAGTGCAAAGCCCGCTCCCATGAACACCATCACTGCCGCCTTGCCGGTGTAGAAATCCCGCAGGATCCTGCCACTGGCACTTGCCCCGCGATGCCTGAAATACCGCCTCATGAACCAGGCGTTAGGCACGGCCGTCAACAACCCGCCCAGCAGAAAAGACCGGGCATTCGTCATACCGAGGGTCAGAAATACGACTACCACCAGGACTGCGAGCACGACAATCTGGAGGGCTATGACCCGATTGACGGGAGGCGCTTCGATACTGCTGGACATTGACGGCATTGTTCCTGTCCTGGCGCCCGACTGTGACTTCAATGACTCCCCTTGCCATCGAAGGCAGCGCGCATTATAGGGATTATGCCCCCCGATATCAACTGATTGGAACACGATCCGTCATCGGATATGCGACAGTATACCGTCCAGTTCGTCCAGGCTGTTGTAACTGACTGTGACCTTGCCCCTGCCCTTGTCTCCATGTTGTATCCGCACGCGACTGCCAAGCCTGTCAGACAGTGACTCTTCCAGTTTACGGATATCCGGATCCTGGCGCGGCTTTTCCTTCTTCGGCTGGCCGGCTTCCAATTGAAGACGTCGGACCAGGGCCTCGGTCTGGCGCACGGACAACCCCTTGCCCACTACGGTGCGCGCGGCCTCACCCTGGGCATCGCCTTCCAGCGCCAGCAGGGCCCGGGCATGCCCCATTTCCAGGTCACCATGCTCCAGCATGACGCGCACATCCGGGGTCAGGCTCATCAGGCGCAGCAGATTGGTGACCGTGGCCCTTGATTTGCCGACGGCATCGGCTACCTGCTGTTGGGTGAGCTCGAACTCGTCCTGCAGACGCCGCAGGGCCATGGCCTCCTCGATGGGGTTGAGATTCTCGCGCTGGATGTTCTCGATCAGCGCCATGGCGACCGCGGACTCGTCGCTGACCGGCTTGATGATGGCCGGAATCCGGTCCAGGCCGGCCAGTTGCGTGGCCCGCCAGCGCCGTTCGCCCGCGATGATCTCGAAATGCCTGCCATCGGCCTGGGGCCGCACCACGATGGGCTGCATCACCCCCTGGGCCCGGATCGATTCCGCCAGTTCCTGCAGGGCGTCCTCATGCATGTCCGTACGAGGCTGATACTTGCCACGCCGGACCAGCTCCACGGGCAGATGCCGGAGCTCACCGTCCGCCGGCGGGTGATCGCCGGTAGTGTCGGCAATGGCGGCATCATCGGTCCTCGGCGCCACCGGCACCGGTTCGCGCATGGCCGCATTGCTGCTGCTCAGCAGCTTGTCCAGCCCTCGGCCGAGTTTTTTCTTTCCGGACATGCGTGTATTCCACTCCTGTACTGTCAGTTGGCGGTCGGCTGTTCCCTGCGTCGCAGCAGTTCGCCGGCCAGCGCCAGATAGGCGATTGCCCCCCGGCTGTGCCGATCATAACGCAGTACCGGCAGACCGTAACTGGGTGCCTCGGCGAGACGGACGTTACGCGGTATCACGGTGCGATAGACCTGATCGCCAAAATGATCGAAGAGCTGCCCGGAAACCTCCGTGGTCAACCGGTTCCGGGGATCATACATGGTGCGCAGAATGCCTTCGATCCGCAATTCGGGGTTATGCGTCTCGCTGACCGCGGCGATGGTGTCCAGCAACGCCGACAGCCCTTCCAGTGCATAATATTCGCACTGCATGGGAATCACCACACCCTCGGCGGCCACGAGCGAGTTCAGGGTCAACATGTTCAGTGATGGCGGACAGTCGATGACAACGTAGTCGTAGCGGTCACGGATCGGCCGCAGCACCTCGCGCAGACGCGCCTCCCGCTGTGGCATGTCCAGCAGCTCGATCTCACCGGCCACCAGATCCCCGTTGGCGGGAAGCAGATCATATCCGGCGTCCCGAAGGCTGATCACCACCTCGCCGAAAGAAGCCTCGCCGGACAGCAGTTCATACACGGAAGCCCGCAGGTCATTCTTGTCCTGCCCGCTCCCCATGGTGGCATTGCCCTGCGGATCCATATCGACCAGCAGCACCTTGCGCTTCGTGGCCGCGAGAGAAGCGGCCAGATTGACGGAGGTCGTGGTCTTTCCAACCCCGCCCTTCTGGTTGGCAATGGCAAGAATGCGGCTCACGATCGGGGATTCTCCATGCTTGTTCTCTGCAGTATCACCAGCTGGCGCTCAAGATCGCTCCCTGCCACCGGCAGCGACACACTGCGATGCGTCCATGTTGGACCTGACGGCGTACCTTCCAGTTGCCGTTCCAGCTCCTGTCGTTCGCGTTCCGCGTCGGCGGCCTTCATTGCCAACAGAGTGACAGGGCCCTGCATGCTCCGCCATACCGGGGCGGTCATCGACCAGAAATCGGACAACGAGGCAAACGCCCGGCTGACCATCACTTCGATGTCTGGCTCTGGCACGTACTCCTCTATCCGGGCATTGACCACCCGGATGGTATCGAGTTTCAGCGCCAGCTGCACCTGGAAAAGAAACCGGGTTTTCTTGCCGTTGCTGTCCAGCAGGATGAAACGCCGCTCGGGTCGGGCAATGGCCAGCGGCAGGCCCGGCAATCCCGCGCCTGTACCCACATCCAGCACCGCGCCGGAGGTTTCATCCAGTGACGGCAGCAGTGCCAGACTGTCCAGCAGATGGCGGCTGATCATGGCCCCGGGATCGCGGACGGCTGTGAGATTGTAGGCCCGATTCCATTTGTCCAGCAAGGCAACGTAGTCCAGCAGCTGCTGTTTCTGGCCCATCGACAGGACGATGGCCGCCTCGTCCAGTCCCTGGTCCAGCAATGCGGCAAGCCGGTCCGTTGCCATCAGTCACTCCGTGTGATTCAGGCGGAACGGCGGGTGGTCGCCATCTGCCGCTTTTTCAGGAAAATCAGGAGCAAGGACACCGCTGCCGGCGTCATGCCCGGAATGCGGGCGGCGCGGGCCAGGGTATCCGGACGAGCCTGTTCCAGTTTCTGCTTCAGTTCGTTCGACAGCCCGTCGATACGGCGGTAATCGAGATCCGCGGGCAACGGGGTGTTCTCCTGTCGCTTCATGCGCTCGATGTCTTCCGCCTGCCGGTCGATATAGCCCTGGTACTTGATCTGGATCTCGACCTGACTGGCAATCTGACACGCCAGACTGTCTTCAGGGACGCTAGTCCCGATGGCTTCCATCAGCCCCCGATGATCCAGCTCCGGGCGGGCCAACAGATCGGCCAGGCTGTACTCCCGCGCCAGGGGCTTGTCGAGATTGGCGCCGATTGCGGCCGCCTCTTCCGAGGACGGCTGTATCCAGCGCCCTCGCAGGTATTTCAGCTCTTGCTCGATACCGCTCTGCTTGGCGCGGAAATGCGCCCAGCGACGATCGTCTACCAGACCCAGTTGTCGGCCCTTTTCGGTCAGACGCAGATCCGCGTTGTCCTCGCGGAGCAGCAATCGGTATTCAGCACGACTGGTGAACATGCGGTAGGGTTCCTTTGTACCCATGCTGATCAGATCATCCACCAGTACGCCGATATAGGCTTCATCGCGCCGGGGACACCAGGCTTCCTGATCCCTGACCGCCAGGGCCGCGTTCATGCCGGCCAGCAGCCCCTGCGCACCGGCTTCTTCATAACCGGTGGTGCCATTGATCTGGCCGGCGAAATACAGCCCGTTGATGAACCGGGTTTCCAGGGAATGGTGCAGATCCCTCGGGTCGAAGAAATCGTATTCGATGGCGTATCCCGGGCGGGTCACATGGGCGTTCTCGAACCCCCGGATGTGACGGATCATGTCGATCTGCACGTCGAAGGGCAGACTGGTCGAGATGCCGTTGGGATACAGCTCGTTGGTGTCCAGTCCCTCGGGCTCGAGGAAAATCTGGTGTGAGGTCTTGTCGGCGAAACGGGTGACCTTGTCCTCGATGGACGGGCAATAGCGCGGCCCGGTGCCGCCGATGACGCCCGTATACATCGGCGAGCGGTCTAGTCCGGCCCGGATGATGTCGTGCACCGCCTCGTTGGTCGACGCGATATGGCAGGGGACCTGCTCCGGATGCTGTGAGACGTCACCCAGGAACGACATGACCGGCAATGGCTGGTCACCGGGTTGCTCCGACAGCGCGGAGAAATCGACACTGCGTGAATCAATGCGCGGTGGTGTGCCGGTTTTCAGCCGGTCGACGCGGAAAGGCAGCTCCCGCAGGCGATCCGCCAACGGAATCGACGGCGGGTCTCCGGCGCGACCTCCCGCACTGTTTTCCAGGCCAATGTGGATCTTTCCCCCCAGGAACGTACCAGTGGTGAGCACCACGCGGGGCGCCAGGAAGCGCAGCCCCATCTGGGTCACCACACCCTGCACGGCGTCGCCCTGGATGATCAGGTCATCCACCGCCTGCTGGAAAATCTCCAGGTTTTCCTGATGCTCCAGCCGATGGCGGATGGCGGCCTTGTACAACACGCGATCCGCCTGGGCACGGGTGGCGCGGACCGCCGGTCCCTTGCTGGAATTCAGCACCCGGAAATGGATACCCGCCCGGTCGGTGGCCATGGCCATGGCACCACCCAGAGCATCGATTTCCCGGACCAGATGGCTTTTGCCGATGCCGCCGATGGCCGGATTACAGGACATCTGGCCCAGGGTTTCGATGTTATGGGTCACCAGCAGGGTTCTGACGCCCATGCGGGCCGAGGCCAGTGCCGCTTCGGTACCGGCATGGCCACCACCGACCACGATCACATCGTACCGAGTGGAGAAATCCATGGAACACCTGAACGTTTGTTGAGAAAGGGCGATCAGTATAAGGATTCGGGCGGAAATTTAAAGGCCTGTCGTGATCGGGTTCACAAAATAATCCACAGGCGGGAATTACACACAGTTCAATCAATTAAACGATTTATATAAATAGATAGATAAATAGATAGATTGATACTGTTACTGATGATGAGGAGACGGATTTCTGTGGGGAACTGCTGTAATGCACCTAATATCAACGCCTTATGACATGTATAACACGGTGTGTTTCCTATGGGCGGGCGGGAGATGTCCTTTGCACAGGCTGTGTGTGGAAAGCAGGGTTATACACAGGCAGCTTTTATCCACAGATATTCCCAGCGCCTTTATACAAAGTCTTCACTGAGTTATGCACAGGTTTGTCATGAATGACAGGGAGGAAAAAAGGTCCCCGGGAAAGCAGGGAAATTGACGGATTCAGGTGGATTTTCCGGTGAATCGCGCCGGACAGGACGGGTGATCTCTATTTGCCGACGCAGAAGCTGGAAAAGATCCGCCCCAGCAGATCGTCGGTAGTGAACTCGCCAGTGATCTCCCCCAGATGTCTGTGGGCGTGCCTGAGGTCCTCGGCGACGAGTTCTCCGGCCTGGTGCCGGAGCTGTTCGCGGGCATGAAGCAGTTCTTCGCGTGCCCGCTTCAACGCATCCAGGTGTCGAGTCCGGGCGATGAATCCACCCTCCTCAGTGGTCTGGAATCCCATACAGTCTTTCAGGTGACCGCGGAGAAGGTCTATGCCGTCCGCGTTCAATGCCGACAGCAGCACCCGTGGAGGACGTTGTGCGTCCTGTTGATGAAATCCCGGCGACAGGCCGGCCAGATCCCCTTTGTTCAACACCAGCGTCAGGCGTGGCTGCAGGGTGGTCGGAAGACGAAGCAGATCAAGGTAACGGCGGAGCCTGTCGGGCGATGCGTCGATCATTTCCGGTTCCTCGTGGACGTCCACCACCAGCAGCAGGCGATCCGCTTCCTCCATGGCCTGACGGGCGCGGCGGATGCCTTCCTGTTCGATACGGTCATCACTGTCGCGCAGTCCCGCGGTATCGGTGATATGCAGTGGCATGCCGTCGATGTGGATGTTCTCCCGGAGGATATCCCGAGTGGTGCCTGCTATGTCGGTGACGATGGCGGTGTCCCGGCCGGCGAGGGCATTGAGCAGGCTGGATTTGCCGGCATTGGGACGACCAGCGATGACCACCGACATGCCCTCTTTCAGGATGCTGCCCTGTCGTGCCTGTTCCAGCACCTGCTCCAGGCGCGCGAGAATGTCATCAAGGCGGGAGGCGACGCCCCCCTCCGAGAGGAAATCGATCTCCTCGTCAGAGAAATCGATGGAGGCTTCCACATAGACCCGCAGTTCGGTGATGGCCTCGGTCAGTTCATGGATCAGTCGCGAGAACTCGCCCTGCAGGGTGCGCACGGCGCTGCGTGCAGCCTGCTCGGAGCTGGCATCGATCAGATCGGCAATGGCTTCAGCCTGGGTCAGGTCTAGTCGATCATTCAGGAAAGCGCGCTCGGAAAACTCACCGGGGCGTGCCAGGCGTGCGCCAAGGGCCGCGAGTTCTCCCAGCAGCTGATTGAGCAGATACAGTCCCCCATGGCCTTGCAGCTCGAGCACGTCCTCGCCGGTAAAGGAGTGGGGACCGGGGAAAAACAGTGCGATGCCCTGGTCGATGATCTGTCCCGAGCCGGCCCGGAAATCGCAGAGCCCGGCGTGTCGGGGCCGCGGAACATGGCCGAGGATGGCTTCGGCCAGTTCACGGCAACGCGGACCGGATACACGGATGATGCCGACGCCACTGCGTCCCGGCGGCGTGGCCATGGCGCAGATGGTGTCGGTGTCCGTGCGTGGTGTGTGCATGGCGCTACACGCGGGCGGCATCCTTGCGGGCCTGCTCTTTCTCTATGCCCCGGGTGATGTACCACTGCTGGGCGATACCCAGTACGCTGTTGGCCAGCCAGTACAGGACCAGACCGGCGGGGAACCATAGGAAGAACACGGTCATGACCACAGGCATGAATTTCATGATCTTGGCCTGGGTCGGGTCCTGCGGTGTCGGGCTCAGCATGAACTGGGCGTACATGGAGGCGCCCATCAGGATCGGCAGCACGAAATACGGGTCCATGACCGAGAGGTCGTCAATCCAGAGAATGAACGGCGCATGGCGCAACTCGACACTCTCCAGCAATACCCAGTACAGGGCAATGAAGACCGGCATCTGTACCAGAATGGGCAGACAACCACCGAATGGATTGATCTTTTCTTTCTTGTACAGCTCCATTGTCTCCTTCTGCAACCGCATCTTGTCATCGCCGAACCGCTCCTTGAGCTGGTTCATCTTCGGCATCACACGGCGCATATTGGCCATGGAGCGATAGCTGGTGGCCGACAGTTTGTAGAAGATGCCTTTCACGCAGACGGTGAGCAGCAGGATGGACCATCCGTAATTGCCAACAAAGGAATTGATGAAGGTCAGCAGCCAGTAGATCGGTGACGCAATGAACCACAGCCACCCGTAGTCGATGGTGCGGTCCAGCCACTGGGCGATTTCGGCCAGACGGTACTGATCCTTGGGACCGGCGTAGAAGCCGGTGTGCCGGGTGACGGTCTCACCGGGTGGTACGGAGAACTCACTGGTGGTGAACCCACCGATGTACTCGCCCTGACTGTTGGTCCGGGTGGAAAACTGGTTGCGGGATTCCGGGGCGATCCAGGCGGAGATGAAATAATGCTGGCTGAAGGCCATCCAGCCACCTTCCATCTCATGGGCGGGTCGACCACTTTCAATGTCATCGAATTCAATTTTTATATAGTTGTCATCCGGCGAGGTGGTGGCAAAACCCAGAAAGCTCTGCATGCCGAATCCGCTTCCGGTGGTCGGATCGTCGAAATCACCACGTTTGATCTGTCCGAACAGGTTGGCACGCCAGGGCTGGTCGGACGTGTTATCCACTTCGTAGGCCACATCGATCAGGTAGTCGCCGCGAGTGAACGTGAACGTCTTGGTGACCGTCACGCCCTGCTCATCGGTGTGTTGCAGGTCGACCTGGATCTGGCGGCCTTCGGGGCCGAGTTCGTACTCGGTGGAGGTGCTTGTGTACTCCGGGCGTCCGCCGGAATCGATCCCGTCCCGGCCGACCAGACCGGTCTGGGCAACATAACTGCGGAGGCTGGTCTGGTCCAGCAGCACAAAAGGCTGATCCGGTTGCTCGAGTTCGGTCGGGTATTCCGGCAATGAGACATGGACGATGTCACCACCCACCGGATTGATGCGCACATTCAGGACATCGGTCCGGACGTGGATCAGATCCTCATCCGTTGCGACCGGGTCGCCCTGGCCAGCCGTCCCGGGAGCGCTGCTGACGGACGGAATGTCGTCCGCGTCATCGGTCGATGGTGTGGAGCGGGGCAGGTCTGTATCGGTATCCGCCGTTGAAGGGGTACCGGGTATATCCTGGTTGGCGGGAGCCGTTTCAACCGACTGTGGAGTGTCGGTGGTGCCGTAATCTTCCTGCCAGGCCAACAGCAGCAGGTAAGAGACGACGGCAAGTCCTGCCAGAAGTGCGTATCTGATGATATCCATGAGTAATGACTACTGTTCAGACGGAGAAATGGATTGACTGGAATTCGTTTCTTCATGACATCCTGGCACGGGGTCATACCCTCCCGGGTGCCACGGATGACAACGGGATAGACGACGGAGTCCGTAGCCACACCCCTTGAGCAGGCCATGAGCCCGGATAGCATCCTGGGTATAATGAGAACAGGAAGGATAGAAACGGCAACGGTTGCCGATCAACAGGCTGAGAGTGCATTGATAGACTCGGATCAGCTTGATGGCAAGTTCACTCAACATGTCGGTCTGGCTCTTTTGACGAAGATGGCGGACGTGGCGAGCGCACGCGCTCGCGCCGGCGGATCAGGTCGAGCCATAGTGTATCAATACTCTGGCGGATTCGCGCGTTCTCTTCGTGCGCCAGATTGCCCCGGACCAGTACGATGATGTCCAGACCGGCCAGTTCGTGCTGCTGGTGACGGAAAGACTCTCTGGCCAGGCGTTTGAACCGGTTGCGCTGCACGGCCAGCTTGAGGTGTTTCTTGCCCACCACCAACCCCAGACGGGCACGGGCCATCCCGTTCTCTGTGGCGAGAATCAGGATGCGTTTGCTGGAAACCTTGTAGCGGGCCTGACGGAATACATGCTGGTAGTCACCTGAAGTCAGCAGGCGCTGCGATTTTCCGAAGGTCAACCCGCCGGTCACGAGTGCGGAGCAGCGAATCAGGCTGAGAGCTTGGCTCGACCCTTGGAGCGGCGTCGCTTGAGTACAAGCCGGCCACCACGAGTTGCCATGCGGGCACGGAATCCGTGGGCACGGGCGCGCTTCAGTACACTGGGTTGAAAAGTTCGTTTCATAATGACATCCGCGTTCTGAATTGGTCTGCCGGTGGCAGGTTTTGAAATGCGAGCGCGGATTCTAGTCGTTCCGGACGCAATTTGCAATCGCTTCAGGCCAGGACGCGCGTCTTTTGCGCTGTACCTGATTAGGCACAAGATATCCACAGCTTATTCTGTGTATAACTTTGGATGACTGGACTGCCGCAGGGCTCGTTTCAATGCGGTAAAAAGCAGTGGTTTATTCTGTAAGTATTTGATATAAATAGCTAAATAAAGCGAAGAAATATTGACTTGAAGCGTTGCTCCAGTGTGGATAAGTCTGGTGGTCGAGAGTAGAATCATTGCCATCGAATTGAAGATAATAACCGACAACAGGAATGTGCAGGTGCTATCTGTGAACTGGCAACGGTGTATAGACCATCTCAAAGACGAGCTACCTTCCCAACAATTCAACACCTGGATACGACCGCTGCGGGTCGAGGACAGCGGTGATGAACTGACCGTGTATGCTCCGAACCGGTTCGTGCTGGACTGGGTCCGGGAGAAATTTCTTGAACGCATCAGTGAGCTGCTGCACGGCGAGGCGGATTCGGATTCCGTCAGGATCGTGTTCGAAGTAGGTGATCGCCCCGCTGTCCGTCAACCGGATCCGGAACCGGCAATGGCTGATGGCACGTCAGGAGGACGCACGCGCAGTCTCTGGTCTGATGATGTGCCGGAGGATGTTCCCTATAGGACGCGAGCTGATGAACACAGGAGGCAGCAGGCGGGTAACGGCCCTTCATCCGATCTGACGCGGGACCGCCCCATGGCGCCATCACGCGGTGAGCGTACCGCTGGCAGAAGCCGCAATATGGAAATGATGATCGAAGGGAAGCTGCGTCATAAAGGGGCCATCAATCCGGATAATACGTTCGAGAACTTTATCGAGGGCAAGTCGAACCAGCTGGCTCGTGCCGCGGCACTGCAGGTGGCGGAAAATCCCGGTGGAGCCTACAATCCCCTTTTCATCTATGGCGGCGTGGGGCTCGGCAAAACCCACCTGATGCATGCCATCGGTAACTTTCTTCTGGCTCGCAAGCCCGGCGCCAAAGTGGTATATCTGCATTCCGAGACCTTTGTGGCGACGATGGTATCGGCGTTGCAGCTGAACGCCATCAATGAATTCAAGCGCTATTACCGCTCCGTGGACGCATTGCTGATCGACGATATCCAGTTCTTCGCCGGCAAGGAGCGCTCCCAGGAAGAGTTTTTCCATACCTTCAATGCCCTGTTGGAGGGCGGTCAGCAGATCATTCTTACGAGTGATAAATATCACAAGGAAATCAATGGCTTGGAGGAGAGGCTGAAATCCAGGTTCGGTTGGGGGCTGACAGTCGCCGTGGAGCCGCCGGAGTTGGAGACAAGGGCCGCCATCCTGATCAACAAGGCCGCCCAGTCGAATGTGGACCTGCCCAGTGACGCGGCAATGTTCATCGCCCAGCGGTTGCGATCCCATGTGCGTGAATTGGAGGGCGCGCTGAAAAAAGTGATCATCCATTCCAATTTTGTCGGTCGGGATATTGACCTGGAACTGGTGAAGGAAGCATTGCGGGACCTGTTTGCCTTGCATGACAAACTGGTCTCAATAGACAATATCCAGCGGTCGGTGGCGGAGTACTACAAGATCAAGATGTCGGATATGCTGTCCAAGCGGCGTAATCGTTCCGTGGCCAGGCCCCGGCAGATGGCAATGAGTCTGGCCAAGGAATTGACCAACCACAGTCTTCCCGAGATCGGTGAAGCCTTCGGCGGCAGGGATCACACGACGGTGCTGCATGCCTGTCGGCAGATGAAGAAACTGTGTGCCTCCTCTACAGACTGGGCGGAAGACTACAGTAATCTGATGCGAGTGTTGTCCACCTGATCGGTGACGGAATCTGACAGCCAGGATGCGGACAGCGGAACGGGGATCGAAAAGAGAAATCACTATGCAATTTACCATATCGAGGGAAGCGATCATCAAACCGCTGCAGCTGGCGGCGGGAGTCGTCGAACGGCGCAATACACTGCCGGTACTGTCCAATGTGCTGTTGACGTTGAAGGATGGTGAGTTGTCCATCACTGGCACCGATCTGGAGGTGGAGCTGATTGGCAAGGTGTCCGTGGATGCGGGACAGGATGGTGAAATCACCGTGCCGGCCAGGAAGTTGATGGACATCTGCAAGTCATTGGGGGACGAGGCGACTCTGGAAGTGACCCGGGAAGAAAGCAAGGTCACACTGAAGTCCGGTCGTAGTCGGTTTTCCCTGTCTACACTGCCCGCCGCTGACTTCCCCAATGCCGAGGACGAGCCGGACACCCTGGAGTTGACGATCAAGGGTGACCGTCTCAAGGCCATGCTGGAAAGCACCGGGTTTGCGATGGCACAGCAGGATGTACGGTACTACCTCAATGGCATGCTGTTCGAAGTGTCGGATTCACACCTGCGCGTTGTGGCTACCGATGGCCATCGTCTTGCCATGCGCACCGAGGCCATGGATACCGGCTGCAGTGAAGTGATGCAGGTGATACTGCCCAGAAAGGCGGTATTGGAGCTGGGTCGACTGTTGTCCGATGGCGTAGGTGATGTCCGTATTGCATTTGGGTCCAACCATGTCCGCATGCGCTTGGGAGATTTTACCTTCACGTCAAAGCTGGTGGATGGAAAATTTCCGGATTACTCCCGAGTGCTACCCCGGGGCGGTGATAAATTTGTTACCGGAGACCGGAATACACTCCGCCAGGCGTTCAATCGAACGTCCATCCTTTCCAATGAGAAGTATCGCGGCGTTCACCTTACCTTGACAGACGAAGAGTTGCGTATTCTTGCCAGCAACCCGGAGCAGGAAGAAGCAGAGGAAGTGGTCCCGGTCGATTATCATGGCGACCGGCTGGAGATCGGCTTCAACGTGGCCTACCTCATCGACGTGCTTAATGTGCTGGATAACGAGCAGGTCAGGATGACCCTTTCCGATTCCAACAGCAGCGCGCTGCTTGAAGCAGTGTCAGAGGCTGATGCTGTCTATGTTGTCATGCCGATGCGGTTGTAATGACCGCTGTAGAGCGCCTGGATATTGATCAGCTGCGTAACCTCTCGCGGGTCAGTATCCAGCCCTCCCCTCGCCTCAACTTTATTATCGGCCCGAATGGAAGCGGCAAAACATCCCTGCTTGAGGCCCTGCATATACTCTCTCTGGGTCGGTCATTTCGTAGTACCCGGCTTGAACCACTGATACAGTCGGGCCATGACAGCTTCGAGTTATTTGCGCGGTTTAGCGGTGGCAGGGCCGCCGGGCTACGCAAGTCGAAGAATTCTCGTGACAGGTTATTGAAACTTGACGGAGAAAAGCAGAGTAATTGGCAGCAGCTGCTGCAATTGCTGCCTGTTCAGTTGTTCAATAGCGACAGCTTCACACTGCTTCAGGGCGGTTCCAGGGTGCGACGACGCTTTATCGACTGGGGGGTGTTCCACGTGGAACATGGCTTTTTGCCAGCCTGGCAGATGATGGCGCGTTGTCTCAGTCAACGTAATGCCCTGCTAAAGAAGGATCGGTCGACCATCTCACGCCAGCTGGAGGGTTGGGATGAACAGCTGATAAGGGCGGGCGAGCGCGTAACGCAAGACCGAAAAAACTATTTCCATCGCCTGGCGCCGTTTCTTGAGGAAGCCAGGCAGGATTTGCTGTCGGACGATCTGCCTCCAATCGACTTCGAGTTCCACCAGGGCTGGCCGGAGCTACAGAGCTTGCAGGAAGCATTGGAAGAAGCCAGAGACGGTGATGTACGATACAGGATAACAAGAAAAGGACCTCATCGAGCGGATATCCGGATCAGAACGGGCGGCCTTCCAGCGGACCAGGTATTGTCCCGCGGCCAGCAGAAGATGCTGGTTTGCGCCATGAAACTTGCGGAAATCCGTAGTCTCAAAGCGATCAAGCCAACTGTCCAACCGGTACTTCTGGTTGACGATCTGGCTTCAGAGTTGGACCCTCGAAATCGGGATCGCGTGCTGGCTGCGCTTTTTGCGCTGAATACACAAGGTTTCTATAGCGCGATCAAACCCGACGACCTGGGTAATATCAGCGCGATCTCAGACGACCTGGCAGCAATCAGGCAGTTCCACGTGGAACATGGTAAAATCACCGTAGTATGAGGATTACCGTGTCCGACGAGCGCTGCATAAAAAGCGCCCTCCTCGGACGAAGATTTCGCACCAATGCCAGAGCGGAAAACGCTATCGGGAGAGACTATGTCTGAGGAAAATGCCTACGATTCCTCGAGTATCAAGGTGCTCAAAGGCCTGGATGCTGTAAGAAAAAGGCCCGGCATGTATATCGGTGACACCGATGACGGAACGGGCCTGCACCACATGGTGTTCGAACTGGTCGATAATTCCATCGACGAAGCCCTTGCCGGCCATTGCGACACCATACGTGTAATCATACATCCCGGTGAAAGCATTACGGTTTCCGATAATGGCCGGGGCATTCCCACCGAGCTGCACGAAGAAGGTGTCTCAGCGGCAGAAGTTATCATGACGGTCCTGCACGCGGGCGGCAAGTTCGATGACAACAGCTACAAGGTGTCCGGCGGCTTGCATGGGGTGGGTGTATCAGTGGTCAATGCCCTGTCCGAGGAATTGAAGCTGACCATCCGCCGTGGCGGTGATATCTACGAGCAGGAATACCGGCATGGCGTCCCGGTTGCACCGCTCAAGGTGGTCGGCGAGACCAGTGCTTCGGGAACCAGTTGCCATTTCAGGCCTTCCCGGGATACTTTCACCAATGTCGAGTTTCATTACGACATTCTGGCAAAGAAGCTCCGTGAACTCGCCTTTCTCAATGCCGGTGTGGCCATTGAGCTGACTGATGAGCGCAGTGGGAAATCGGAGCTGTTCCAGTACGAAGGCGGCCTGAATGCCTTTGTGGATTTTCTCAACAAGAACAAACAGACCATCAACAAAACCTTCCACTTTCTGGCGGAGCGCGAGGAAGACGGCATTGCGGTAGAAATCGCCATGCAATGGAACGATGGCTACCAGGAAAACATCTTTGCCTACACCAACAATATCCCGCAGCGAGACGGCGGCACCCATCTGGCCGGTTTCCGCAGTGCCCTGACACGCGTACTGAAGACCTATATCGACAAGGAAGTGGCCGCGCGCAAGGGTAAGGAAGTGACCACCAGTGGCGACGATGCCCGTGAAGGCCTGACAGCCATCATATCGGTCAAGGTTCCGGATCCGAAGTTCTCGTCCCAGACCAAGGATAAACTCGTTTCCTCCGAGGTCAAGACCGTGGTGGAACAGGAGATGAATCGCTATCTTACTGATTATCTTCTCGAAAATCCAAATGATGCGCGACATATCGTGGACAAGATGCTGGACGCCGCGCGTGCCCGCGAAGCGGCCCGCAAGGCCCGGGACATGACACGGCGAAAGGGAGCCCTGGATGTGGCCGGCCTGCCAGGCAAACTCGCGGATTGCCAGGAAAAAGATCCCTCCCTGTCCGAGATCTACATCGTGGAGGGTGATTCCGCGGGCGGTTCCGCCAAACAGGGTCGGAACCGGAAGAACCAGGCGATCCTGCCGCTGAAAGGCAAGATCCTCAATGTCGAGAAAGCCCGTTTTGACAAGATGCTCAGTTCAGCCGAGATCGGCACACTGATCAAGGCCCTGGGTTGCGGTATTGGCAAGGACGAGTTTGATCCGGCGACATTGCGCTACCACAATATCATCATCATGACGGACGCCGATGTGGACGGTTCGCACATCCGTACGTTGTTGCTGACCTTCTTCTTCCGTCAGATGCGGGAACTGGTCGAGCGTGGCCATGTCTATATCGCCCAGCCCCCGCTGTACAAGGTGCGGAAAGGCAAGCAGGAACAGTATCTGAAGGACGACGAGGAGTTGGCGGAATACCAGATCCAGATTGCGCTGGACGGAGCCGCGCTGTATATCAGTCCGGACGCACCACCGGTCACCGGTGACGGATTGGAATCCATCGCCCGTCAATACAACGAGGCCTGGAACATCATTCACCGACTCAATCGCCTGTATCCGCCGGAAATCCTGGAAGCGATGATTTCCACTCCGGTCCTTGCCGCGGATGACCTGAAGGAAGAGGTGGTCGCAGATTGGGTGGTGTCTTTGAAGCAGTCACTGGAGGCGATCCACCCCAAGACCAGTCAGAATTATGCGTTTGATGTGGTCGAGGATGAAGAACGGCATATTTTCCTGCCCAACGTACGTTATTCACTACACGGCCTGGTTCGGGACTATCGATTCAATCAGGATTTTTTCCAGTCCGGCGAATATCGGGCGCTGACCGGCCTTGGAAAGACGCTTGATGGTCTGATCGAACCGGGTGCCTGGGTGCAACGCGGTGAGCGCAAGCAGGAGATCGACAATTTCCCGCAGGCACTGAAATGGTTGACTGATGATGCCATGCGGGGCCACTACCTGCAGCGCTACAAGGGTCTGGGTGAAATGAATCCGGATCAATTGTGGGAGACCACGATGAACCCGGACACCCGACGCATGTTGCAGGTCACCATTGAAGATGCGATCAGTGCCGACCAGTTGTTCACGACACTGATGGGAGATCAGGTGGATCCGCGCCGGGAGTTCATTGAAAGTAATGCGCTTGCTGCGCAAAACCTTGATATTTAAGAGGTTTTATTTTCTGGTTTTGGGAACCAACCCCAGTTGCCGTCGATGCTGTTCAAACCAGGTGTCACACTCTTGCGCGATTTCGCGGGAGCTGCGTTGTCCGGGGATGATCGGCTCACCGATCTGAACCCGGATCAGCCCCGGCTTCTTGACCCATGACCGGGGCGGCCAGCAGTCACCGGCGTTATGCAGAATGGGGATGAGTGGCACATCCGCCGAAGCCGCCAGTTGCGCACCACTGCGTGAAAACCGCCCGATGGTACCCGGAGGTGCCCGCGTTCCTTCGGGAAATACCAGCACCGACAAGCCATTGTTCAGGCGGTCGCGCCCCTGAGACAGCAGAGAGCGCGTGGCCTCGCGAGGTCGGCCGCGGTCGATGGCGATCGGTTTCTGCAGTCGCAGAGCCCAGCCCCAGAACGGGATATCCAGCAGCTCTTTTTTCAGAATGGGGACCACCGGCTCCAGCAGGTGATACAGGAAGATGGTCTCCCAGGTGCTTTGATGGTTGGAGACAATGACGACGGGCGAGCGGTCGGTATCAGGCACGTTGCCTTCCAGCTGGTAGCGGATGCCGCAGCTGATGCGGGCCCAGCCAATGACCAGCCGGCACCAGAGTGCATAGAGGTAGAAGCGTCGGCGCGGTGACAGGGCCCAGAAGACGGTCATCACGAGGACCGAGACGATCAGTGTCAGCACGGCATAGCCCAGTGAAAACAGCAATGAGCGCAGGCGATTGATCATGTCTGATCTCCTTCAAGCAGGGCGTTGGCGCAGTCGGCAAGGTTGTCATGGATAAGGGTGCCCGGTGGCAGAGATCCGGCTTCATCGGCCAGCGTTTTCTCGCCCTTGCCGGTTCGCACCAGGATGGGCTGACAGCCGGCACGGGCGGCGGCTTCCAGATCCCGCAGACTGTCGCCCACCATGATGGCATCGCGCAGTGGTATGTCCAGGCTCTGCTCGATCTGGTACAGCAGTCCGGGCGCTGGTTTGCGGCACTCACAGCCCTCCTCCGGTCCATGCGGGCAATAAAATACGGCGTCCAGCGTGCCCCCCTCTCCGGCCACGGCCTCGAACAGCGCCTGGTGCATGGCCATCAGGTCCTCTTCAGTGAACAGTCCGCGGGCCAGCCCGGACTGGTTGGTGGCCACCGCAACCGTGTAACCGGCGCGGCTCAAGCGGGCAATGGCGGACAGGCTGCCGGGGATCGGCAGCCACTCTTCCAACGATTTGACGTAATCGTCGCGGTCCTCGTTGATGACGCCATCCCGGTCCAGTATCACCAGCCGATGCGGGGTCATCGTCCGTCTCCTCAACCCTTGTGCAGACAGGAGATGTCGGCGGCCTGCAGGAACAGTTGTCGCAGTGCCGCCAGCAAGGCCAGGCGGTTGTTCCGCAGGGCCTCGTCTTCGCACATCACCAGCACTTCATCGAAGAAGCGGTCCACCGGTTCGCGGATGCCGGCCAGCGTCTCCAGGCCCGTGGTGTAATCACCGTCCCCGAACAGCGGCTCGACCCGTGCCTTCAGCGACCGCACGTCCTCCGCCAGCGTCTTCTCGGCGTCCTCCCGCAGCAGGTCATCATCGACAGTATTGCCTACACTGGCTTCTTCTTTCTGCAGGATGTTGGCAACACGCTTGTTCGCGGCGGCCAGGGCCTCGGCTTCCGGCAGGTCATTGAAGCGCTTCACGGCCCGCACACGCCGGTCGAAGTCCAGCGGCCGTGTCGGGCGCAGGGCGAACACCGACTGGAATACATCGTGCGAGACCCCTTCCGCCTGGTACCAGGCTCGGAAGCGTTCCAGCATGAACTCGAAGACGCGCTCCACAATCTGCTCACGCCCCCCTTCCAGCACCGCCTCCGGTAGCGCATCGACAGCGGCGCCGATGCTCTGGTACAGATCCAGCTCCAGCTCCTTGCCGATGATGATGCGCAGCACACCGAGAGCGGCCCGACGCAGAGCGAAGGGGTCTTTGGAGCCGGTGGGCGGCTGATTGATGGCGAACAGGCCGGTGATGGTGTCGAGTTTCTCGGCAATGGCCAGCGCGGCACCGGTCTGTGTCTCTGGCAGGCGATCGCCGGAGAAGCGCGGCATGTACTGCTCGGTCATTGCCGCCGCCACGTCGTCGGGCTCGCCGTCATTGCGGGCGTAATAGGTGCCCATGATGCCCTGCAGGTCAGCAAACTCGGACACCATGTGAGTGACCAGGTCGCACTTTGCCAGCCGCGCGGCCCGTGCCGCCATGGCGGGATCCGCGCCGATCTGCCTGGCGATGGCGGAAGCCAGCGCCGCCACCCGCTCACTTTTCTCGTAGACGGTACCCAATTGTTGCTGGAATACGATCTGTTGCAGTTGCTGGCGATGCGATTCCAGCGGCTGTCTGCTGTCGGTCTCGTAGAAGAATGCCGCATCGGCCAGACGGGGTCTGATGACCCGCTCATTGCCGGCCACCACCTGGGCCGGGTCGCGGCTCTCGATGTTGCTGACCGCGATGAAGTACGGCAACATGCGGTCGTTGTCATCCAGCAGGTAGAAGCATTTCTGATGCTGCTTCAGCGAGGAGATCAACGCTTCCGGTGGCACCTCCAGAAAATGCTCATCGAAACGCCCGGTCAATGCCACCGGCCATTCCACCAGGGCCGAGACTTCGTCGAGCAGATCATTCTCGATCACCACGCGGGCTCCCTGCCGGGCCGCCTCGGCTTCCACCTGCTCACGGATGCGGGCCTTGCGCCGTTCCGGGTCGGCCAGTACATAGGCTTTTTCCAGCGCTTCCACGTAGTCTCGAGGCTCCGACAGGGTGATGACCTCCGGATGATGGAAACGATGCCCGCGCGTGGTATTGCCGGCCTCGATCCCCATAATGCGCGTGTTGACCACGTCCCGGCCGAACAACATCAGGACCCAGTACACGGGTCGGACGAACTCTTCGCGACGGCTGCCCCAACGCATCTTTTTGGGAATCGGCAGCCGTGCCAGTGCCTGGTCGACAATGGCCGGCAGCAGTGCCGTTGTTGCCTCGCCCTTTCGAGTGCTGCGAAAGACCAGTTTCTCGACACCGTCCTTTTCGTCCCGCTCCAGCGCCTCCAGCGCTACGCCACAGGATCGCGCAAAGCCCAGTGCGGCCCTGGTCGGGTTGCCGTCGGCATCATAGGCCGCCTTCAGGGCCGGCCCGAACTTCTCGATGTCGGCATCGGCCTGCTGCTCCCGCAGCTCATCCACCTGCACCGCCAGGCGGCGTGGCGTGGCGAAGGCACGGGTATCGCCATAAGACAGTCCGGCCCGATCCAGGCCGTCCCGTACCCCGGAAAGAAAAGCGTCGGAGAGGGTTCGCAGGGCACCGGGCGGCAGTTCCGCGCAGCCCAGCTCCACAATGAAATCGTTAGCAGCCATGAGAAGTCAGCCAGTTATCAGCAATGATCAATTCTGTTCCAGGACCTGCTTGCGCAGCGTCTCGGGAGCCAAAGGGAAACCCAGTTTGCGGCGGCTCTCGAAATAGGCCTCCGCCACCAGGCGTGACAATGTCCGCACACGCAGGATGTAGCGCTGTCGTTCGGTCACCGAGATGGCCTGACGGGCATCCAGCAGGTTGAAGTAGTGCGAGGCCTTCAGGACCTGCTCGTAGGCCGGTAACGGCAGACCGTTCTCGATCAGGTGATTGCACTGCGCTTCACAGTCGTCGAAGTAACGGAACAGAGCCTCGACATCGGCGTGTTCGAAATTGTAGGCGGACATTTCCACCTCGTTCTGCCTGAAGACATCGCCGTAGGTGACATCACCGTCCGGGCCGTGGGTCCAGACCAGATCGTAGATGCTGTCCACACCCTGCAGGTACATGGCGATGCGCTCGATACCGTAGGTCAATTCACCGCTGACCGGAAAGCACTCCAGCCCTCCGACCTGCTGGAAGAAGGTGAACTGTGTCACTTCCATGCCGTTCAGCCAGACCTCCCAGCCCAACCCCCAGGCGCCCAGTGTCGGAGATTCCCAGTTGTCTTCCACGAAGCGGATGTCATGGGTCAGCGGATCGATGCCCAGAAAGCGCAGTGAGTCCAGATACTGTTCCTGGATGTCGTCCGGGGACGGTTTCAGGATCACCTGGAACTGGTAGTAGTGCTGCAACCGGTTGGGGTTCTCGCCGTAGCGACCATCGGTGGGACGCCGGCTGGGTTGCACATACGCGGTGCGCCAGCTCTCCGGTCCGATGGCCCGCAGGAACGTGGCCGGATGGAAGGTGCCGGCCCCCACTTCAAGGTCCAGTGGCTGCAGCACCACACAGCCCCGTTCGGCCCAGAATTGTTGCAGCGCCAGAATCAGGCCCTGGAACGTGGAAACGTCAGCGGTCGTGCCAGACACGGAAAATTCCTCTTCCTCGCAAAAGGCGCAATTATGCGCGATCAGGCGCCTGATATCCACCTGCTTGATTTCCCGCATGGCCCACTAGTCGACTGTAACCGTGCGTATCGCGCAGTGTAGAATGGGATGTTTTGTACAGTCGGGAGGAAGCCGCCATCATCAAACGGATTCAGGTCTTGCTGATCAGGGCAATGCTGCGATGTCTGTCCTGGCTGCCCCTGCCGCTGATGCACGCTGCCGGCAAGGCCGCCGGTACACTGATGTACTGGCTGCCCACCCGCGCCAGGCAGGTGACACTGACCAATCTGCGCCTGTGTTTCCCGGAGATGGAGGACCAGCAGATCCAGCAACTGGCCCGGGAGAGCTTGCAGGAAACCGGCAAGTCGGCCGCCGAGCTGGGACTGGTCTGGGCCTCGCCGGTGGAGAAAGTGATGCGCAAGGTGGTCCGTGTCCAGGGACGGGAGCTGATTGATGAACACCTGGCTCGCGGCCGGGGACTGATCATCATCGCGCCCCACCTGGGCAGCTGGGAGCTCAGTGGGCTGTACGTCAGCACGGTGGCACCGATCACCTACCTGTACCGCCCCCCCCGGATGAAAGCCTTCGAGGAGGTGTTGGTGCGCTACCGGGACCGCGCTGGCGCGGGTCAGGCGCCGACCACGCGACGGGGTATCCTGCAGCTGATCCGCACTCTCAAGGAGGGCAAGGTGGCCGGCATTCTGCCCGATCAGCAGCCCACGGAGGACAATGGCGTGTTCGCCCCCTTCTTCCATGAGAAAGCACTGACCATGACCCTGGTGGCCCGCCTGGCGGCCCGCTCCGGGGCGCCGGTGATCAGCGCGGTCACCCGCCGTCTGCCTCGTGGGTCCGGATTCGAAGTGCAGTTCCGGAACGTGGAACCGGGCATTGATAGTGAGGACTCACTCACTGCGGCAACGGCATTAAACCGCACCGTGGAGAACTGCGTCCGTGAAATGATTCCGCAATACCAGTGGGAGTACAAGCGCTTCCGCCGCCGACCACCCGAGGAGAAAGGGCGCTCCCTCTACTGACTCGATCAGCGCCGCCAGAATGATGGCAGGAACAGCACCAGCAGCGTGAAGATCTCCAGTCGGCCCAGCAACATGGCCAGGCACAGTACCCACTTGGAGTAATCCGGCAGGCCCGCGTAGTTGGCGGCCACCCCTTCCAGACCGGGTCCCAGGTTGTTCAGCGTCGCGCCAACAGCGCTGAAGGCGGTCAATACGTCCTCCCCGGAGGCCAGCAGGGCCAGCAGCAGCAACAGATAGACCATCACATACACCGCGAAGAATCCCCAGACCGATTCGATCACCCGGTCCGGCACCAGCGTCCGACCCAGTTTTACGGAAATGACGGAGTTGGGGTGGATCAGCCGGTGAATCTCGCGCAACCCCTGCTTGAAAATCAGCAGGATGCGAATGACCTTCATGCCCCCGCCCGTGGAGCCGGCACAGGCGCCGATGATGGCGGCATACAGCAAAAGGTACGGCAGCGCATAGGGCCAGCTGTTGAAGTCCGCGGTGGCGAAGCCGGTGGTGGTGGCGATCGACACCGTCTGGAACAGGCCATGGACGAACGCGTCCCACGCCTGGTAGGTCTGCGTGAAATACAACACGCCCACGGTGACCGCCGCTACCAGCACCAGAATGGCGACATAGAACAGGGTTTCCGGATCGCGCAGATACTGGTGCACACTGCGCCGTTGCCAGGCGATGAAATGCAGGGCGAAGTTGATACCCGCCAGGAACATGAACAGCGTACAGATCAGATTGATCAGGTGGCTGTCGAAATGGCCCATGCTGGCGTCGTATGTGGAGAAACCACCGATAGCGACGGTGGTGAAACTGTGGCAGACGGCATCGAACAGCGTCATGCCGGCGGCCCAGTAGGCCAGTGCGCAGGTGATGGTCAATCCCAGATAGATGTACCACAGCGCCTTGGCGGTTTCGGCCAGACGGGGTACCAGATTGTCATTCTTGACCGGGCCCGGACTTTCCGCCCGGTACAGCTGCATGCCACCGATGCCGAGCATCGGCAGGACCGCCACGGCCAGTGCGATGATCCCCATGCCACCCAACCATTGCAGCTGCTGGCGGTAGAACAGAATCGACCGTGGCAGGTCATCCAGGCCGGTAACCACGGTGGCGCCGGTGGTGGTCAGGCCGGAAATCGATTCGAACACCGCATCCGTTACCGACAGGGGCAACTCGGCGGAAAAATACAGCGGCAGAGCCCCGAACGTGCCCAGTACCGACCAGAACAATGTCACGATCAGAAAGCCGTCCCGAGTGCGCAGCTGCTCCCGGGTCCGGAAGGTACTGCCCCACAGGACCAGACCGGTGAGGAAGGTCATGCCCATGGCCAGCAGGAAGGAACGGATCTCCTGATCCTGGTACAGCAGGGAGATCAGTACCGATGGCAGGTTGGCCAGCAGGCTGAACAGCATCAGCAGTACGCCCAGCACCTTGGCGACGATGGAAAAATGCATGCTACCGCCTCAGAAGAAACTCAGCCCGACCTGGAACAGTCGCTCCACCTCGGGAATCCGTTTCTTGTCGACCAGGAAGAGGATTACGTGGTCTCCGGACTCGATCACGGTGTCGTCGTGTGCGATCAGTACTTCATCATTGCGGACGATGGAACCGATGGTGGTGCCCTGCGGCAGTTCGATGTCCTCGATGGCCCGTCCCACGACCCGTGATGATTGGCGGTCACCATGAGCGATCGCCTCGAGGGCCTCGGCCGCACCGCGCCTCAGGGAATGCACATTGACGATGTCTCCGCGTCGCACATGGGTCAGCAGACTGCCGATGGTGGCCTGCTGCGGGGAGATGGCGATGTCGATGGCCCCGCCCTGCACCAGTTCCACATAGGCCGGGTTGTTGATCAATGCCATGACCTTGCGGGCGCCCAGCTGCTTGGCCAGCAGACAGGACATGATGTTGGCTTCATCGTCATTGGTCAGAGCCACGAACACGTCAACGTCCTCGATGTTCTCTTCCAGCAGCAGGTTGCGGTCGGATGCCTCTCCGTTCAGGACGATGGCCTTGTTCAAGTGCTCCGCCAGATAGGTACAGCGTCGCTCGCTGTGTTCGATGATCTTGGTCTGGTAGCGTCGCTCCACGGCCTCCGCCAGTCGTGCGCCGATATTGCCTCCGCCGGCGATCATCAGGCGTTTGTAGGGACGATCGAGGCGTCGCAGCTCACCGATCACGGCGCGGATGTTGTGGGAGGCGGCAATGAAAAACACTTCGTCATCTGCCTCGATCACCGTCGATCCTTCCGGCATGATGGCGCGATTACGTCGGAAAATGGCGGCAACCCGGGTATCCACGCCCGGCATGTGTTCGCGCAGGAAGCGGATCTCCTGCCCCACCAGCGGACCGCCGTAATAAGCACGTACCGCCACCAGCTGAGCCTTGCCCCCGGCGAAGTCCAGCACCTGCAATGACCCGGGCAGGTCAATCAGGCGGGCAATATACTCCGATACCAGATGCTCCGGACTGATGACCACGTCCAACGCGATGGCGTCCGGTCGGAACAGGTTTTCCTGCTGCATGTATTCGCTGGAGCGCAACCGGCAGATTTTCTTGGGCGTCTTGAAAATGGTGAAACCGATCTGACAGGCCACCATGTTGACCTCGTCATTCTCGGTGACCGCGATGATCATGTCGGCATCGTCGGCACCGGCGTTGCGCAGGATGTCCGGATGCGATGGCCAGCCGGTGGCAATACCCACGTCCAGGTGATCCTTGACCTCGCGCAGGGCATCAGGGCTCGGGTCAACCAGGGTGATGTCATTGGCTTCACTGGAGAGATTCTCGGCAAGGGAGATGCCGACCTGGTTGGCTCCGAGGATGATGATTTTCATTCAGGATCCGTTTTCGCGGTTTGCTGGCTTCCCGGCGGACCACCCTGCCGGGTATCCCGAGGATTATCCTCTTCGCCCGAGCGGCAGGCAAGTCCGTCAGGTTTTCATCAGTATTGCGTAAAAAAAGCCGTCCGGCCCATCGGCTTCGGGCAGTTGCTGCAGGCCGGTAGACCCGCGGGGTTCATCCACGGTGGTCGGGATGACGCGGGCGTTTTCATGCCGTTGCAGAAACGCCGCGATCTGTTCACTGTTTTCCGCCGGTAACACCGAGCAGGTGGTATACAGCAGTTGCCCTCCCGGTACCAGGCAGTCCCAGAGAGTATCCAGCAGGCGCCTCTGCAGATCGGCCATCCGGGCCACATCGGCCTCTTTGCGCAGCAGACGGATGTCGGGCTGACGCCGTAGTATGCCGGTGGCGGTGCACGGTGCATCCAGCAGTATCCGGTCGAATGGCCGCCCCTTCCACCAGGCTCCGGTATCCAGTACATCCGCACGGACCACATCCGCCCGCAGTCCCGTGCGTGTCAGATTGTCATGGATGCGGGGCAGACGTTTCGCCTCCACGTCCAGTGCCAGCAGGTCCAGGTCGGGCTGTTGCTCCAGCAACAGCGTGGTCTTGCCGCCCGGCGCCGCGCAGGCATCCAGTACGCGTTGACCGGCCTGCAGTTCCATCATCGGGGCAATGCGTTGCGAGGCCTCGTCCTGGACGCTGCACAGCCCTTCCGCGAACCCGGGCAGACGGCTTATGTCGACCGGGCTGTCCAGGTAGACGGACGTGTCCGCAAGTTGTCCCGGCCGCGCCTTGATGCCCTCGTCGGCCAGTCTTGCCAGGTAGTCGGATCGGGAAATCCTGCTGGTGTTGACCCGCAGGGTCATGGGCGGATGGAGATTGTTGGCGGCCAGGATGTTCTCCCAGTTGACGGGCCAGGCCCGCTGCAGGGCATCGATCAGCCAGCCGGGATGGGACCAGCGTGTCACTGGCTCAAGGTCCAGTGCGGCCATCAGGGATTCGCGCTGGCGCTGGTACTGCCTCAGCACCCCGTTGACCAGGCCTCGGGCCCAGGGCCGGCCGAGTGCACGGGTACAGGCCACGGTTTCATTGACGGCGGCATGAGCCGGAATCCGCATATACTCCAGCTGATACAGCCCGACCAGTAGCAGTGCATGAATGTCGCGGTTCCCTGCCTTCAGCGGCCGTGCCATCAGTCGGGACAGGGCGCCGTCGAGGCGGTAGAACCAGCGACAGCTGCCGTAGCACAGTTCGCGGGTCAGCGGTTCGTCCCCGGCGCGCAGCAATGCGGCCAGTGAACCCTGCTGCTGCATCAGAGCGGCCAGAATGCGGGTGGCGCGCAGGCGGCTGTTGTCGTTGGGCGTCATGGAGTGGTGGCGCCGAGGAATCGCAGTCCCGGTTCGAACAGGGCGTGGCGGGCATTGAGGACATCGCGGACCGGGGTCGGCTTCTTGCCGGGCAGTTGCAAACGCGTCAGGCGCAGTACCCCGTCACCGCAGATGATGTCGATGCCGTCGCGCCCGGTGGCGGCAATGGTGCCGGGCGTCCTGTGCTCGCGCGGACTCCCTTCCAGCACCTGTGCCTCCAGCAGGCGGATGCGCAGATCTCCCCGATCGGCGCTGGCCGGCAAGCGACCCACACCGGCCCGGATACGGCGACTGACCCCGGTTGCCGTTTCGTTCCAGTCGATCAGGGCCTCGGATTTCTCCAGTTTGCGGGCATAGGTGCTCAGCCCGTCATCCTGTGGCTCGGCCCTGACCGACAGATCGGAATAATGCGCCAGGGTATACAGCAGGGCTTCGCAGCCCAGCTCCGTCAGCCGGTGTTCCAGCGTTTCCCGGGTGTCATCGTCATGGATGGGGGTGCGGACACGGTACAACATGTCACCGGTGTCCAGTCCGGCATCCATCTGCATGATGGTGATGCCGGTTTCCCGGTCTCCGGCCAGTATGGCGCGCTCCACCGGCGCGGCGCCACGCCAGCGTGGCAACAGCGAGGCATGCACGTTCAGGCAACCGTGGCGCGGCGTTTCCAGCACCGCCTGTGGCAGGATCAACCCGTAAGCCACGACGATCATCAGATCCGCCCCGTGGCCAGCCAGCGTGGCCACGGCCCCGGGATCACGCAGAGTGGCGGGCTGGTACACCGGCAGTTGCCGCGCTTCCGCCACCTGCTTGACCGGTGAAGGTCGGGTCCGGCGACCCCGCCCCGTTTCGCGATCGGGTTGCGTATAGACCGCGACAACGGTGTGATCGCTGTCCGCCAGCGCCTCCAGATGCCGGGCCGCGAAGCCGGGCGTGCCCGCGAATATCAGTCTCATTGCCTCACCTCAGGCAATCCGGGCCTGCCGGTGAGCCTTCTCCAGTTTGCCGCGGATGCGTTGTCGTTTCAGGGTACTGAGGTAATCGACGAACAGTTTGCCATCCAGGTGGTCACGCTCATGCTGTACACACACGGCCAACAACCCTTCAGCGCGCATCTCGAACGGCTCGCCGTCCCGATCCAGGGCCTTTACATGGACGACCTGGGGACGGGTCACGGTTTCATAGAAGCCGGGCACGGACAGGCAGCCCTCGTCGTACTCCGACAGGGTCTCGTCAAGTACCTCGATCTCCGGATTGATAAAGACCAGAGGCTGATCACGTTCGTCCGAGACATCGATCACGATCAGGCGTCGATGCACGTTGACCTGCGTGGCGGCCAGTCCGATGCCTGGCGCCTCGTACATGGTCTCGAACATGTCATCGATCAGTTGCCGCAGGTCGTCATCGACCTTTTCCACCGGTCGGGCCACGGTGCGCAGCCGCGGGTCCGGAAATTCCAGAATGTCCAGTTTCGCCATGTTATCCCCGTCACAGTCTGTCAGACGCCATTGACTGGCGCGTTCGTCAAACTGCTGTAGAATTGAGATGATACCTTCATTATAACGCAGGATACGGTAATGAATCGATACGCCAGCGCGCACCCTGCCACTGTCCTGACCGGGCTGGTCGGGCCGGTCTTTCTCGGTCTGTTGTGTCTGGCGGCCACGGCGGTCCTGGCCCAGGATGGCACCGCCGCGGACAGGACCGAGGTCCGTCTCAGCCCACAGGTTCGCAGCCAGCCTCTGGAACAGATCACCCGGGAGATCCCCCGCGAACTCATCGATCGCTTTCAGGTGGATAATCTGGTCATTGATCCAGCGGAGTATGACCAGGCGGCCTACATCATCGACAGTGTGGACGATAATCTGGTGATCGGCACGGGCGACACGGTACTGGTCAGGGGGATGGGGGGCAACTGGGGCCATCGCATCCGTGAGCTGGACATCATCCGTATGGAACAGGCGCATGAGGATCCCGATACCGGTGAGTTGCTGGGCTATCAGGGGCTCCGGATCGGTACCGCGCGCATTCTCGACCGTGCCGAGGGTGACGGGGAGGGGCTACGCCGGGCCGAGATCCTGCGAAGCCGTCAGGAAGTGCATGCCGGAGACCGTCTGATGGTCCGTCCACAGATGCCGGTGACAACGCGGTTTCAACCCCGCCCCGCCGCGCCGGATGTCCGTGGACATGTACTGGCATTGCTCACTGAGCTCAGTCAGGCGGCCCAGTACGATTCACTGTTGCTGAGCACAGGCCGTCGAGATGGTGTCGAGTCTGGTGATCTGTTGACCGTGCTTGCGGCCGACCGGCGGGTCACTGACCCGGTAAGCGGCGAGACGCTGGTTGCCGCCGGGCAGCCGGTTGCAACGCTGCTGGTATATCGGGTTTTCGAGCGGCTCGGCTATGGCCTGATTCTGGAGGGAACGGCCCCGGTATCAGAGGGATTCCGGGTGACTTCACCGCGCTGACTTCGCTCAGCGCCTGCCATGACTGCGATCAGGGAGGATCGTGACCATGCTGCAATCCTGGCTTACGTTGTATCATTCGCGGGTGCTTGGTTCCGGTGACTGGCAGCGGGCCCTGGCCACCTTCGGGACCGCGGAGGCGTTGTTGTCCGCGCCCCTGTCCGGGCTGCGGGCCAGCGGCCTTGCTCATGAATCGGCGCAACAGCTGCTTCAGGCCGCGCAGGCCGACAGTCCGGTGCGAAAGCAGGTGGAAGAGGATCTGGCCTGGCAGGAGGCGGCCGACAACCATCATATTGTGGTATTCCCGGATGCCGACTACCCGGAATCCCTGAAACAGATCGCCAACCCCCCGCCGGTATTGTATCTGCGCGGACAGCGCCGCTGTCTTGGTGATCGGCAGGTGGCGCTGGTCGGCAGCCGCAAGGCCTCGCCGTACGGCCGGGAACAGGCCTTTACCCTGGCCCGGGAGCTGGCCGGTAGAGGCGTCACGGTGACCAGCGGACTGGCGGAAGGCATCGATACCTGCGCCCATCGCGGCGCCCTGCATGCCGGCGGACACACGGTCGCGGTGTTGGGTAATGGTATTGATGTGTGTTTCCCCGGTATCAATCGCTCATTGTACGATGACATCGCCGCGACCGGGCTGCTGATCTCCGAATTCGCCCGCGGGACACCGCCCAGGGCGCGGCAGTTCCCGCAACGCAACCGGATCATCAGTGGACTCGCCCTCGGTGTGGTGGTGGTGGAAGGCACGGTTCGCAGTGGCTCGTTGATCACGGCCCGGTTGGCCATGGAGCAGAATCGCGAGGTGTTTGCCGTGCCGGGCTCGGTGCGCAACCCCCAGAGCCGCGGTTGCCACCAGTTGCTGCGTGAGGGAGCCGCACTGGCGGAGCAGGCGCAAGATGTGCTGGAAACCCTGGCGCTCGATGGCGGCCCTTCGCCGCCCGCTGATCTGTTCCGGGTCAAGGCGCCACCGGTATTGCCGGCCCCCGTCCAGGCGGTGCTGGACCAGATCGATGACGACCCCGTGCCCATCGATCATCTGGTCCAGCGCACGGGTCTGACGCTGGCCGAATTAAGTCGTCACCTGCTGCAACTGGAACTCCGGGGGCGGATCGCCAGGGGTGTCTCAGGTTACCGGCGTCAGGGTGATAGCGGGGGATAGCTCTGCAGGGCTTCCATGAAGGCGGCGCGGAACGCCGGTCGGGCGCGCTCCTCGTGCATGTAGGAGCCCGGCAGTACACTGTGGATACGATTGATCTGTCCGCTCCAGACCGCTTCACCGGTATCGCTTTCATGCATCAGGATCTCGATCTGCGCCACGTAACGCAGGCGTTCCTCTGGCTGGATCTGCTCGTCGAACGGGTCGACGTCTTCCTGGTCCGGATTGAGGTTGATATGGTTGTATTGCAGCGTCACTTCGATATCGTTGAGCCTGTCATTGCGGACCAGTCCCTTTTCCTGAAAGGCGGCATCGAATTCGGCGATGACGTAGTCCGCCAGGAAGCCGGGCAGGTTGTCGTTGACTACGCCGTAGGACTCATAGGACTCATAGTCGCCGGGGCAGCATAAAGTGGTTCCCGCACCGATCTGCATGAAGTCCTGCTGTGCGCAGCCGGCCAGCATTATCAGACTCAGTACAGCGGCAACCGGTCGGGACAGGAGATGGAATCGGCGCATCGGGTACTCCTCTGACCATGATGTAAGAATTGGGTCAGGCTGTTATAGCAGCGGTCCGGGGAAAGCACAATGGCAACCGTGGCAATGGTCCTCGGCGACTGGGTCGGCACTGCGCTGGATCAAACATCATTGCATCGGATGTCCGACTGGGGTACTTTCTGCGCTCTTCGAATACAGCATACAGTCACGGTCATGATATCAGCCCACTTGCAACAGGCCATCCAACAGCTGGAAGACGGTGGCATCATCGCCTACCCGACCGAAGCGGTATGGGGTCTGGGCTGTGATCCGGCAAACGGCCCCGCGGTGTCGCGCTTGCTGCAGATCAAACGACGGCCGGTCAGCAAGGGTATGATACTGGTTGCCGGCAACACGGCCCAGGTGCGGCCTTGGCTGGAGAGCCTCGACCGGGAACAGCGACGTCGTGTAGAGCAGAGTTGGCCGGGACCATTCACCTGGTTGCTGCCGGATCCAGAGGGGCGGGCTCCCGCCTGGATCCGCGGCCGCCATGACAGCGTTGCGGTGCGAGTAAGTGCTCACCCTCTTGTCGCGGCCTTGTGCCAGCGCTTCGGCGGACCGATCGTGTCGACGTCGGCGAACATCGCCGGCCGGCCGCCGGCCCGAACGCGTCTGCAGCTGGCGGTGCAGCTGGGGCGTTCCGTCGATTACATCGTGCCGGGCCGGCTCGGCGATCAGCGCAGCCCCTCGACCATACGGGACGCGGTGACAGGTCGGTTGTTGCGGGGTGAGCACACGACCGTGCCTGATCCTGCCGACGGAGCAGAACAGGAGCAACGATCATGAGTGAAAATCCTCTCGATGGGTCGTCGGTTGACGCTGACGCGGTACGTAAGTGGTTACTTGCTCTACAGGACTCGATCTGTTCCGCGCTCGAACAGGAAGACGGCCGGGCCCGTTTCCATGAAGACGCCTGGGACCGCGAGACCGGTGGCAGTGGCATTACGCGGGTGATCAGTGATGGCGCTGTGTTCGAGAAAGGCGGTGTCAACTTCTCCCATGTGTTCGGTCCGTCCCTGCCCCCTTCAGCGTCTGCCTCTCGGCCCGAACTGGCCGGTCGTTCGTTCCAGGCCATGGGTGTGTCGCTGGTAATTCACCCGGACAACCCTTTTGTACCGACCTCCCATGCCAATTTCCGGTTTTTTATCGCGGAGAAGGAAGGCGAACCGCCGGTCTGGTGGTTCGGCGGTGGTTATGACCTGACCCCGTATTATGGCTTCGAGGAAGATGCCCGGCATTGGCACCGGACGGCACGTGATGCCTGCGCTCCGTTCGGCGAGGCGCTGTATCCGCGATTCAAGAAGGAATGCGACGACTATTTCTACCTGAAGCACCGCAAGGAAGAGCGGGGTATCGGTGGGCTGTTTTTCGATGACTTCAATGAGCGCGACTTCGACACCAGTTTCGCCATGGTGCAGTCCATCGCCGGCAGCTACCTGGATGCCTATCTGCCCATCGTGCGTGCCCGCAAGGGGCAGCCATACGAAGAAAGACACAAGCAGTTCCAGCGCTACCGGCGGGGCCGCTACGTCGAGTTCAACCTGGTCTATGACCGCGGCACCCTGTTTGGCCTGCAGTCGGGACTCGGCCGGATCGAGTCTATCCTGATGTCTTTGCCCCCGGAGGTGAACTGGGTCTATGACTGGCATCCGGAACCGGGCACCGAGGAGGCCCGCCTGTATACCGATTTTCTGCAACCCCGTGACTGGATACAATCAGTATGACCACAACAGAACAGACCCAGTCCGTGGAGCAGATCGACCGTTACGCGGTGGTCGGCCATCCGATCGGACATAGCCGCTCACCGTACATCCATGCCCGATTTGCCGCGCAGACGCGCGAGCCGGTGGAATATGGCGCCATTGACACCCCGCCGGAAGACTTCGAGGAAACGGTACGGACTTTCTTCGCCGAAGGGGGTCGGGGGCTGAATATCACCGTGCCCCATAAACAGCAGGCCTGGGAACTGTCCGAGTGGCGCAGTGACGGCGCCGAGCGCTCCGGTGCGGTCAATACGCTGTTCATCGACGACAGTGGGCGGCTCTGCGGGCACAATACCGACGGTGTCGGTCTGGTGCGGGACATCACCGAGAACCATGGTGGCGTCATCGCCGGTCGTCGTCTGCTGCTGCTTGGCGCTGGCGGCGCGGTACGCGGTGTGTTGCCTGCCCTGCTGGCCCGCAAACCGGCCACGGTCTGCATTGCCAACCGCACCGAAGCCCGTGCCGCCGAACTGGCGGAACACTTCAGTGATCAGCAGGTCATTGACAGCCGCGGCTATCCCGCCCTGCGGGGCCGCCAGTTCGATCTGGTCATCAACGGCACGTCCGCCGGCCTTACCGACGAGTTGCCGCCGTTGCCAGAGAACCTGCTGGCCGAGGGAGCCTGGTGCTATGACATGGTATACCGCAAGGGCGCCACGGCGTTCCAGGCCTGGGCCACGGCACACGGCGCGGAACAGGCCATCGATGGCTGCGGCATGCTGGTCGAGCAGGCCGCGCAAGCCTTCTATATCTGGCGCGGCGTGATGCCGGCCACCGCGGCCGTGATCACCGCACTGCGCCAGAATCTGGCCCACTGACGCTGATTGTCAACCGGCGGCACCCTGGGCCAGATGACGGTCCTTGAGCTTCACGTAGCTGGTGGCCGAGTAGGAAAAGAAGTTGCGTTCCTCGTCCGTCAACGGTCGCGCTTTCTTCACCGGGGCACCCACGTAGAGGTGGCCGCTTTCCAGTCGTTTGCCGGGTGGCACCAGCGCGCCGGCGGCGATCACCACTTCGGATTCCACCACTGCGCCGTCCAGTACCACCGCGCCCATGCCGACCAGTACCCGATCCTCGATGGTGCAGCCATGCAGCGTGACGTTATGGCCGACTGTGACCTCGTCGCCCACCGTGGTCGGATAGCCGTCCGGGTTGTAGGGGCCGGCATGGGTCACATGGATCACGGTGCCGTCCTGGATGCTGGTGCGGGCGCCGATGCGGATGCGGTGTATGTCCCCGCGCACCACCGCCATGGGCCAGACCGAACTGTCTTCCCCCAGCACCACATCGCCGGTCACCACCGCCTGATGATCGACCAGTACCCGCTCACCCAGCGCGGGTGTGAGGCCATCGAACTCGCGAACGCTCATGTCACTGTCTCCTTGCCGACGCCAGCATGGCACGAGGCTGCCCCGGCGCCGGATTCACTGTAGAATGCCCCGGACGACTGACATTGTGCCCGCCGAAGGCACGAACGCCAACCGACGTAAAGGAAGAGAGATCCATGACCCGGTCCGAGAACCCGTTGCTGGAGTCCGATGCACTGCCCGATTTTTCCCGCATCGAGGCCGCCCACATGCTACCCGCGATCGAGCAGGTGATCGAGGAAAACCATCAGCGGCTCGACGCCCTGCTTTCCGATACGGCCCTCGTGGCCCGGCCGGACTGGAGCCGACTGATGCGTCCGTTGGAAGAACTGGACGACCGACTGGAAAAGGTCTGGAACGTGATCGGCCACCTCAATGGTGTCTGCAACACCGCGGAGATCCGTGAGGCGCACAGCCAGGCACAGGCGCTGGTGACCGACTATCATTCCCGCGTCGGTCAGAACGAAACGCTGTATCGCGCCGTGCGGGCCCTTCGCGGGCGCGCTGATGAGCTGTCCCTGGACACCGCGCAGCGCAAGGTGCTGGATGACATGCTGCTGGATTTCGAGCAGTCCGGCGTGAGCCTGCCGGCCGAGCAGAAGCAACGTTTTGCGCAGCTGCAGAGTCGCCTGTCGTCCCTGTCCAGCGACTTCGGAAACCATGTGCTGGATTCGACCCGTGCCTGGTCCGAGCACGTCAGCGACGCCGGGCAGCTGGCCGGCCTTCCCGAGCTCAGCCTCCAGGCCGCGGCGGAAGCGGCCGCGGACAAGGGACTGGACGGCTACCTGCTGACCCTGGATTTTCCCTGCTACTTCGCCGTGATGAGCAATGCCCGTGACGCAGCGTTGCGCGAACGCATGCACCGCGCCTTCGTCACCCGGGCTTCCGATCAGGATCATACCGGCGGCAAGTGGGACAATACAGCGATCATGCGCGAGATCATGGCCTGTCGTGAAGAGATGGCCACCCTGCTGGGTTACGGCAGTTACGCAGAGATGTCCGTGGCCCGCAAGATGGCGCGCTCGGTCGAGGAAGTGAACCGTTTTCTCGACGACCTGATCGAGCATACCCGGCCGGCGGCGCGCAAGGATTTCGACACCCTGCAGGCTTTTGCCCGCGAGCAGGACGGCGTCGAGACACTGCAGCCATGGGACGTGCCCTATTACAGCGAACAGCTGCGCCGGGCCCGCTATGATCTGTCTCAGGACGAGCTGCGGGTCTGGTTTCCGGTGGAACGGGTGCTGCAGGGGCTGTTCGAGGTGACCGGAAAGCTGTTCGATGTGCAGGTCCGCGGCGCCGACACCTCCACCTGGCATCCCGATGTCCGCTTCCACGAAATCCTGCGTGACGGCCGGGTCGTGGCCCGCTTCTATCTGGATCTGTATACCCGCGAGGGCAAGCGTGGCGGTGCCTGGATGGCCGACTGTCACGGCCGTCGCCAGCGGGCGGATGGCAGTGATCAGATTCCGGTGGCTTTCCTGACCTGTAACTTTGCTCCCCCGGGCCGGGATCGGCCGGCGCTGCTCAGCCATGATGAGGTCACGACCCTGTTCCATGAGTTCGGCCATGGTCTGCACCACATGCTGACCGAGCAGCGATACCTGCGTTGCTCCGGCATCAACGGGGTCGCCTGGGATGCGGTGGAATTGCCCAGCCAGCTGCTGGAGAACTGGTGCTGGGAGCCGGAGGCGCTGCCACTGATTTCATCGCATTTCGAGACCGGCGAGCCGCTGCCCCGTGAGATTCTCGACCGAATGCTGGCGGCCCGGAATTTCCAGACCGGTCTGTTCGGTATCCGTCAGCTGGAATTTGCATTGTTCGATTTCACCCTGCACCAGCACCCCGTCGAGGAAGACCCGGCCTACATCAATCGGGTGCTGCAGGAGGCACGGCAGCGTACCTCCGTGGTACCGGTGGCCCCGTTCAATCGTTTCGAGAACAGTTTCGGGCACATTTTCGCCGGCGGTTACGCAGCCGGGTACTACAGCTACAAGTGGGCCGAGGTGCTGTCAGCCGATGTATATTCGCGGTTTGCCGAATCCGGGGTATTCGATCGGGGCACCGGTCAGGCCTTTTTGGACAAAATATTGTCAAAGGGTGGCGGCGAAGATGCCCTGACCCTGTTCACTGATTTTATGGGGCGAGAACCTGATGTCACCTCGTTATTGAAACAGGAGGGGTTGCTGGAAGCCGCGGTCGAGAGGTGACCAAGACTGGACCGCATAATGACATAATGCTGTCATAATCCGTCGAAAAAGGCCCATTATTGACCTGACGCAAGCCGAATTGTGTGGATTTCGCGAAAATGTCTTTGCTATACTGCTCATCGCTACCGGATAGCACCCCCCAAAAAGACAAGTCACTGAACGACACGTCGACAATAACAACACGCTGATAACACAAGTTTTCAGAAACAGCCTTCTTAACCAACGGAGACACGGCGAATGTTGCCTAAAGCCAAGCTGTGGTTGAGTCTGCTGGCTGGCGTACTCTTTTTCTGGAGTACGGGTCTGCAGGCTGCCTGGGAAATGAACATGCCCCAGGGAGTAACCCAAATCAGTCGCGATACTTATGATCTTCACATGACGATCATCTGGTGGTGTGTTGCCATCGGCGTGGTGGTCTACGGGGGGATCCTCTGGTCCATCATTTTCTATCGGAAGTCACGTGGCGCACAGCCAGCCAAGTTTCATGAAAACGTGAAGCTCGAGATCCTCTGGACGCTGATTCCGTTCCTGATCCTGATCCTGATGGCTGTCCCGGCAACCCGTCTGTTGTCCCAGGCGTACGATACCAGCGAATCGGAACTGGATATCCAGATCACCGGTTACCAGTGGCGCTGGGAGTACAGCTACTTGCCGACTGATGCGGATGAAGAGGAAGTCTCCTTCTTCAGTGTGCTGTCGACAGACCGTGACTCCGTCAGAAACCAGATGGAGAAAGGCGAGAACTACCTGCTGGAAGTAGACCGCCCGCTGGTCATTCCGACCGACACCAAGGTCCGTTTCCTGATGACCTCCCAGGACGTATTGCACTCCTGGTGGGTGCCGGAGCTGGCCATCAAGAAAGACACCATTCCAGGCTTCATCAATGAGACCTGGGTCGTGGTGGATGAGCCCGGCGTCTATCGTGGCCAGTGTGCCGAGCTTTGTGGCGTCGATCACGGTTTCATGCCCATCGAGGTTCATGCGCTGGAACCGGCCGAGTACGAGGAGTGGTACGCGGAGCAACAGGAAGAGGCCCGCGCGGACGCTGAACTGGCGGACGCTGAGCTGACCATGGAAGAAGCCATGGAGACCGGTGAGCGGGTCTATGGCAATAACTGTGTGACCTGCCACCAGGCAGATGGTTCCGGCATGCCGCCGTCCTTCCCCGCACTGGAGGGCAGCGAGGTCGCCCTGGG
>JAWLFN010000056.1:0-12903 GCA_041685555.1 Gammaproteobacteria bacterium | reverse complement strand
CGATCGTGGGCGTCGGCCGTGGTGCCTATGACGGGCACACCGGCCTGCTCCAGCTGCGTGACCAGGTTCAACGGCGTCTGGCCGCCGAACTGAACGATCACGCCGGCCGGCTTCTCCAGGTCCACGATCGACATCACGTCCTCGAAGGTGACCGGCTCGAAATACAACCGGTCGGAAATATTGTAATCAGTGGATACGGTCTCCGGGTTGCAGTTGACCATGATGGTCTCATAGCCGTCCTCGCGCATGGCCAGCGCGGCATGCACACAGCAGTAGTCGAACTCGATGCCCTGGCCGATGCGGTTGGGTCCGCCGCCCAGCACCATGATCTTGCGCCGGTCGCTGGGCAGCGCCTCGCACTCTTCCTCGTAAGAGGAATACATGTACGCCGTCGTGGAAGCGAACTCGGCGGCACAGGTGTCCACCCGCTTGTAGACCGGCCGCACACCCAGTGCCAGACGATGCTTGCGGACCGCGGTTTCAGGCTCGCCCAGCAGCGCACCAAGCCGCATGTCGGAGAAGCCCTTGCGCTTGATCCGGAACATCGCGTCGTGATCGATGGCCGAAAGTTGCAGGCCTTCCACGAGCTTCTCCTCGGCGACCAGGTCCTCGATCTGGTCCAGGAACCAGGGATCCACGCCGGTCAGCTCGTGAACGGTCTGGACACTCCAGCCCTGGCGGAAGGCGTCGGCGATGTACCAGATGCGTTCGGCACCGGCGTCCATCAGTTCGCCCTTGAGATTATCCAGCGCGTCGCTGACCGCGGTGTCCAGCACCGGGTCCAGACCACAGACGCCGACTTCCAGACCACGGAGCGCCTTCTGCAGCGACTCCTGGAAGGTGCGGCCAATGGCCATCACCTCGCCCACCGACTTCATCTGTGTGGTGATGCGGTCATTGGCCTCGGGGAATTTCTCGAAAGTGAAGCGTGGAATCTTGGTGACCACGTAGTCGATGCTGGGCTCGAAGGAGGCCGGCGTGGCGCCGCCGGTGATCTCGTTGCGCAGCTCGTCCAGTGTGTAGCCCACCGCCAGCTTGGCCGCCACGCGGGCGATCGGGAAGCCGGTGGCCTTGGAGGCCAGCGCGGAGGAGCGTGACACGCGCGGGTTCATCTCGATGACCACCACACGGCCGGTATCCGGATCCATGCCAAACTGCACATTGGAGCCGCCGGTCTCCACGCCGATCTCGCGCAGCACGGCCAGCGAGGCATCGCGCAGGATCTGGTATTCCTTGTCGGTCAGGGTCTGCGACGGCGCCACGGTGATGGAGTCGCCGGTGTGTACGCCCATGGCGTCAAAGTTCTCGATGGTACAGACGATGATGCAGTTGTCATTGCGGTCCCGCACCACTTCCGTCTCGTACTCTTTCCAGCCGATCAGCGACTCGTCGATCAGCAGTTCGTTGTTGGGCGACAGCTCCAGCCCGCGCGAACAGATCTCGATGAATTCTTCCTTGTTATAGGCGATACCACCACCGCTTCCGCCCATTGTGAACGAAGGCCGGATGATGCAGGGAAAGCCGATCTGTTCCAGCGCTTCAAAGGCCTCTTCCATGCTGTGCGCGATACCGTGGGCAGGGGTCTCCAGCCCGATGCGGCGCATGGCCTGATCGAACAGATCACGGTTCTCGGCCTTGTCAATGGCCTCGTTGGTGGCGCCGATCATCTCTACGCCGTACTTCTCCAGCACGCCATGCTTTTCCAGATTCAGTGCGCAGTTCAGTGCGGTCTGGCCGCCCATGGTGGGCAGCACGGCATCGGGCCGCTCCTTTTCGATGATTTTCTCAACGATCTCCCAGGTGACCGGCTCGATGTAGGTGGCGTCCGCCATGGCCGGATCGGTCATGATGGTGGCCGGATTCGAATTCACCAGGATGACCCGGTAGCCCTCCTCGCGCAACGCCTGGCAGGCCTGGGCGCCGGAGTAGTCAAACTCACAGGCCTGGCCGATGACGATGGGGCCTGCGCCGATGATGAGGATGCTGTTGATGTCTGTTCGCTTCGGCATAGATTACCTGTTATCCCCGTAAGATCCTTGTCTGAGCCCGCTCTGTCTCCAGCTCTCGCCGGTCAGCCGCGATGCGCCTGCATGTCGTTGATGAAGCGGTCGAACAGTGGCGCGATGTCATGGGGCCCGGGGCTGGCTTCCGGGTGTCCCTGGAACGCGAAGGCCGGCCGGTCTGTGCGCTCGACTCCCTGCAACGTCCCATCAAACAGTGAGCGGTGGGTGGCCCGCAGATTGGCCGGCAGCGTGGCCTCATCGACCGCGAACCCGTGATTCTGGCTGGTGATCATGACCGTGCCGTCGTCCAGATTCTGGACCGGATGGTTGGCGCCATGGTGCCCGACCGTCATCTTTACGGTTCTGGCGTCACAGGCCAGAGCCAGGAGCTGACAGCCCAGACAGATGCCGAATACCGGCAGACCGGTATCCAGTACCTCACGGATCGCGTCGATAGCGTAGCCGCAGGGCTCGGGGTCGCCGGGACCATTGGACAGAAATATCCCGTCGGGTTGCATGGCCAGCACCTCGCTGGCCGCCGTGGTGGCGGGCACCACCGTGACGCGGCAATTTCGTTCAGACAGCATGCGCAGAATGTTACGCTTGACGCCATAATCCCAGGCCACCACATGGAAAGGCCGGTCGCCCAGGCGATCGGCATGTCCTTCCCCTCGCCGCCAGACGCCTTCACGCCACTCGTAGGGAACACTGGTCGAAACTTCCCGAGCCAGATCCATGCCCTTGAGCCCCGGAAAGGCCCTGGCCTGTTCGACGGCGAACGCCTCACCCTTGCTCGCCAGCTCTTCACCACTGACTATAGCCCCGTTCATCGCGCCCTTCTCACGCAACAGCCGCGTCAGTCGCCGGGTATCGATGTCCGCGATCGCCACCACCAGCCGTTCGGCCAGATACCCCTCCAGCGTCTGTTCCTGACGCCAGTTGCTGGACAGCCGGGGCAGGTCACGGATCACCAGCCCGGCCGCATGGACCCGGTCGGACTCATTGTCTTCCTCGTTGGTCCCGGTATTGCCGATGTGAGGATAGGTCAGGGTCACAATCTGCCTGGCATAGGACGGATCGGTCAGTATTTCCTGATAGCCGGTCATCGAGGTATTGAACACGACCTCGCCGGACGTCACCCCCTGATGCCCGATGGCCCTGCCCCGAAACAGGCTGCCATCCTCCATAGCCAGAACTGCCGGATTATCCAATGTCATCTCCCCCAAGGCCCATCAAAAAAAAACGGAATGAAAGGCTGGTTTCATTCCGCTTCTGGTGTACTTTTTTACTGTCATCTGAGCTATGCATAGTGGAGCGGCATTATACGGCAGTGACCACGCTACTGTCCATGACCGGGATCCAACCTGGACACGCTACAGGGAAAGCACATCAGCCATGTCATACTGCCCGGCCGGACGCGAAGCCAGCCACATGGCCGCCCGCACGGCACCACGGGCAAAGGTCAACCGGCTGCTGGCCTTGTGAGCGATCTCGACACGCTCCCCCATGGCCGCGAACAGCACCGTGTGCTCGCCCACGATATCGCCGCCGCGGACGGTGGAGAAGCCGACGGTGTTACGGTCACGCTCATCCTCGATACCTTCCCGGCCGTACACGGCGACCTTCCGCAGGTCCCGGCCCAACGCGCCGGCCACCACTTCACCCATGCGCAAAGCGGTTCCCGAGGGCGCATCCTTCTTGAAGCGGTGGTGTGCCTCGATAATCTCGATATCGCAGTCTTCTCCGAGAGCGCGGGCCGCCCGGTCCAGCAGGTCCAGCACCACATTGACGCCGATACTCATGTTGGGAGCCAGCACCACCGGAACGCGGGCGGCGTACTCCGTGATCCGTGCCTTCTGCTCCGGCGTGAAACCGGTCGTGCCGATGACCACCGGCTTGCCGGCCCTGGCGCAGACAGCCAGGTGCTCCAGCGTCGCCTCGGGAGCCGTGAAATCGATCAGCACATCGAAATCATCGAGACTGTCACGTAGCGAATCCGATACCCTGACACCCAGTGGCGCCAGACCCGACAATGTGCCCGCATCCTGCCCCACGCCTTCACCTCCCGGCCGTGTCAGGGCCGCGCCAGGCACAGCCCCTTCCCGGGCCGTCACCGCCTCCATCAGCACTCTGCCCATGCGACCGGTGACACCGGCCACCGCCATACGTACAGTACCTTCCATATCCACTGTTTCCTGATCACATCATGAGGTCGGGTAACAGTTTACCACTGTCGATGCTAAACTGTTGTGACCCGTTGGCGTACAGTGTCAGTCTGGTCAAGGGGACTTCTGGTAACTCCGACAATGAATGAAATGACAGATAATCCGGTCAAGGACAGCAAAACGCAGGACAATGACCTGCAACGCAGAAAGCGCTATGAGCAGCTGGTGGATACCTATTATCAGGACGTCTACCGCTATGCGTTCTGGCTGTGCAAGAACCAGGCAGTAGCCCAGGACCTGGTCCAGGAGACCTTCCTGCGGGCGTGGCGCGCTCTGGACAGCCTGCAGAGTGACAAGGCCGCCAAGGCCTGGCTGTTCACCATCCTGCGGCGAGAGAATGCCCGGATGTATGAACGCTACCGGCCCGAGCTGGTGGACGTGGAAGACGTGCCCCTGGCCGGACTGGACGAAGGCGAGCCAGACCGACGCATGGATCGGGAATTGCTGTACAACGCCATCAACCAGTTGGAGAGTGACTACCGGGATCCGTTACTGCTGCAGGTAATCGGCGGATTCAGCGGGAAAGAAATCGCCTCGATTCTGGATCTTAACAGTAACACGGTGATGACACGCCTGTTCCGGGCACGCAGCAAGCTGCGCGACATGTTCGGCACCAGTGAACCGGATCAGGACCCGGAAACCTGACCGGACAGCAGCAGCCAGATACCATAAATAGAGAAGCCTGACCGGAGGCGGTGCCGCCGATCCGCTACAGGCGACAGACACAGCTTATTTCGAGAGCCCTTACCCGATGGATGACAACGAATTCCGCAAACGTGCTTTCTCCGACCCACACAGCGATGATCCTGACCTGCACAGAGCCGCCCGCAGCGACTCTGCCCGCATGAAACTGATGGAGGAACTGTCGGAGCTGGAAGAACACATCCGCTCCACTGTCAGTACCGTCGCCGTCCCGGCCGACCTGGCGGAACGGCTCAAGCAGCAGATCCATGCGGCCCCGCCGAGTGGCAGGGGCAATCCGCTGCGGTACTTTGCCGTGGCCGCATCCACCCTGGTGATCGCGGCGGCACTGTTACTGATGATTCCGGGAAGCGGTCCGAGCAGTCGCGACCAGGCCTTCCATGACAACCTGGTGGCCCATCTGCACCAGGAGGCGCCAGCCTACGAGGGTGATACTTCGGCCCGGTGGTCGGATGCATCGGGTGTACTGGCGGCCGCCGGCATCATGGCTCCCAACATGGCCGGATCAGCGGATGGGGACCGGCTCGAAACCGCCGACATCAAGTTCGCGCAACACTGCGACCTGGGCGAATCCGGGCGAGGCGTGCATATCGTGATGGAGGGAGAACATGGTCCGGTATCGGTAATCCTGACCCGCGGTGACCCGGTGGAGCAGGCAATGACCATAGATGACGAGCGGTTCCACGGACGCATCACCCCAACCGGCACCGGCAACATGGCGGTCGTCGGCGAACAGGGCGAACAACTGTCCGAGTACGCGACCCTGGTCGCCGACCACATCGAATGGCCCATCTGATTCAGGGGCCGACCAGGAACAGCGAGGCATCCATCGCCATCAGTGGTTCCGGCCCGGCCACGATCTCGTCGGCCAGTGCCCGATAGCGCGGCATCAGTCGCGTCAGGAAATAGCGTCCGGTATGCAGCTTGGCCCGGTAGAAATCCAGCCCGCCCTCGGCACCTTCCTCCAGACGCTGCTCGGCCACCCGAACCATCCGCGCCCACATGTAGCAATACAGCACCAGCGTCATCAGCTCCAGGTAGGGAACCGACGCGGCGCCAACGCTGGCCGGCTCCTGGCCGGACGCCTGTTTCACGGTCCTGCTGGTATCCATCAGGCAGTCCAGTGACTGCTCCAGCACCACGAGATAGTCACCCACCGCTCCGTCGCGGGGGGTCTGGCGTATGTACTCCCGCAGCTCGGTCTCCAGTTCCTCGAGCATACCCTGCCGATCGTTGACGACCTTGCGCCCCATCAGGTCCAGCGCCTGTATGCCGTTGGCGCCTTCATAGATCTGTGCGATCCGCGCGTCCCGGACATGCTGCTCCTGGCCCCATTCACGTACATAGCCATGACCGCCCAGGACCTGCTGACCCAGCACACAGGTATCGAAACCCTTGTCGGAAAATGCCGTCTTGGCGATCGGCGTCAGCAGGGCCACCAGCTTGTCCGCCCGCTGGCGCGCCCCGGTATCGGGATGGAAATGGGCCGTATCCAGCTGCGTGGCAATCCACGCCGAAAGCGCGCGTCCACTTTCATTCCAGGCCCGCATGGTCAGCAGCATCCGTCGCACATCCGGATGCACGATCAATGGATCGGCCGGGCTGTCAGGTTCCTGCGCACCGGAGGGAGCCCGGCCCTGCACACGCTCCAGGGCATAGGCCGCGGCCGTCTGGTAGGAGGCCTCGCCCAGACCCAGCCCCTGCAACCCGATGGTCAGGCGCTCGTAATTCATCATGGTGAACATGCAGGCCAGGCCCCGATGGGGTTCGCCAACCAGCCACCCCGTGGCGCCATCGAAATTCATGACGCAGGTGGAGGAACCATTGATGCCCATCTTGTGTTCGATGGCTCCGCAGCTGACCGCGTTGCGCTCACCGGGATCGCCATTGCCATCCGGCAGGAACTTCGGAACCAGGAACAGGGATATGCCCTTGGGTCCAGGCGGCGCATCCGGCAACTTTGCCAGCACCATGTGAATGATGTTGTCGGTCAGGTCGTGTTCGCCGCCGGTTATGAAGATCTTGCCGCCGTTGATCCGGTAACTGCCATCATCCTTTGGTTCCGCCCTGGTCTTGATGATGCCCAGATCGGTACCGGCATGGGCCTCGGTCAGACACATGGTGGCGGACCATTCACCCGAGTACAGCCTGGGCAGGTACTGTTTTTTCAGATCCTCGCTGGCGTGCCTGGCCATGGCCAGGCAGGCACCCGCGGTGAGTACGCCGTACAGTGCGAATGCGCTGTTGGCGCCCATGATCATCTCCTCCAGGCAGACCGCCAGCAGTTTGGGCATGCCCTGGCCTCCATGCTCGACATCCCCGGACAGCCCGATCCAGCCCCCTTCCGCATAGGTGCGCCATGCCTCGCGGAAACCGTCCGGGGTGGTCACCCGTCCATCATCGAATCGGCATCCCTGCTCATCGCCCTGCCGGTTGATCGGTGCCAGCAGGGTTTCGCTGACCTTGCCAGCCTCTTCCAGTACCGCGCTGATCAGATCCGGCGTGGTCTCCCGCGTGCCCGGCATGGACGCCAGGAACTCACCGGCCTCCATGACTTCATTCAGTACAAACTGCATATCGCGGACGGGCGCCTTGTAGCTGGGCATCGGGACAATCTCCTGACTGGTTGGCGAGGCCCGGAAAGGCCCCTTATGACTCCCTGAAACTTACCGGCGATTGACGTTAACGTCAACGTCAGTCCGCGACTGGTGGCTGCAGTGCTTCCAGATCCAGATGAACGGCCACGTCCCCGGGCCCCGCCTTGGCGTCGCGGGCCAGTTCTCCCAGGCATGGCGCCCGCAACAGTCCCTGTAGCGTCCGCAGCGTGGCCCCGGCCTCCTTCATGTCCGGATCCAGCCGGTTGGCCACCCAGCCCGCCAGAGGCAGACCATCCGCCCGAATCGCCCTCGCCGTCAGCGCGGCGTGATTGATACAACCCAGCCGGAGGCCGACCACCAGCACCACCGGAATACCCATCCGGCGGACGAAGTCCGAGTACTGTTCCCGTTCATTGAGGGGGACGTCCCAGCCGCCCGCGCCCTCGATCACGGTAAGATCGGCGCGTTGCATCAGCACGGCCCTGCACAGGCCATCCAATCGGTCCACCGTGATGCGGCGCCCCTCCTTTTCCGCCGCCACATGCGGCGCGATGGCCTCCCGCAGGGCGATCGGATTGATCTGCTCATAAGCCAATGGCAGGGTGGTCTGGGCCTGCAGCGCCAGCGCATCCTCGTTGCGAAGCCCATCCTGCGTCAGCTCACAACCCGAGGCCACTGGCTTGAGTCCCGCCGTGCGCCAGCCGTTTGTTCTGGCGGCACACAGCAGCGCGGTCGCCACCCGGGTCTTTCCCACTCCGGTGTCAGTGCCGGTCACGAACACAGTCACCGGTGACCTGCGTCTTTCTGTATTCATGGCTCCTGCTCCAGCTTCGGGTTCACTAGGTCCAGACCATCCAGCAATCAATCCACCTGGTCCACGGCGTGACGGGCACTGAATGTGATCCGCAATCTCGCCGCCTGTTCCGGCACGCTGGGCGGCCGGATAGCCGGCACATGCGGGCCCATTCACCCAAGTATGGCGCAGCGTCGCTGCTCGAGACGCTCGTCCATGTGCCTCCAGGCATGAGGGAGAGCCATTCACATGGCCGCGTAGTAGTGACCGGCAGCCGCACCGGTGGTGGTGGCCATGTCCGGCTCCACGCGCTCTGGCTCGATACCCAGACGCTGCAGCAGTTGCAGATCGGCATTTTCCTCCGGCAATGGCGTGGTCAGCAGTTTTTCCCCGTAGAAAATCGAGTTGGCACCGGCCAGGAAGCACAGCGCCTGCATCTGTTCATTCATCTGATTGCGGCCGGCCGACAACCGCACATGGGAACGCGGCATCATGATCCGGGCGACGGCCACGGTACGGACAAACTCGAAAGGTTCCAGATCCTCCACATTTTCCAGTGGCGTACCCGCCACTCGCACCAGCATGTTGACAGGCACACTCTCCGGATGCCGCGGCAGGTTGGCCAGTTGCTGCAGCAGGCCCGCGCGGTCCGCGTCGTCCTCGCCCATGCCGACGATGCCTCCGGCACACACCTTCATTCCGGCCCGGCGCACGTGAGACAGTGTATCCAGTCGGTCCTGGAAGGTGCGTGTGGTGATGATTTCACCGTAATATTCCGGCGAGGTATCCAGATTGTGGTTGTAGTAGTCCAGCCCGGCATCCGCCAGCGCCTCTGATTGCTCACGGCTCAGTGCCCCGAGTGTCATGCAGGTCTCCATCCCCAGCTCCCGCACCTGCCGCACCATCTCCAGCACGGCGGGAAAGTCCCGGTCCGACGGATGCTTCCAGGCCGCGCCCATGCAGAATCGCGTGGCCCCGTGGCTTCGTGCGGCCCTGGCTTCTCCGACCACCTTTTCGACGGCCAGCAGCCGTTCCTTTTCCAGTCCGGTATTGTAATGACCGCTCTGCGGGCAATATTTGCAATCCTCTGGACAGGCACCGGTCTTGATCGACAGCAGCGTGCTCATCTGCATCCGGTTGGCGTCGAAATGGCGACGGTGAATGGTCTGCGCCTGGAACAGTAAATCCATGAACGGTTGTCGGAACAATGCCAGCACCTCATCGCGGGTCCAGTCATGGCGGATGGTGGGCGTGTGGCTTACGGTGCTCATCAGGGCTCCTGCTATACTCTGTCCAGTCAGGCGGCACATTGTAGATCGCCGCCCCTCTCTGTCAACCAACAGCATCATGGATGGTTTACATCTGGATAATCAATAGTCATATCGACAAGGACGTATGATATGCTGTTTCTACCTCATCAATGCCAGCTATGCCTGCGCCCACTACCCGGTCAGCAACCGATCAGCCTCTGCCTGGACTGCGAGAATGAACTGCCCTGGCAGCCGCCCGGGTGTCCACGTTGCGGTCTCGGCGGCGCCACCGTCGTACCGGGGCATACCTGCTGCACGCACTGCGAGCGATCCCCCTTCCCGTTCCACCTCTGCACGGCCCTGTTCGAATTCACCGCCCCGATTGACCGGATGATCCGACGCTTCAAGGACCACCAGGACTTCGTGGCCGGCCGCACCCTGTGTCGATTGCTGGCCGAGCAGTTCGTGCGCCTGCATCAGGAAGCCGGCCGGGCACTGCCTGATGCACTCGTGCCCGTGCCGCTGCATCGCCGTCGTCTGCGCGAACGTGGCTTCAACCAGTCGCGCCTGCTGGCCGATGCCGTGAGCCGTTACAGCAATCTGCCCGTGGCGCATCGACTCTGCCTGCGTCGACAGCAGGCCCGGGACCAGCGCAGCCTGGGGAGAGGGGAGCGGTATCGCAACATGGACGGGCTGTTTGCTCCGCGGGCGGGTCGACGCTTGCCAGCGCCATGGCACGTTGCAATCATCGACGATGTGGTCACCAGCGGCGCTACCGCGTCCGCCATGACCCGACTGCTGCAACGCATGGGGGCCCACCGGGTTGATGTGTGGTGCCTGGCACGCGTCGAACCACCCGACTGAACCCGGATCCACGACGAACCACCCGCGGCATTCTGCCGATTGGCCGCGGTGACCCTGGAGCAGAGCGTGCAAGAGGGGGTGTGGGTCCATCCGTTTGCAAAACGGATCCATGGCATGCCGCCCTGTGTGATCCGCGGACAACAGCTGAGCATGCTGAAGGGCGCAATAGGATGGATACTCAGAACTGGTACTTGATGGTGCCGTATGCCACGCTGCCGTTGGCATCAAGCACCTTGCCACTCCGCAGGCCGCCGATGGGCCGCAACTGCTGCAGCGACCGCCGGTCAACCGTATTGCGCAGACCGACCGAGATCCGGGTATTGTTCTTGCGTCCGGAACGGATGTTGTAGCCATAGCGCAAATCCAGCGTGGCGATGTGTCCCACCAGCGCATCCAGCTGCTGCAGGTCCACATCACCAACGTCACGGAAATCGTCAGCGGCCACGTGGGTCGTGGCGGTTGCCTGATGATTGCCGGATTGCCAGCTGAACATCAGACTACTCTGCAGCTCAGGCACCTGGGTCAACGCAGGATGACCCGATACGGCAATGCTGCCCGGCTCTTTCAGACCATCCAGATTCTGCTGATTATAGACATACGTAGCGCGGGTGCTGAAAATGAACTGCCCGAAACGCGACGACTCCCAGACGTAGGATGCCGTCAGATCCACCCCGCTCGAGCGTCGACCGGGCCCGCCGCCAACGCTGAGCAGAGCATCATGATTGACATCGGACAGCCGCACACCGCCCTCGCCTTCCAACAGTGAAGGATCCGTGATCAACCCGGGCGTGAGCGCAGAAAGTGACGCCAGGTCCGCCTCCACCCGCCAGGCGTCGGCGTGCAGACCAAAGCCACTGGCGCGAGGCGTATGGCTGAAGCCAATGTGATAGGTGGAATCGTCCGGCTCAGACGTGCTGGCGGGTTCCGGCGATACCTTAGCCTGCCCGGGCTGCTCTGGAATCACAGCAAAGGGCAGCGCCAGGGTGTCCAGCACCTCTCCCGTCTGCTCCGACCAGGCGGCGGGCGCCAGCCAGCAGGTCATGGCTGCAGTGACGACAGCGAGAATCGGGCTGCGGACGGTTGTCATATCCCTGCTCACGTTTTTTATCCCCAGGATGTATCGGGAGGCCGGCGATCTTCTAATCTAGCAAAGGTCAGTCGCCATCGCAATGTATCAAAGACGAAAAACCGCATTCCTGTCGGAACACTGCTCCACCAGTTCCCGGACAGTCCGGTGCTGACCCGGCAACATCAGGTCCGGAAGCAGCTCAGCCAGTGGCAGGAGCACGAAGGCCCGACAATGAGCCCGCGGATGCGGCAGCGTAAGCCGCGCGCTGTCACAGACCTGATCTCCCCACGCGATCAGGTCCAGATCCAGTACCCTGGGGGCATTACGGCCTGCATCCCGCGCGCGCCCGAAAGAGTCCTCCAGCTGTTGCAGCCGGCCCAACAGGCCGGTGGGCGTCTCTTCCAGTGGCCGCAGCAGGGCAACGGCATTGATGAAATCAGGTGATCCCGGCGGACAGTCCACCGGTCTTGAACGCCACAGAGAGGAGCACTGCACCCTGCCCCGCGCCAACGGGTCCAGACGCGACACGGCTGTCTGCAACGCCTGGGCCGGAGCACCATGCTCACCCGGCAGATTGGCTCCCAACGCGATAACGGCGGGACCCCGCTCTTCAGCCGTGGTAAGCCGCGGACTCTTCATGGACAGCATCGATAAAGACCGAGACATTGTCCGGGTTCACCTCCGGAGTGATGCCGTGCCCGAGATTGAACACATGCCCCTCTCCCGGGCCGTAGGATTTCAGAATGGCGGCCACTTCGGCCCGGATCACATCCGGGCCCGCATACAGGATGGACGGGTCCATGTTGCCCTGCAGCGCCGCGCGCCCATTGATGATGCCGCGGGCCCGGCCGATGTCCATAGTCCAGTCCAGCCCGATACAATGACAGCCGGAACCGACCAGGTCCTCCAGCCATAAACCGCCATTCTTGGTAAACAGTATGACCGGCACCTCCCGGCCATCAGCCTCCCGGGTGAGACCGCTGACAATCTTCTTCATGTAGGCCAGCGAGAACTCGCGGTAGGCGGTGGTGGAAAGAATCCCGCCCCACGTATCGAAAATCTGCACCACCTGGGCGCCAGCCTCGATCTGGGCATTCAGATAGACGGTTACAGCTTCGGCCAGTTTGTCCAGCAGTGCATGCATGGCTTGCGGTTGATCGTACAGAAAGGCCTTGGCCCGCCGGAAATCCTTGCTGCCGCCGCCTTCGATCATATAGGTGGCCAGCGTCCACGGGCTGCCGGAGAAACCGATCAATGGCACCTCGCCATTGAGCTCGCGGCGGATCAGCCGAACCGCGTCAGTGACATAGGACAGTTCTGAATCCATGTCCGGCACGGGCAGGGCGTCGACATCCGCCGCGCTGTTGACGGTCCGGCTGAATTTCGGGCCCTCGCCGGGC
>JAWLFN010000281.1:0-3109 GCA_041685555.1 Gammaproteobacteria bacterium | reverse complement strand
AATCCCGGATCGAGTCGGCTTCCGCCAGGAAGTCGGCCTCGTACCAGTCGAACAGGCTGGAGACAAACAGGGTGTCGTTCTCCACCCGCAATTGATAATGGGTGAGGAATGCCTTGCGGGTGTTCTCCCGTAACAGTTCATCCACATTGTCCGCCGTGTAGGGCACGTTACGTAGCGGCGGACAGCCCACCGAGGCGCAGTTCACGGCGAAGTGCACCCGGGCGTCGGCCCAGCCGCGCTGCCGGAATGCCTCGCCCAACAGCGTGTCTTTCTCGATGCCGTCCAGACTCATCATCGTGCCGCCGACGTCGAACAACTCGCGTTCGAACACATTGGCCCGGAACGGGTTGAGCCGCCCTCCGTAGTCCCAGACCGAATCCACCAGTTCGCCGTCCGGCCGTTCCTCCAGGATATGCGCGGCCATGAAAAAGTTGTAGGCGTTCAGCCAGAACGCCGTGGCCTGTTCGCGGGTTTTCAGACTGTCCGTATCGAAACCGGCCAGGGCTTCGCGTTGCTCGGCCAGTCGCTGATGGGTGGTGTCATCCTCCAGCGCTTCCCGGTATTTGAAGGCCGAAACCAGTCCACCGCCATCCAGCGGCTGTTCGATCAGGTGTTCGTCCAGCAGGTCGGACCAGGGGGCGAACAGTCCATCCATCTGTGCGGTCGCGGGGGCGGCCATCGATAGGGGAAGCAGGAAAAGAAGGTATTGTGGCAGAAGTTGTCTCATGGACGGGCTCGGGGCTCCTCTTCTCGTCATGCTTGAAGTTCGTGGATGCGCTTTCTAGACTGTCGATGATCTGTATTGTTACATACGCGAATTCCGGAGAGGCCGATGACCGACATCGTCTGCACCACCGGCGACATCGCCAACCAGCCAGACATGGACGCGGTGGTCAACGCCGCCAATGCCGAGTTGCGCATCGGTGGCGGTGTGGCCGGCGCACTTCACCGGGCGGCCGGGCCGGGTCTGGAGGAAGAGTGCCGGCCACTCGCCCCGATCAGACCGGGACAGGCGGTGATCACCGGGGCACACAACCTGCCCAATCGCCATGTCATCCATTGTCTGGGGCCGGTCTACGGCCGGGACGAGCCCTCGGACGGGCTGCTGGCGGACTGCTATCGCAACGCGCTGCAACTGGCGGAGCAACTCGGTCTGCGGTCGGTGGCTTTTCCCTCGCTGTCCACCGGCGCTTTCGGCTATCCCATGGAAGAAGCGGCCGAGGTGGCATTGCGCACGGTGCTGGAGGTGCAGGCCGCGCTGGAGTCGGTGGAGACGATCCGGTTTGTGCTGTTCAGCGACAGAGACCGCGCCCTGTACCAGGCTGCACTGGACAGGTTGCGTGAGTGACACTCGCGCATGAAGCCCATTCTCAGCCGCAAGGGGTTCGATTCGTCCGCGTGCGGATGCCCCAGTCCCGTCCTGCCGCCGCCTCAGCGTGGTGAGCCGGAGCGTCGCGTGGTGCGATGGGTGGCCACGGCGGTCAGCGGGTCATCGGGCCACGGGTGCTTCGGGTAGCGACCCTTGAGATCGCGGCGCACGTCAAAATAGGTGTTGGTCCAGAAACTGGCCAGATCGCGGGTGACCTGCACGGGCCGCCCGGCCGGGGACAGCAGGTGGATCAGCACCGGTACCCGGCCGCCGGCGATGCGCGGTGTTTCGGTCTGGCCGAACAGGGCCTGCAGCTTGACGGCCAGTACCGGTTCTTCGCTGCCATAGTCGATGCGGATGCGCGAACCGCTGGGCACGGTCAGGTGCGTGGGCGCTTCGCGTGCCAGGGCCTGTTGCAGCGGCCAGTCCAGCAGTGTGTCGTGCAGGTGGCGGCCGAGCGGCAGGCGGTCCACTGCGTCCAGGCTCCTGACCCCATCCAGCCAGGGTGCCAGCCACTGTTCCAGTGATTCAAGCAGGGCGGTTTGGCTGACATCGGGCCACGGGTCACCGAATACCCGACGCAGCAACCGCAGCCGGCCCAGCAACTGCTGATCGGTGTCGGACCAGCGCAATTCACCCCGTTGCCGTAAAGCCTGCAGCAGGCCTCTCTGCACGGCGTCGGCGGGCAGTCTCGCGATCGGACGACGCTCCAGAATCAATTCGCCGAGCTGGCGCACCTGCTCGCCGAAAACGCGCCCGGTGCCCTCGTCCCAGCCGATCCGCTCTATCCACTCCTGTGTTGCCGGGAACAGGCGGGCCAGGCACTCGGCCGGCAGGGCAATGCCATGGAACAGCCTGGCGCCGCTGGCCCGGCCGTCCACCTCCACCGCCACCAGGTAGTCCGGGCGGCCAAGGGGATGGGCGGCCGGCATCTGCACCTGACCGCCGGTCATCAGCTTGAAGCGTCCCGCTTCCAGGCGCTGCGCGATACGATCCGGGTAGGCAACGGCCAGCAGTTCGCCGGCCGGAGAGAGGTCTTCGATTTCCAGAGGACAGCCGGCACGGCGCGCCCACTGCTGCGCCATGCGACGCCAACGGGCGCCGCTGCCCCCGGCGGAATGGCGTTGCTCCAGCAGCCGGCCGATATCCGGGTCTTCACCACCGATCGACTCCTCCAGCCAGGCCACCAGCCAGCAGGCCAGCGGCAGGCAGTCCTGCCGGGCCGCGTGCTCCAGCAACACGGCCAGTCGCGGATGGGTGGGCCAGCGGGCGGCCCGGTGACCGACCCGGTTCAGCGTGCCATCGTCCCGCAGCAGGCCGAGCCGCCGCAGCAGGTCGCGGCCACTGCCCAGGGCCGCGGGCGGCGGTGGCGTGACCCAGGGCAGGGCCGCCGGATCCGTCGTGCCCCAGCGCGCCAGCTCGAACACCAGTCCGGACAGATCGGCCTGAAGGATCTCCGGCTCACGGTGGGCAACCAGCAACTGCTCCTCGGCCCACAACCGGTAGCAGAATCCCTCGGCTTCACGTCCGGCGCGGCCCCGGCGCTGATCGGCACTGGCGCGGTTCACCGGCCGCGTGTCGAGCCGGGTCAGGCCGCTGCGAGGCTGGAAGACCGGTACCCGTTCGCGCCCGGCATCGATGACGATGCGCACACCGGGTACCGTGAGACTGGATTCGGCAATGGCGGTGGAGAGGATGACGCGTCGACGGGCGTCGACGGGCGGGCGCAGCACGGACTGT
>JAWLFN010000280.1:0-3127 GCA_041685555.1 Gammaproteobacteria bacterium | reverse complement strand
AGGTCGGGACAGTTTTCCTTGAAGGTCAGGCCCAGCTCCGTCGAGGCTCACGAGGAATATGGCGTCACTCTCACGGACTGGGAGGACCTGAAACCGGCCCATGCGCTCATTCTGGCCGTACCCCACGCGGATTATCTCGCGCGCGGAGCCGAGCTGGTGTCGTCACTGCTGGTGCCCGGCGGGGTGGTGATCGATGTCAAGTCGGTACTGGATCGGCGGCAGGTGGCCGCGGCCGGTCTCGGATTGTGGCGGCTGTGACCCGGGTCACAAGGATGCCTTTCTCCTTGACATTCTGTGGCACCCATACGCTCCTTATGCTAGCGTACAGAACTACGAGGAACCGGCGTCCGGACAATGTGGCATCAGGCCGACCGTTCCCGGGCTCTGCAGCGATGGATCACTATGTATCAGCAGTTCTATAACTTCAGCGCGGAGCCATTCCGACTGAGTCCCGATCACGCCTTCGCCTATACCCACAAAGGTTACAACAAGGCGCGGGCCTATATGGACTACGCTTTCATGCGGGCGGAGGGCTTTGTGATGATCACTGGCCGGCCCGGCATCGGCAAGACCACGCTGATCGGAGCACTGGTGCATAAGCTGGCAAGGACTCCGGTGCACATTGCCAATCTGGTCTGTACCCAGCTGCAGGCGGATGATCTGCTCAAGATGGTGGCCTACGAGTTCGGCATACCGGTGTCGGTGGTGGAGAAGGGGGAGTTGCTGCAACGCCTGACGCAGCAGTTGAGAATCTGGCACCGCGATGGCCGCCGTGCCCTGTTGATCGTCGATGAAGCCCAGGACCTGTCCATCTCGGCCATGGAAGAGCTGCGTCTGCTGACCAACATACAGGTGGATTCGCGGCCGCTGCTACAGATTTTTCTGTTGGGCCAGCCGGAGCTGCGGAAGCTGATTCTCAGCCCGAGGCTGGAGCAGGTCCATCAGCGGATCATCGCCGCCACGCACATTGAACCGCTGGCCAGTGATGAAACCGAAGCCTATGTGCGCCATCGGCTGGAAACCGTCCGCTGGCGGGGAGACCCGGCCTTCAGCAAGGCGGTCTATCCGCTGATCCACAAATTCAGTGGCGGTGTGCCCAGGCGTATCAATCTGATCTGCAGCCGGTTGCTTCTGCATTGTGCCGTGGAGCAGAAACACCGCGTGGCCGTGGCGGATATGCGCGAGGTGATACGTGAACTGCAGAACGAAAACCTGGTCTCCGGGGACAGGTTCTCGGACAGTGATTTCCGGGTGGAGGACGTATTTGAAGAACCGCCTGCCGTGGACTGTCGCACGGAAAACCGGGAGATGGACGTGCGATCGGAATCTCCGGCGACCGGGAGAGATTGGCCGGCGCCTGTTTTCGATGGAACCAGGTCTGTAGGCACCGCCGGTCAGGCGAAAAAAAAAATGGTCAGCCGCACGGGTACGGAGGCTGACGGGAAGAGAGTAGGGAATACGGGTTCCGGCCGCCGGCTTCACGGCATGCGTGCCAGGTCTGCCCGGGCGATATCGGTGATGTTTCCGATGACCTGCGTCCTGGTGATCTTCGGGGCATGGATCCTGATGAATACACTGTATGAGTGATCCAGCGTGCATTCGGACAGGCCGCGAGACTCTGTCATTCCGGCATCATGGCTGACACGGAAAATGGAAGGAAGTTACCTGAAATGCTCCGAGGAAATCTGATCGGACTGCGGCGCTTCAACACGGGGCTGTATGTCAACTATTCATGGCTGATCATGGCGGATGCCGTGGTGTTCTTTGCCGCCTGTTGCTTTGCCGCCTGGCTGTATTCCCTGAGCCAGCCGGCACTGTTCTCGGGGCTCGGCGTGGAGATCCCGTTACGGGCCGGACTGTTCGCGGGCATGACCACACTGGCGATGCTGTCCATGGGTCTGTACCAGCCACGTCTGCGGGAGGAGGTCAACGGGATTCTGCTGCGCACCGTCGGTGCATTTGCATTGATGGGCGTGGGTATGGCGGTGATCATTTTCTTCGTTCCGCGCTACGAGCCGTGGACCGGCGTCTTCGCCTTTGCCGCTGGCCTGGCGTTCGCCGGCAGCCTGATTACCCGCGAGATTTTCAGAAACATCGTGAGGCTGGAGCCGTTCAATCGGCGGGTACTGGTGCTGGGTGCCGGGCGGACCGCAAGCAATATTGTCAACAAGATGCGCCGCAAGAGCGATCACCACGGCTTTCATATCTGCGCATACGTTCGCGTGCCGGAGGAAGAAACCACGGCCCAGACCGGCAAGACGATCACCCTGGAGCAGCCGCTGTTCGAGTATGTCTGCGAGCATAATATTCACCAGGTGGTGGTGGCGCTGGACAATCCGCGCGAGAATATTCCGGAAGAGGATCTGATGCGCTGCCGGATGGCGGGCGTGACGGTGGTGGATATTCTCGATTTCTTCGAGCAGGAGGCAGGCAAGGTGCTGGTGGAGGAAGCTTCACCGGAGTGGTTCATCTTCGCACGTGGCTTCAAGGGGTCAACGACCGGGGGAATTGGCAAGCGGGCTTTCGATATCGCCGCGGGCCTGTTCCTTCTGCTGATCACCTGGCCGGTGATGCTGCTCACCGTGCTGGCCATCAAGCTGGAAGACGGGGCCAGTGCACCGGTCATTTTTCGCCAGCGGCGTGTGGGCCTCAACGGGCGGGTGTTCGAGGTGATGAAGTTCCGCAGCATGTCGATCGACGCGGAGGCGGATGGCAAGGCGCGTTGGGCTACCGCCAATGATGCCAGGGTCACCCGTGTGGGGCAGGTCATCCGCAAGTTGCGTATTGATGAGCTGCCGCAGATCATCAATGTGCTGGCGGGGCACATGGCTTTCGTGGGTCCGCGTCCCGAACGTCCGGAGTTTGTTTCCGAGCTGAAGGAGAAAATCCCTTTCTTTGACAAACGCCACTGCGTGAAACCGGGCATAACCGGCTGGGCGCAACTGAACTATCCCTACGGCGCCTCGGTCCGCGACGCCCGGCACAAGCTCGAGTTCGATCTGTATTACGTGAAGAACCAGAGCCTGTACCTGGACTTCATTGTGCTGCTGCGGACCGTCGAAGTGGTCCTGTTCGGCAAGGGCGCCCACTAGTGTACCCCGCCGTAAATAATGTAAAATAAGAGCTG
>JAWLFN010000279.1:0-3134 GCA_041685555.1 Gammaproteobacteria bacterium | reverse complement strand
GCTGTCGCTGAACAGGATGGGGCGAGACAGCATGCGGGGGCCGAGCTGGACGAGGCTCGGGAGAAACTGATGCTGGCGGAACGCTCCATAGGCGATGAACGGATGATCGAGGCAGAGCGTTTTGCCCGGGAGTCGATGATCGTGGCGGAGCTGGCGTCGGCACGAACCGGTTCCGCGAAGGCGGCCGAAATCAACCGGGAAATGCGTCGCGGCTCCGAGGCGCTGGTCGAAGAGATGCGACGCACAGGAGATCAGCGATGAATACCCCGACAACCCGATATGTAAAGCGCGGAACGGCTCTGGCCGGGCTGCTGTTTGCCACACTGGTGATGGCCGCCTGCGCCTCGGCGCCGGAAAGTCCCCGGGGTGCCGCGGACGTACGCAACAGACTGACTGCGTTGCAGAATGACCCGAATGTTGCCGATCACGCCCGGGTCGAGCTCAGGGAAGCGGAGGCCGCGGTGGTCGTTGCCGAGCAATCCCTGTCTGAAGCCGACATGGAGCTGGGCGAGCACCGCGTCTATATGGCGGACCAGGCCGTTTCGATAGCCGAGGCGATGGCCGCCACCCGTTATGCGGAGGTGCAGCGCGTCCGGCTCGGCGAGGAACGTGAGGCGTTGCGGCTGCAGGCGCGTACCCGGGAGGCCGACAGGGCCCGCGATGATGCGTCCCGGGCGCGAGGCGATGCGTCCCGGGCACGTGATGCGGCTTCCCGGGCCCGGGATGCGGCCACTCGGGCGCGTACTGAAACCGAGCAGGCACGCCGCGACGCCATTCAGGCGCGTGACGATGCAGTCCAGGCGCGTGGCGAAGCGGATGCGGCGCAGAGTTCGGCCGCGGAAATGACGGCCGCGGCGGCACGCGAGGCGGCGGACTATCAGCGTCGGATCGATGAGCTGCAGGCCGAGGTCACGGACCGCGGTCTGGTCCTTACACTGGGCGATGTGCTGTTCGAGACCGGCAGCGCGGAGCTGCAGGGAGGTGCCAACACGAACCTGGACAATCTGGTGGGTTTCCTGAACCAGTATCCCGAGCGGCGTGTGCAGATCGAAGGCCACACCGATAACGTGGGCGACGCCCAGTACAATCAGGGGCTGTCCCGGCAGCGTGCCGATTCAGTCGGCGCCTACCTGATGCTGCAAGGGATCACGTCGCAGCGCCTTTCGACCTCGGGTATCGGTATGGATCGGCCAGTGGCCACCAATGGCACCGCAACGGGACGTCAGCAGAACCGTCGTGTCGAGATCATCATCGAGAATCCGTCTTGAGCGTTTGAGCGCAGTCTGGACGCCTGGATCCCGGGCGTCCTTGCGGCTGCGTGGATCAATAGTGGTATCGGAGCTGGGCAATCAGCAGTGAATCTTCCGTGACCCTGTAGACCATGCGATCTTCTTCCGTTATCCGGCGCGACCAGTATCCTGCCAGGCCATGCCTCAGTGGTTCCGGTTTGCCGATACCCTCAAACGGCGCCCTGCCGGTTTCGCGGATCAGTCTGTTGATACGCTTGAGCACCTTTCTGTCGGTGTGCAGCCAGTACTGGTAATCTTCCCAGGCATGCTCGGAGAAGATGACTTTCATTCAGACAATTTCCTTTCCTGGCCTCCGCCCTGTTCCAGCTCGGCTACCGACTCCAGCAGACGGCGGGCATTGCTGGGCGCACGGAGGAGGTAGGCGGTTTCCTGGAGCGCCTCGTAGTCCTCGAGAGAGAGCATGACCACTGACCGTGCCTTGCTCCGGGTGATGATGACCGGAGAGTGATCTTCACAGACACGCTCCATGGTCTTTGCCAGATTGCTTCTGGCTGCAGTATAGCTGATGGCATCCATGTTGGCTCTCTGTACAGAATATGGTGCTGTACAGAATACAGTACAATAAATTCCGGCTCAATGATTCACTTGTCTGTTAAAAAATTAACACAAAAGCTTGACAGTGCTCCTGGCAGTGTTAAATTATTAACACTATGTTAAAAAAGTAACACACTTGCAGGTAGCGAAAATCATGTCACAACACAGTCCGTTAAGCCGCCGTGAGCGGCAGATCATGGATATTCTCTATCGTCTGGAGCAGGCCAGCGCCAAGGAGGTGATGGAGAGCATGGACGATGCCCCCGGCTATTCTTCCGTGCGCACCCTGCTCGGCAAGCTGGTGGAGAAAGGGCACGTCGCCTTCCGTGAAAGCGGCGTCCGGTACATCTATCACCCCGTGGTGGCTCGTGAGAAAGCGTCCCGCCATGCGCTCGGTAATCTGGTCCGGACCTTCTTTGATGACTCGCCGCTGATGGCGGTCAACTCCCTGCTGGATATGTCCATGGAGAATCTGTCCGACAGCGAGCTCGAAGAGCTGAACCGGATGATCCAGGCGAAGAAGCAGGCGAGAACGGAAGAACAGGATGGGGAGAAGGGCGATGAGTGATGTCCTCCCCGGCCTGTCTCAGGCCATCACTTCCTCCCCGATACTGAGCCATCTGCTGACCGTCGGGGGACAGTCCCTGTTTTTGCTGGCCGCGTTTCTGGGGGCTGACGTGCTGAGCAGGAAGTACTGGCCGCACGTCCACAAGGCGACATCGCACACACTGTGGCAATTCGCCTTCCTGATGCTGGCATTGATGCCTGTTCTGCCATTTCTTTCCGCGGGACTGCAGCGGGCCCTGCCGGAGTCACGGCTGGTCAGCCCGGTTTTTGAAGTCCTGGTGCAGTCCACGGAGGCGGCGGCCCGGTCGAACGGACCCGGTCTGGCGGAAGTGGTGGTTACGCTCTATGTCATGGTGGCGCTGGCGCTGTTGCTCCGGCTGGGACTGGCCTGTATTCGACTGCGGCGGATGAGGCGGACGACCACGCCCGACATTCCGGCACAACCGATGTTTGAACGCAAGACCCTGAAAACCCGATTGAGCCATGTGCTCGAGGAGACAACAATGAAGAACAGGAATATCGCGAGGCAGATGAGAACAGGCATGGCAGGGATGGTGGCGTTCACGCTGCTGGTCATGACCGCGCTGGTCTTCAACCCCATACTGTTGGCGCAGGACAGCCAGAGTCAGCCGGATCCGGACGACCGTCAGGTGGATCAGGAGCTGATGCCATTGCATACGGAAGAACCGGTCTATCCCGAGGAGGCCTCCGCCAACGATGTCG
>JAWLFN010000278.1:0-3156 GCA_041685555.1 Gammaproteobacteria bacterium | reverse complement strand
GGCTCCACGTCCAGCGCCGTATCCAGCGCATATACCTCGAACAGGTAATGGTGGCGGGGCCGGGAGGCCGGTGCACCGGGGCCCCTGTAGACCGGGCCTGTGGCGCTGATCTGCCAGGCGCCGTTGGGCAGCTGTTCTCCGCGGGGCTGATCCTCTTCGAGTCCGGTGGCATCCCCGGGGATGTTCCAGACCAGCCAGTGCACCTGGCTGCGTGCACCGCGGTTGGGGGCGAAGTCCAGGTCCTGCATGTGAACCACGAAGCTGACCGTGCCCTCCGGCGCATTGACCCAGCGCAGCGCGGGCGATGTGCCGCCGCCGGGAGCGGCGCCTTCGGCTGCCTGGGAGAAACGCACGGGAATATCCTCGCCATCGTCGAAGGCGTCGATGATCAGGCGGAAAGCATCGGCCGGTGTCTGGGATAGTGCGGTGCCGCTGGCCAGGGTGGCCAGCATCGTGATCGCGAGCAGGCGGCGGAACAGGAACATGGTGATTCTCCGTTTTTCGTTATGGTTGATGGGCAAAATAATCAAAGCGCCAATGCAGGTCAATACAGCCTGTCACTGGTCTGCCTGTTGACCTGACGCTCGGTGCATGGGAATACTGACGACTGACCGTCACGGTGACACGACAGGAGGCCGAACGATGAAGGTGTTTTTTCATCCTTCCCAGGATCTGCACAACCCCCAGACCTACTTCACACGCGGACGCATGCGCCAGCCCCAGGAGATTCCGGAGCGCACCAGCCGTCTGCTGGAGGGATTGCAGTCGATGGGCTGGCGGGTGATGCGACCGGAAGACCAGGGGGCCGGCCCCATATCCGATATCCATGACCTCGGCTACCTGCGCTTCCTCGAGTCCGCCCATCGCCGCTGGGTGGAGATGGACGACTGGGGCGATGAAGTCATGTCCAACATTTACGTTCATTCCCCGAACCATCTGAAAGGCATACTGGCCGAGGCCGCCCGCTACCAGGCCGATGGCAGCTCACCGATCGGTGCCGGGACGTGGGAGGCGGCCTACTGGTCGGCGCAGTCCGCACTGGCCGGCGCCGACGCCTTGCTCGAGGGCGACCAGAGCGCCTATGCCGTCTGCCGTCCACCGGGACATCACGCCCGGCGCGATGCGGCGGGTGGGTTCTGCTACCTGAACAATGCAGCGATTGCGGCCGAGCGGCTGCAGGAACGTTTCGCGCGGGTCGCCATCCTGGACACCGATGTCCACCACGGTCAGGGCATCCAGGAGATCTTCTACGACCGCAGTGACGTGTTGTACGTTTCCATCCACGGCGATCCCACCAACTTCTATCCGGTGGTCACCGGCTTCGAGGACGAGCGCGGCGAGGGGGAAGGGTACGGCTACAACATCAATTATCCGCTGCCGCATGGCTCGGGCGAGGAAGTCTTTTTCGCTTCGCTGACCAATGCGTTGACCGATATCCGTCTGTACGATCCTGATGTACTGGTACTCTGTCTGGGCTTCGATATCTACAAGAACGACCCGCAGGCGAAGGTGGCCGTGGACACCGAGGGATTTGCCCGTCTGGGGCGGCAGATCGCAGAGGCTGGCCTGCCGGTACTGGTGGTCCAGGAGGGCGGGTATGACCTGGAGTCACTGGGGGACAATGTGCAGGCGTTCTTCAGGGGCCTGGGGGCGACATGAGGCTCCGGAAGGCACTTTTTTTGGTGGGCCGGGTATGGTAGAAGGGAATGGTGAAACTGGTACAACCATACAAAAAGCGGGTGATCTGTCATGAAACCAATCAATGAACGTACCCATCTTCCGGGGCGGACCGGCTGTTTCGTTCTGGCCGTCGCAGCGCTGTCCGACGAAGTCGAATGATGTGCCTGCCCGATTTACGCCCCGGACCTCCAGGATCCGGGGTGTGAAACGGGCAGGGAGTCACTGCGCTGCCGCTTCGGCTTCCTCGCGTCTGGCGCCCGCCAGAATACCGGGTACCGAGTAGTTGCCTTCGTGGCAGGCATATTCGTACATCGGGCCTTCCGTGGTGTGGTAGCTCAGTTCGGCCGTCCAGGGCTGCGTGTAGAGATTGTCGTCCTCGACGGTGAACTGGTAGACGATCTCGGTGTCGGAATGACGCGTGAAGCGCTCGATGATACGCCCTTCCTTCGAGATCGGTATCGAGCTCTGCTGCATCTGCAGCGGCCGGATGTTGACCGTCTCCACCACCAGCGTGTCGCCTTCGTACCACCCGCGTGAATCCCCGAACCATTGCTCCCAGGCCGCGGGGCGGGTGTGGGCTCGGGCCTCTTCAGCCGAATCATAGAGGGGAACGATGCGGGCGTCGTGCACCATCTCCACGGAAATGACAAAGTAGTCGTCGGTCTGTACGAACTGATAGGTGCTGTTATACAGCGTGCCCATCATGCCGGGGCCGGCCGTATTGCCGAAACCGATCAGGCAGCGCTCGGATAATGGCAGCGCCTCGGGTCCCGACGCATCGCCCTGTCCGGTGACGTAACGGGCACCGAAGTTCTGTTGCTGGAAATCCCCGGTCGGGTTCTCGCGGCGCGGAATCTGGCCGTCCTCCGGTTCGATGATGTGCGAGGTGCGAAATTCTCCGCGTACTAGTGACAGGGTCGAGCCGGGGTCGATCCAGAATGAATTGTAGCCGCGCAGGCCGAAGTCGAAACTGCCCGCCGGCGGCGCTTCTCCCGGGCTACGTGCTTCCGGGGCGTCGACCTGGTCGGCTGGCAGGCCGGCCACGGAAGCGCCGGCCGCGATGTCCCGGGCGCGCTGCGGTGACACCACCAGGTCATCCACTTCGTCGGGGCGCTCGAGGTTGGTCAGCGACGCATTGGTCCACAGGCCTTCCAGGTCTGGACGCTCAGCATCCTGTGCCTGGAGGGTCAGCGGCGTCAGACTGAGTCCGAGAATGGCGGCGGTTGCCGCCAGAGGGCTTGTTCTACGCATCGGTAATCTCCTGAACGGGTGTTCCTGTTCCCTGCTGGAATATGAACGCATTCATGAAGAAGGTATCCGGCCGCAATGCAATTGTAAAGAGTGCTGACTCCCGGTGTGGTATGACGGGTACGGAGCGGCTGATGGCGGTGTGGTGTCGCATCGCCCGTGGGGTCAAAGGCGCTCCCGATCTGATACCCTGTGCCCCTGGAATCAGAACCTGACCACAGGAGGTAT
>JAWLFN010000055.1:0-13217 GCA_041685555.1 Gammaproteobacteria bacterium | reverse complement strand
GGCCATCACCGGTGCCATGCAGACCGAGGCCTTCCGGATACCGTACGTGGTGGCGCCGGGCACATGGCTCTGGTCAGCGCTGATCACGATGGCCGCGGCATTGGTCAGTGCGCTGGCGGTGCGCCGCCGTCTACACCGCTATGATCTGGTACAGGTACTGAAAACCCGGGAGTGAACCATGGGAAGGAGCCGATGACATGAACAGGCAGACCCGATGGTTATTGGTCGCAACGACAGCCGTGTTGCTGGCGATCCTATTAACATTAACGCTACAGCCGGACGCCATTCCGGTCGACACAGCGGAAGTGCGACGCGGCACGTTGACCGTGAGCATCAGTGAACAGGGCCGCACCCGGGCCCGACTACCGTATGTACTGCACGCCCCGGTCGCCGGGGAGCTGCAACGCATCAGCCGACTGCCGGGAGACCGGGTATCGGAGGGCGAGGTCCTGGCACGGATTACGGTCTCGCCCGACAACCCCCGCAACCGGGCCGCGATAGAGGCCAATCTGGAGGCCAGCCAGGCGCGGGTGCGTTCAGCCGAAGCGGCGCGGGAAGATGCGGAAAGCGCGCTCGAACGTGCCCAACGCGAAGCCCTCAGAAGAGAGCGGCTTTTCGACCAGGGACTGATCGGAGAGGAGGAGTATGACCAGTTCATCCGCCAGCGCGACGCCGCCCGCTCCCGCCTGCTTGAAGCCAGCGCCGGACTCAGCGCTGCCCGGGCGGATGTGGCCATGGCGCGAGCCCTGCAGCTGGGCAATGACGATGGAGAAGGCGCGACCATCAGTCTGACCGCCCCGGCCGACGGCACCATCTACCAGGTCCATGAACGCGACACCCGGGTCATCCAGGCCGGCGCCCCGGTACTCTCGCTCAGTAACGCGGATGCCCTGGAGCTGGAAATCGATCTGCTCACCAGGGATGCGGTGCGCGTGAGCGCGGGAGACCCGGTACGGATCACGGACTGGGGCGGTCAACAGGAACTGAGCGGCCGTGTGCGACATATCGAACCGGAAGCGTTCACCCGGGTCTCGGCGCTTGGCGTGGAGGAACAGCGGGTCAACGTTATTGCAGACCTCGACACCATACCGTCGACGCTGGGTGCCGGTTACCGGGTGGAAGCCTCCATCATCGTGGACCGCCGGAATGATGTACTGCTGGTCCCGGACAATGCCCTGTTCCAGCGCAACGGAGAATGGCACCTGTTCGTGGCGGAAGCGGGCAGCGCCCGACTGAAGACGGTGCGGACAGCGGCCCGTGGTGACGGACTGGTGGAAATCCCGCAGGGCCTGCAGGCTGGCGAACGGGTCATCCTGTACCCGTCCGACCGGCTCGATGATGGCGTTGCCATCGGACCACGATGAGAAAACCGGGCAGTCCCGCCGCTTTCAACTTTCCAGGGGCGACTTCTCAGCGGCGGTATCAACCGTCGCTTTCTCCTTTTTCCCGGACGCGCGCACCGCGCCGGGCTTCTTGCCGGCTTTCTTGTGGCCCGCCGATGGATCCCCATCCGCCGCCATTGAAGGCTTTTTCGAGGATCGGTCAGCCCGCGACCGAGACGGGTCCGTACCGGGCTCGTCACGGAAATACTCCTCCGGACTGAACACATCCACTTCAATCGCCTCCATTGCCGCATCGTGAGCCTGGGCCAGCAGGGAGGCTTCGCCTTCCGTGATGATTCCGGCACGACAGGCCTGGGCGGACACCTCGTGGGGCGCGCCACGTTGCAGCTTGCGCTGCTTCTGCGCCTTTCTGATGCGCCGTACCGCTTCCAGTGTTTCCGTATAGAGGCGGAAGGCCTTCATCAGACGCCCCATACCGGGCTCATCTTCCGGTGCCGGCGCAATATCGGCAGTCAGGCGCCGGAACTGCTCATCCATACGCTGGATGGTGGCCGCCGTCCTGGGCACCAGACGGTCGGAGGGACCCCGCGACAACGGGTTGATCCGCAGAAACAGGGACGCGGGGCCACGTAACCACCAGCCCACCAGGGGCGCATCGAAGTTGGCATGAATGCCCTCGAATGCCTGCTGGATCTGCTGCAATGCATATTCACAGGCGAACTGCACCAGCGGAAGGTCTTCCTTCTGTCGTCCCTCGGCCTCGTAACGACGCAAGGTACTGATGGCCAACACCTGCCAGGTCAGTGCATCGGCGAAGCGACCGCTGAGATTGCCGCGGGCCTTGAGCTTGCCACCGATGAAATACATGGCCAGATCGGCCAGCAGCGCGAACCGCGTCGCGGCCCATCCCAGGCGGTAATAGTACGTTGCCGTGGCGCCGGACAACGGACTGCCCGCGCTGCGCCCCCGGGTCAGGGAGCGAAGCTTGAGACGCCCCCAGTTACTGGTGGTATGCCACAACCAGCCGAGCAGATTACGCCGGAATCCAGACACGTTGTTGTCTTCCACCGCCTGCACCAGATTCAGTGCGTAGGGATGGCAACGGGTTGCGCCCTGCCCGAAAACCATCAGGGTGCGTGTCATGATGTTGGCCCCTTCCACCGTGATGCTGACCGGAGCACTGCTGTATCCGCCGCCCAGAATATTGTTCGGTCCCTGCATCACGCCGGCACCGGAGAATACATCCATGCCGTCGATGATGGCCTTCTGCGCGTACTCGGTGCTGCTGGATTTCAACAGCGCCGAAATCACCGGAGGCTGTTCTCCGGCATCGATGGCCGAACAGGAGTACACCCGCGACCCTTCAAACAGATAGGTGAAAGCGGCGATCCGCGCCACCTTCTCCTGCACGCCTTCCATCAGGCCGATGGGAATGTCGAACTGGCGGCGGATCATCGAATAGGCGCCGGTGGAAGCCGCCACTGCCTTCATGCCACCAATGGCTCCGGCCGGCAACGAAATGGCCCGCCCCCCGGCCAGTTGCTCCATCAACATGCGCCAGCCCTGACCGGCGTAGTCGGGGCCGCCGATGATCTGTTCGGCCGGGACCACCACATCCTTGCCCACAATCGGTCCGTTGTAAAAACCCAGGCCGATCGGATCGTGGTGATCACCCGTCTTGAGGCCCCTGGTACCCTTGTGCAGCATGGCCACCGTAATGCCAGGATATTCGCCCTTGCCCAACAGGTTGTCCGGATCGTGCAACTGGAATGCCAGAGAAATCAGATTCGCCACCGGCGCCAGCGTGATGTAGCGCTTCTCGAAATTCAGACGTAATTGAGGCTTGCCATCCTCTCCCTGGAACACTTCGCCTTCCGCGCGGATGGACGCGGCATCGGAACCGGCCGTCAACTCGGTCAGACCGAAACAGGGGACGTATTCGCCACTGGCCAGCTTCGGAAGGTACGCCTGACGTTGCTCTTCGGTACCATAGTGGAGCAGCAGTTCAGCCGCACCGAGGGAATTGGGGATCACGACAAATGTTCCCATGGGCGGGCAGTAGGCGTTCACCTTGGCCATGATGGTCGAGATCGCCAGTGTCGAGAAGCCCTTGCCTCCGTATTCCTTCGGTATCAGCAGGCCCATGAATCCCTGGTCCTTGATGTACCGCTGCACCGATTCCGGGACACGGCGGGTCCTGACGACTTCGTACGCATCGGTCATCAGGCACAATTCCTCCGTCGGTCCTTCAAGGAAAGCCCGCTCCTCCTCGCTCAATGCGTCGTAGGGCTGCTCCAGCATACTGCGGAAATTCGGATTACCGGAGAAAATCTGCCCGTCGATCCACACGGTGCCCGCTTCCAGTGCCTGCCGCTCGGTGTCCGATATGCGTGGCAACATTTTCTGGTCCCGCATGACCTTCATGATGAGCGAAAACATGTGTTCCTCCGAGGATAGGGAATGCTGGTCAGCATCTTATCATCATTATCGGCGGGCGAATAAGTAGACCCGCGGTACACAACAGAGGGATGGTGCAAAGTGGTCCTGACCACGTTAGAGTTACGGTATTCATCAGACACGGAGTAGAAGCTATGGCGCGCGCTGCAATCCCGGATTGCCGTCACTGGCAGGTCACTCGCGACAACGACAACATTCTCTGGCTGTACCTTGACCGCCAGGGGGAGTCGGTCAATGCACTGGGTCGCGAAGTACTGGAGGAATTCGATGCCCTGATCACGCTGGCCGAGCGTGACACTCCGCTGGGCCTGGCCATTCTCTCCGGCAAATCCGGTGGTTTCATATACGGAGCCGACGTCAGGGAATTTGATGGCTTTGATGACGCGGACAGCGTAAAAGCCGAGATCAGCCGTGTTCACGACATGTTCGATCGTCTGGAAGCGCTGCCCTGCCCGACCGTGGCGGCCATCCGCGGCTACTGCCTGGGCGGCGGCCTGGAGTTGGCTCTGGCCTGCGACTACCGCATCGCGCAGGACACCCCGGACACGAAATTCGGCTTCCCCGAAACACAACTCGGCATCTATCCCGGCTTCGGTGGATCGGCGCGCTCGATTGCACGCGTCGGCGGCCTGAAAGCCATGGAGCTGATGCTGACAGCGCGCAACATCAATGCGCGCGCGGCGTTGGGCATCGGACTCGTGGACGAAGTCATCAACCGTCACGGGGCGCTCAACTGGGCGGCACGACGGGCCATTCTCAAGTCCAGGCACAGCAGGCCGCCACGGCTTACGGCGCGCATGACCAGTCAATGGCCACTACGCCCGTTGCTGGCCCGCCAGATGCGCAAGCAGACAGCCAGCCGAGTACGGCCCGAACACTACCCGGCTCCCTTCAGTCTGATCGAAAACTGGCGCCGCATCGGTGCCAACAGGAAGCGGTTGCAGCAGGTCGAGATCGATACAGTCAGCAGGCTGATGGTCACACCGGCCGCGGACGGATTGCGTCGTGTGTTCCGCTTGATGGAGCGCCTGAAGGCGGAAGGGCGGAAAAGTGATTTCAGCGCCCGGCGTGTTCATGTGGTGGGAGCTGGCGTCATGGGCGGGGACATCGCTGCCTGGTGCGTACTCAAGGGAATGGAAGTCAGTCTGCAGGACCAGAGTCAGGAACAGATCGGCCGGGCTCTGAAAAATGCCGAGAAGCTGCTGCGCCGCAAGCTACGCGATCCGCAACGGGTGAAAAGCGCCATGGCCCGACTGCGGCCGGACGTCGAGGGCACCAGAGTCGCCTTTGCCGACGTGGTGATCGAAGCCATTGTCGAGAACGCGCAGGCCAAACAGGAACTGTTCCGTCGCATGGAACCGAAACTGCAGCGTCACACGGTCCTCGCCACCAACACCTCCGCCATCCCGCTGGAGACGCTGGCCGAGGCGCTGGAGAAACCCACCCGCCTGGTGGGACTGCACTTTTTCAATCCGGTGGCAAAAATGCCGCTGGTGGAGGTGGTCGGCGGCCAGCACTCCAGCCCGGACATGATGAAGAAAGCAGCGTCCTTCTGCAGCCAGATCGACCGCTTTCCGCTACCGGTGCGCAGCAGCCCGGGCTTCCTGGTCAACCGGGTGCTGGCTCCGTACATGATGAAAGCCCTACAGATAATGCAGGAAGGCACCCCGGCGGAAGCCATTGACCGGGCCGCCGAGTTGTTTGGCATGCCCATGGGCCCGGTGGAACTGGCCGACACGGTGGGTCTGGATGTCTGCCTGATGGTCACTGAGGTGCTGGGCGACGAACAGACCAAGGACAGCGAGGAAGCCCGCTTCATCCGCTCCCATGTCGATCAGGGGCGCCTGGGGAAAAAGAGCGGCAGCGGCCTCTATCACTGGAAGGACGGCAAACCGGTCAAGGAGCCACGTCACACTGTGGGCCACGATTTCCGTATCCTGGCCGAGCGGCTGGTGCATGCCTATACGGAGGAGTGTCGGGCAGCGCTGGAAGAAGGCATCGTGGGGGATGAAGAACTGCTGGATGCCGGCATGGTTTTCGGCACCGGTTTTGCCCCCTTCCGCGGCGGCCCCATGTACTATCTGGCACATCAACACGAACAGTTCGAGGTCGAGTCGCCAGCCTTCGTCCAATCCAATGATCACCAGACAGCAAGCACGGGTTCAACATCATGACATCACTGACACGGGTCGCCGTCGTCGGCGGCGCACGCATTCCCTTCTGCCGCTCCAATACGGCCTACGCGCAGCTAAGCAATCTGGACATGCTGTCCGATACGCTGCAGCGCCTGGTGGACAAGTACGACCTTGGCGGTCGGAAAGTCGACGAAGTACTGGCCGGCGCCGTCACCAAGCACTCCAAGGACTGGAACCTGGCGCGCGAAGCGGTACTGAGCACCTCCCTCTCCCCACTGACTCCGGCCACCACACTGCAGATGGCCTGTGGCACCTCCCTGCAGGGCGCCCTGCTGGCCGCCGGGCGCATCGCCAGCGGGCAGATTGACTGTGCCATCGCCGCTGGAACGGATACCACCAGTGATATTCCGCTGGTACTGCGTGAGCGGCTGAAAAAGCGTCTGTTGCAGATGAATCGGGCCAAAGGGTTGAAAGGGAGACTGGGCGCCTTTCGCGGCCTGCGACTGCGCGAGCTGGCTCCCCAGGCACCGGCCAATGCAGAACCCCGCACCGGCCTGTCAATGGGCGAACACTGCGAGCGCATGGCACGGGAATGGAGCATCTCACGACAGGAGCAGGATCAGCTGGCGCTGGAAAGCCACCACAATGCCGCAAGCGCCTATGATGAGGGCTTTTTCGACGAGCAGGTCATTCCTTTCCACGACGTCAGTCGGGACAACAACATCCGTCCCGACTCCAGCCTGGAGAAACTGGCCACATTGAAACCGGCGTTCGACCAGGAAACCGGCACGCTCACCGCGGGCAACAGCACACCGCTCACGGATGGCTCGGCTGCCGTGTTGCTGGTCAGCGAGGCCTATGCCGAGAAACACGACCTGCCCGTGCAGGCCTGGTTGACCGCTGGCCGCTCCAGCGCGGTGGATCATGTGCATGACGAGGGGCTGCTGATGGCCCCCACCGTTGCCGTGGCCGAACTGCTGCAGCGCCAGTCCCTGGCGCTGCAGGATTTCGATTTCTACGAAATCCACGAGGCCTTTGCCGCCCAGACACTGTGCACTCTGAAGGCCTGGGAGAACGAGGCATATTGCCGCGACCGGCTTGGTCTGGATGGTGCGCTGGGAGCGATCGACCGCGACAGGATGAATGTCAAGGGCGGTTCTCTGGCCTTCGGTCACCCGTTTGCGGCCACCGGTGCCCGGGTCATGGGCAATCTCGGCGAACTGCTGGAACGCAAGGGCAAGGGCCGCGGCCTGCTGTCAGTCTGCACAGCGGGCGGAATGGGCGTGGCGGCGATCCTGGAACGGGACTGATCAGTCCGTCCCGGCATTCTCATCATCACGTCGATCGGCGCCCCAGCTCTCATGGACGCTGGCGACGACTTCGCGGAGCGTATCGGCATCAACACCATCCGGTTCGCCCGGTTCAAGCGGATCATAATGAAATATGTACAGGCGCGAAGCGAACTGCCCGAATGGCAGTGACGCTTCGCCGAATCGCTCCCCCTTGCCGGCGGTACTGACCACCACGCCGTTACCCCAGTCCTGTCCACTGTCATTATTGGGATTGTAGAAATACACGCGCATGATGTTCTCGGGATCGAGGGCGACCCGCAGCAGACTGATCGCGTGCCAGCCGATGAAACGCGCCGAGGTATCGGTCACGGCAATCCCCGCCGGTTGCGGATGGATCACCGGCTGATTGCCGTTGTAGTAAGGATGATAGCAGGCATGGAAGTAACGCAAAAACGATTCCAGATCCTTCAGCTTGCCCGTGGCCACGTCCACGGCAATATGGAACCCGCGTCCCGACCACCAGCCGTGGAACTCCGGATTAACCCAGCGGTGCGGATCCTGGTTCCTGTCCTCGCACCGTCGCACCATTTCCGCATAGATGCGATCAAGATGCGGAACCACCAGCAGCGACACAGGATCCAGATCCAGGTGCAATGTGTCCGCCACACCCCCCAGACTTTCCCGCGAGGAAATCGCCTCACCCTCGAAGTGCATGACGATCTCGTCGTCCCGCGCGGCCCAGACCACCATCTGCAACAGATAGTCGGGATCGCTGTACGCCCACATGGACAGGGCCCGGGCCGACTGACAGGTGGGGTTGTTGCCCTGCCCGACCCCCAGGGGAAGGCCTAGCAGGCAGAGTACGCCTTCCAGAAGATGCACATTGGGTGGTTGCTGGTCGCCATACACCAGCGACAGTCGTTCCCTTGCCGTCTTACACAGGGGAAGCGCCAGCTGTCTCCACAAAGCGGGGGCAACGGCTGGCTGGTACAGAATACCCCGCTCCAGCATCAGTGTGAGGCCGTACAATGCCTGTGGTGTTTCCGGATGAACCGCCTTGCGGATCAACTCGTTGACCAGTTTGCGATAGCACAGCAGACACTCGCGTCCGGTGCTGGACAGCCCCATGGCCTCATGCAGAAGCTGCGCGCGCTCCTCGCCATCAACCAGGAAACGGATCAATGTTGCGTGGTAAGCCGACACCAGACCGGTATCGTGCATGGCCCTGGCCGAGCCGGTGGCCTCATACTGCAGTGCCGCCACATCCATCCTCTCGAGCCGCTCCAGATAAGCGTCGAGACCGGGATCCTCGCGGCTGGCTTCCGTCGGCCCGAACAGCGCGCTGACCAGGCGGTCCGCGCCCTGCCCACTGCTGCCGAACTCAATGTCGGGATTGGCCTGGCAGATGGCGATCTGAGTGATCATCTGTCTGACGGAAGCGACCTGAATCGGCCTCTGCTTGAGAACCCGCCAGATCTCGTCAATCAGACTGTCGATGATGTGTTCATAACCGATGCGCTCGACCAGGTGCTGAAAGAGCAGTTGCGGAATGATCGCCATGCGGCCCTGGACCACCCGCCGCTCTTCATCCGGCCCCTGGAACAGCAGCTCCAGGTTGAGTGCCAGCACCTGCGTCAGGAAATGATGCGCCTGCTCACTGGACACATCGGGATGGCGGAAACTGCCACATGCCACCGCCAGCAACCGCAACTCGCTGAGCGTCTCGATAACCAACGTGTCCACATCGGCACTGCGCAGCGACCCCCGTGTCAGTGACGGCACCAGGCTCCGCGGACTGGCCCAGTCCGAGCCTTCGAATAGCCCTGCACGCTCAATGGCCTCGGCCCGCTCTTCCAACGCCGCACAGCCGCCCTCCACGCCCAGGACCGAGCGCGCTGCATCCAGTACACGCCGCAACTTGCCGGGTTTGGCAAAACCGCGGGCCCGAGCCAGTATCTGCAATGCCTCATCAAATCGCCCCAGAAAGCGGGCCAGCAGCGCATCGTTTGCAGCGCTGTTTTCACCAGTCATTGGCGACTGCGCTGTCAGGCCCTCCCGGGCCTGCCCCCCGTGATCATTCATACACTGCCTCTGACCGGCCGATAGCCGACGTCACACATAGAAATCCAGCTCTTCCTGATGCTTCAGCAGGTCCCGCAGGCGATACGGGTCATCGCCCTTGAAATACACCAGCCCCCAGTGTGTACCGAAAGCGGTGCGCTTGGTGACCGTCTCCTCAAGCGGTGGTGTCAGCTCATGAGATTCGAAGTACTCATGCTGTTCGGTCTCTTCGGGAATCTCCAGTGTACTGACCACTCGGCGTCGAGGGTAGACGCCAAAACAGCCGGCGTAGCATTTCGCATCCACCACTTCCTTCGGAAAGAATCCCGCCACTTCTTCATCCGTGGCCTTCGGGTCGAAAGTCAGAATGAGAGCCTGATACGCGTTGAAGCCATAGACCCGCTCCATCAATTCGAACACCTTGAAGCCGGGCGGCCTGTAGGCTACCTCACCAAAATACATTTCCCCGTCACTGGTGACGAAGTACTCGGGATGGATGAATCCGAACCGGATATCGAAGGTTTTGATCAGTTTCTCGATCTGCCTGGTGATCTGGGCACGCCAGCTCTCCAGCTCCGGAGTGGCTGGCACAAACACAGAATATCCCAATGTCACATATTCTGAAATATTCAGAAACCGGATCTTTCCGTCGTGCACCCAGGCCTCGACCGCAAATTCCCAACCATCCAGATGACTTTCCATCAACACCGGGAACTCTTCATCCGGGATGGTATCGACCTCATCCGGGGTCCGGATCACCCGATGACCCAGACAGCCGGCCTTGTCAAAGGCCTTCAGGTGGATGGGATCGTTCGGGTCCCCATCCAGCTTGAGCAGCGTCTGATTGACCCGCTTCAGAAACCGGATCACATCGTCCTTCTCATGAGCCTCCTCGAAGATGCCCACCCGGATACCACCCAGCTGTGCGCGTCGCTTCATCAGCGCCTTGTCACGAAACAGAATGGATTGGCCGAACAGCCGGGGGTTGTCCATGAGCACAGAATTGATGGCGCCGGCCCACTCCACCGTCTCCTCGAACAGTGGGATGGCAACATCAACACCCTTTTCCTGCAGTAACTGCGCGATCTCCACGGAACGGTCATTGAGTCGCTCAAAGTTCCACGGTATGTAGGGAATGTCGTGTTTCCCGCAGTACTCTTCCGCCCAGTCAGGTGCCACCACCACATAACGGCGATCAAAATCCTCGGCAGCTTCCACAGCCGCCAGGCTCCAGCCCAGCAGCGCTACATACCCCTTGGTCGGATCCTTTTTCATGTTCAGGCTCCCGCGGTTGGCAAAATGTTGCCTGCGTGGCTTGTGACCACGCTGGCTTTCAATACAATCCGATGTCCCTTCGGACCCTACCGGGCCAGTATAGCAACTGCAGTTCCGGCTTTCATCCGGCCTGCTCCTGACCGTTCACACGCGCGGCGGCCAGCCGCCTGTGTATGTCCGCCACGGCAAGCGCCGTCAGGTTGAGAATGCCCCGACCACTGACTGAGGGAATCAGGATATGGGCCGGCTTTTGCAGCCCGTGCAGAAACGGACCGATCAGTCTGGCATTGGTATAGGAACGCAACAGCCCCAGCGTGATACTCGCCGCATCCATATTCGGCATGACCAGCACATTGGCGCGTCCCTTGATGTTGGCTCCCTCGAAAACCGTTTTCCTCAGCTCCGGGTTCAGGGCGGTGAAGGCATGCATTTCCCCGTCGATCTGCAGGCCCGGCATCTCGTTCCGCAGTCGGTGCGCGGCCTGCTTCATTTTTAGCGAAGAGGTATCCTCGTAGGTGCCGAAATTGGAATGTGACAACAGAGCCACTACCGGCTCGATGTCACATGAATTCTGTACAAAACTGATCGCATCCCTGGCAATCTCCACCACCTCGTCCTCGGTCGGGTCCACGTTGACGAACGGATCGGCCAGAAAGACAGGTCCATCATCCATCAGCAGGACGCAGACCGAGGAGACGTGACCACCACAACGGGTTGATTTGATGATCGGCCGGATGTCACGCAGATGCGAATCAAACCGACCCACCTTGCCGCAGATCATTCCGTCGGCATCGCCCATCGCCACCATGACGGCGGCGAGGATGGTACTGTTGTTGTGCACGGCATTGCGGGCCGCTTCCGCCGATACCCCGGAACGCCCCACGTGGTGATGGTAGAACTGCCAGTAGCGCTCATGCACATCGGCCTCTTCGGAGTTGAACACCTCAAAATGCTCGCCCGGCTCCAGTCGCAGCCCCATCCGTCGTATCCGTTCTTCTATGATCGCCGGTCGACCGATCAGCACGGGCTTGGCAACCCGCTCATCAACCACCGCCTGCATCGCCAGCAGTACATCATCGTTCTCGCCCTCGGCGTAGACAATGCGGGCCGGGTTTTTCCGCGCCACCTCGATGGTGGGTTGCATGAACAGCCGGCTGCCACTGACATAGGCGCTGAGGCGATTGCGATAGCCCTCCATGTCCACCACGGGGCGCGTGGCAACACCGCTCTCCATTGCGGCACGCACCACGGCCAGCGGCACATCCTCGATCAGGCGGGGATCGAAAGGCTTGGGAATCAGGTACTCGCGACCGAATCGCAGCTCTTCCCCCACATAGGCCTTCGCCACGGTCTCGGAGGCTTCGCGCATCGCCAGATCAGCAATGGCACGCACACAGGCACGCTTCATGGCGTCATTGATGTGCGTCGCGCCACAATCCAGTGCGCCACGGAAAATGAACGGAAAACACAGAACATTGTTGACCTGGTTCGGATAATCGGATCGGCCGGTCGCCAGAATGGCATCAGGCCGTACCGCGAGTGCCTCTTCCGGCATGATTTCCGGCACGGGATTGGACATGGCCAGAATCAGGGGATCGCGGGCCATCCGCTTGACCTGCTCCGCATTGAGCACACCCGGGCCCGACAGGCCAAGAAATAGGTCCGCCCCCTCGATGACGTCATCCATTGTGCGCTGGTCCGTGTCGACGGCGAACTTCTCTTTCCAGGGGTTCATCCCTTCCTCGCGCCCGGAATGGATGACGCCACGCCGGTCCAGCATGCGGACATTGTCGCGCTGCACGCCCATGCTCATCAGCAACTCCACACAGGCGATACTGGCCGCGCCGGCACCGGACACCACCACGCGCAGATCCTCGAACCGCTTCTCCACCAGGCGCAGACCGTTGTAGACGGCGGCGGCGGCCACGATGGCCGTACCGTGCTGATCATCATGGAACACGGGAATGTTCATGATATCGCGCAGCTTTCTTTCCACCAGGAAACATTCCGGCGCTTTGATGTCCTCCAGATTGATGCCACCGAATGTCGGCTCCAGCGCGGCGATCGTCTCCACGAGCCGGTCCACATCGGTCTCCTGGATCTCGATATCAAAGACGTCGATGTCGGCAAACTTCTTGAACAACACCGCCTTGCCTTCCATGACCGGCTTGGCGGCCAGCGGACCGATGTTGCCCAGACCCAGTACGGCGGTTCCGTTGGTGATCACGGCCACCAGGTTACCCCGTACCGTCAGTCGCGCTGCTTCGCCCGGATCGTCGGCGATGAGCTCGCAGGCATAGGCGACTCCGGGAGAGTAGGCACGGGACAGGTCCCGGTTGTTGGCCAGTGGTTTGGTGGGACGGATGGCCAGCTTTCCGGCCATCGGTTCGGCATGGTAGCGCAGCGCGCTGTCGCGGAACGTATCATCGTTGGACATGTTGTCAGCTTCCGGATTGAATAGTGGGCCCGTGGTGGACGGCCATTCTATCGCGACCCCGGAAACGGCGAAACGTTACCCGATTTCGACAGGGCCGGTGACCACTCAAAAAAAATGGCCCGTCACGGGAACGGGCCACTCTTCAATACAGAACATGAGTCCGGGTCAACGGCCGGACATCCACTCATCGGCGGACTGCTCCGGATCGGAGGACAGG
>JAWLFN010000277.1:0-3179 GCA_041685555.1 Gammaproteobacteria bacterium | reverse complement strand
GTGACATAGGACAGTTCTGAATCCATGTCCGGCACGGGCAGGGCGTCGACATCCGCCGCGCTGTTGACGGTCCGGCTGAATTTCGGGCCCTCGCCGGGCTCGAAATACAGCCCCAGACCCATGGCATCCGGGATCGTAAGGATGTCGGAAAACAGGATGGCCGCATCGAGCGCGTAGCGCCGCAGCGGCTGCATGGTAACCTCACAGGCCAGCTCCGGTGACTGGCAAAGGCTCATGAAATCCCCTGCCTGCTGGCGGGTGGCCCGATACTCCGGCAGATAGCGGCCGGCCTGCCGCATCATCCATACCGGGGTCACATCCACCGGCTGACGCATCAGGGCTCGCAGGAACCGGTCATTCTTCAGATTCGACATGCACTCTCACTCCTTACACAATTCATTGCCGGCCTGCAGCGTCCGCCGCAACAGCGCCGGATCGAACCCGGCTTCCACGACGGCCTCGCCCAGGGCTCGCAGCAGGATCAGACGGATCCGGCCATCCTGCACCTTCTTGTCCACGGCCATCAGCTCCAGGAATCGATCAGCCTTGATGCCCTCGGGAGGGGCAGCGGGCAACCCGGCCGCTTCCACCAGTCCGCGAGTGCGCATGGCATCCTCCGGAGAGAGCCAGCCCAGACGCCTGGACAGATCGGCCGCCATGACCATGCCGGCTGCCACGGCCTCGCCATGCAGCCAGGCACCGTAGCCCATCGCTGTCTCAATGGCGTGACCAAAAGTATGCCCCAGGTTCAGCAGAGCCCGAACGCCGCCCTCGCGCTCATCCAGCGCAACGATCCGGGCCTTTTCCTCGCAGCAGATACGCACCGCCTCCGCCATTCGTTCACTGTCACGCGCCAGCAATGCCGAAATGTTGGTTTCCAGCCACGCAAAAAAACCGGCATTACCGATCAGGCCGTATTTGATGACTTCGGCCAGTCCGGCCCTCAGCTCACGATCCGGCAGGGTATCCAGGACATCCATGTCAGCCAGCACACACCGCGGCTGATGGAAAGCCCCGATCATGTTCTTGCCGAGGGCATGGTTGACCCCGGTCTTGCCGCCAACGGATGAGTCCACCTGCGCCAACAATGTGGTCGGCACCTGGATGAACGGCACACCACGCTGATAGGTGGCCGCCGCGAACCCGGTGATGTCCCCGGTGACTCCACCGCCCAGTGCGATCAACGTCGAACTGCGCTCATGACGGTTCTCCAGCAGCCGGTCATAGATCAGGTTTACCGTCTCCAGATGCTTGCCGGCTTCCCCGTCGGGCAGGATGACCTCATCCAGTTCCACATCGGGCAGTGCCCGCTTGAGGCGCTCCAGGTACAGTGGCGCCACCACGTCGTTGGTGACGATCAGCGCCTTCCGTCCCCGGATCCAGGGCTGTAGTAACCCGGACTGGTCCAGCAGACCGGTACCGATCAGAATCGGGTAACCGCGGTCGCCCAACTCCACATTCACTTCTTTGCGTACTGTCATATCGATGTTCCGCCGGACACAGCAGGCAGTCTGCGCCGGATCTCGGCAATCACGCTGCGCGGTCCGCGTCGCGTGGTGTCAATGATGATGTGAGCCGTTTCCTGATAGAGCGGATCGCGTTGCTCCATCAGCTCCCGGATCTTTCGGCCCGGATCTGCGGTCTCCAACAGAGGACGGTTTTTGTTCTTTCGCGTCCGCTGTTGCAACTGCCGCAGACTGGCCCGCAGGTAGACGACGGTCCCGCGCTGGTGCAGGCGCTGTCGACTCACTGCCGACAGGATGGCACCGCCTCCGGTTGCCAGCACGATATCCTGCAGTTGCGTGAGCTGATCGATCATGCGCTCCTCGCGCAAACGGAAACCGGCCTCGCCTTCCACATCGAAAATCCAGGGAATGTCGGCCCCAGTGACAGCTTCAAGCTCCCGGTCCGAATCCAGAAAGCGCAACTGCAGCTCGCCCGCCAGCTGACGACCGATGGTCGTCTTGCCCACGCCCATCGGGCCGATCAGGAAGATATTGCCAACTGACTGCATGTATTTGTTTGCCGCACCACTCGGTGGAACCCGGCATTCTCCCGGGAAGCCGTACAAAAAACAAGGGCGGCTCAGCGGCCGCCCCACTCCGCGATGATCCGGGGCGTGATGAAGATCAGTAACTCCGTGCGTCGTCGCTCCGTGCTGCTGCGGCTGAAGAGGCGGCCCAGATAGGGCACATCACCCAGCAGCGGTGTCTTGCTTTCCCGGGTCGTGGTCTCTTCACGGAAAATGCCGCCCAGCACCACCGTATCCCCGTCGTCCACCAGCACACTGGTGTTGACCGAATTCGTGTTGATGGCCGGTACCTGCCCGGAGTCCGGAGATACCGAATCCTGGTGGATATCCAGCTCCATGATGATACGACCATCCGGAGTGATCTGCGGGGTCACCTCCAACGACAGGACGGCATCCACGAATTCAGTGGTGGAACCTCCCGCCGTGCCGCCAGCCTGCGCCTGGAAGGGAATGCGCACACCGGACCGGATATTGGCCATGACCTTGTCCTGGGTCGTGACCTTGGGCCTGGCGATCACCTCGCCATTGCCGGTGCTTTCCAGAGCGGACAGTTCCAGTTCGATCAGATGACTGTTGCGGGCGAAGCCGATGGCAAAACTGCTGGCGTCCTCGGTATCCGCACCCAGGTCCACAGCCAGGGCATCCGGGAATGTGGCAGAGACGCTCCCTGATCCGGCCTGCTCGGCACTGGCCTCGAGACTGCCGCCGTAGTGAAAACCGCTACTGCCACCGGAACGTCCGGCGGCGCCCCAGCGAATACCCAGGTCTCGACCAAAATCCGTGGACACATTGACGATGCGGGCCTCTATCAGCACCTGCCGTACCGGTACATCCAGCCGGCTGAGCAACTCTCGCACCTCTTCGAGCTTCCCGGGTACATCCCGGATGATGATGATGTTGGTGCGCTCATCCACGGTGGCAGTACCCCGACGGGACAGCACCCCGCGCGGTTGTTCGACCTCTGCCACCGGCTCCCCGTCCTCGTTTGCCGACTGCGCCACCTGCTGGGGAGAGGAGCCACTCTCCGACCCGGTAAGCAGACTGAGGATGTTACCGGCATCGGCATAATTGACCTGGATATATTCCGTCTGCAACGGCTGCAGTTCCTGTGCCTGCCGGTTGGCCTCCAGAGCCAGTTGCTGCTGGG
>JAWLFN010000276.1:0-3179 GCA_041685555.1 Gammaproteobacteria bacterium | reverse complement strand
CTCCCATTCCGACGCCGCCGGTCCGGACGCGCCGAAGACGCCATAGCTGATGCCGCTGCTATGAGTCAGCAGATGGCGCAGGGTGATCGGGGTGCGCACAGGCTCCAACGTGTAGCCGTCGCCGTCGGCCACCGCCACCTGAGCATCCGCCCATTCGGGAATGTAGCGGCTCAGAGGGTCGGCGATATTCAGTTCACCGCGTTCGTGCAGCACCATTATGCCGGCGCTGACAATGGCCTTGGTCTGCGAGGCAATACGGAACAGGGTGTCCTCGGTCATGGGTGCGTCGGCATCGATGTCGCGCATGCCATTGGCGGCGGAATAGGCAATACGACCATTGCGCAGCACGAGGATGACCTGCCCGGCGATCTGTCCCGCCTCGACGTAGGATTTCATTACCGCATCGAGATTTTCCAGACGCTCTGCCGACAGCCCGAGTTGACTCGGGCGGGCACTGGGAAACTCGGCCGCCACGGAGACCTGGACGGTTTGCAGGAAAAGGGCAAGAACGAGTAGTTGAGTAACTCTGTAAACACGCATGGCTGTTCTTCTCATTATTGTAACTGTGTTACAAGTATATCCCCATCATGGGCGGTGACGTAAGATTCCACATCGACATGCTGCTGATCGAGTTCGCTGTCGGTTAAATCCGGGGAGCCCTGTCTGATGACATCACGACAGCCCACGCGTCGGCTCGCCTCTTCAGGGGATGCTTATCTCCCGGTTATACCACGGCGTCGACGTCACTCCGGTGATCACTTCATTGCCATCGAACAGACGGGAGAACAGCGGTCCTTCTGCTGAAAAGCGGAATGACTCGATACGGCTGTCCGCAACACCCGGCACACCCAGCGCATCATTGGCCTGATCGATGGTGTAGGTACGGGTGTAATCGGTGTGCCTGCCGGAGCGGATAACAACGCTCGACTGCCGTCTTGTCGGCACCGCCTGCTGATAGCGCAACGCCAGACTGGCGGCATCCCCGCTATCGACCACCATTTCCCAGTATTCCTCCACACTCGCGTTGCTGTCACCCTGCCCGCTCACCGACCGTTCCGCTACCGCCACAACCGCCGGTTGATAGACCTCGTAGGCCCCCGTGCCTTCCGGTGAGATCCCGTTGATGATCAGCACACTGCGTTCGCCCGGCTCGTTACTCGCCAGCACCGACATCACCATATAGCGGCTGCTGCCGGACAAGCGACTACCGCGAACGCTGTTGCAACAAGCATCAGCCGGGTGAAAGTGGATCGTATCGAGTTCATGTAAAAAGCCTGTGCACGTTGCATATCACCCGGAGAGTTCAGGAAAAAAGTATCACCCGATCAGGGTACTGTCGATTCTTACGCGGTCAAGCGCTCCATATCCCCTCGACCACTCACCGGATGACGCAGCGTCTCCTTGGCGACGTTCACCGCCAGTGCGACTCTCGCGGTTTCCACTATTCCCGCGTCAATCTGGTAACCATCTCGCTTCTCAAGCCAGTCAAGCACCTCCGCCAGATGCCAGATCGAGGTGCTGCCTTCGTGGACTGGTATGGGAAATGTTGCGCGATGGGCGAGCATCAGCTTCCGCATTGCCTGGCGGGAAACGCCCACGATGTCCGCCACATCCGTCAAACCGACCAGATCCGGCGAGGCCTCTATCAGGCAGGCTGAGGGTATTGCACTTTTGACATCAGCCAGCGCGGTGTGAATCGCCTCCTTGGCACTGCTCGCCTCCCGGGAGAATTCCAGCGCCAGGCGACCAGGCTGCCCCACTCCCACGAGAGCGTCATCACAGCCGGCGGCGCCCAGGCGCTCCACCAGCGCATCCGGCTCATTGTCGCGGTCAGTCAATTGGTATTTCAGGGTAAAAATGTATTCCATAGTTCAATTCTTCGGCTCCGTCTCGCCCCGGCGTTGGTGAGTGGAACATCTATCCACCACCCTGCGCAGCGCCCGGGCGTGGCTCTCGGGATTTCCCGGCGTACTCCACACACTTGCGATACAAAACTCACCGCAGCGGCACTCATTGTCATTGTAGGGACAGTGGATTCTGCCCCAGGCATGACTGCCGCCTATCTTGACTCGCCATCCCTCCTCTTCCGCGTAACTGAGTGCGGCTTCAATCTCTTTCTTCGGATGTAATGGACGACTCATTCCTTGTCTCCAGTATGGGGATGCCGTCATAGGTTGTCAACTGACAACCTATGAAGTATGCGTGCTCCCGGGCCATTGCATTGCAGGGCCAACCGCATAAAGAGTATAAGAGATACAGTGGGAGCCGGACCCAGAGCCATCAGGGCGGGCGAATCGACACGGCAGGCAGCGGCGAGGAGGCAACATGCGCACGGGCAATAATGACAACAACAGGAATAGTGAAAACGCCCACGGCGGTGATCAGCGGCAAGAGTCGGCGCAGGCCGCCAGCCCCGGCCGACGCCGGGTGCTGACCGGCCTCGGCATGCTGGCCGCGGGCAGTGTACTCCCTGGCCGCCTGGCCGCCCGGGCCGGCGGCGAGACCGACGTTCTCATCATCGGCGGCGGGATCGCCGGCTCTTCCACCGCCTTCCACCTGGCCGAGCAGGGCGTGGATGTCACTCTGCTGGAGCGGGGCGAGATTGCCTCGGAGGCTTCGGGCCAGAACATGGGTGGCCTGGGCGGCTATGGCTGGGGTAATGATCCCGATCTGCTGTCCTACCTCACGGCCGGCGGCGTGGAGATCTTCAAGCGCATGCAGATGGATCTTGACCATGACATGGAGTTCCGCCTGTCCGGCACCCTGACCGCCATTCACACGCCGGAACAGTACGAGTATTACCAGGACCGGATAGCCGCCCTTCATGCCGGCGGTTACGAGGCCGAACTGCTGACCCCGAACGAGGCCCGCTCCATCGATCCGGAAGTCAGCGGCGATCTGGCGGGTTATGTGTACTCGCCGCAGCGCGGTCAGGCCGACCCGGTCAAGTCCACGCGCGCCTTTGCCCGGGCCGCCGCTCTGGCCGGGGCCCGCATTGACACCGGTCAGAACGTGGTGGCCATCGAAGCCCTGTCGGCCGGCGGCTATGCGGTGCGCACCGGATCGGCCGAGTATCGCTGCCAGCGACTGGTGCTGGCCACCGGCGCCTGGTGCGGCCCGGTGGGGCAGATGCTGGGCCTGACGGTTCCCATCGTGCCAACGCGGGGCCAGATGTGGGC
>JAWLFN010000054.1:0-13234 GCA_041685555.1 Gammaproteobacteria bacterium | reverse complement strand
GCGGGAGGCGACCTCCCGCACCACACCGGGCGACACGTACAGTTGGCTCAATGCCTCGTTGATTGCCTCCACTGACGCGGGATCAGGCAGCGCTACTCCGTCACTGCTCGACGTCACTACCCCGAATGGCAATCTGACCGGATAGCTCTGTCTGTGACAGCGGATACCGGCGTATGCGCGTTCCAGTCGCTCTGACAGTTCCAACATCAGCCAGGCGAACCCCCCGGGATCCGCTGCATCGACTGGTACCGGATCGAAACCATGCTGTTGGAGGTGGTCCAGCAACCAGCCGGTGTCGCCCCGCTGGCCGTCTGGCACGATCGGCAGGACAAATCCCGTATCCTCGCCGCGCCACCAGCGCGGCGCCCGGTTACTACCATGCTGCATTTCCAATGAAGTCCGATCCAGAAACGCTACCAGTTCCTGGCCCGGCAAAGGTGCATGGACATAATGCAGCCCCAGCAATCGCGGGTACTCTCCCCTGGCGACAATGCGGCCCGCCAGGCCCGGATCTTCGTCCAGGTCCTGACAGATCCGTGACAGCCCCGCTTCGGTCAACGGGTAGCGCTCATTCCATGGCGGTTCCAGATTGCCGGTCAAGGCGTCCACGGCAAGCACCGCCGCGGGCTCATGGCGCTGATCCAGAGCCCAGGAGCGGGTGGTTCCGGTCAAGGCGTTGGCCAGCAGATAGCCGACATAGGCCGGCACCAGCGACATGGCTTCCTCAGGCCTGAAGCGCGGGTGAGGGGTGATCTCCTCACGCAGCAATCCGGTGCCGTCCAGGCGGATGCAGCGGGCGTACGCCAGATGCAGGAGCAACCACCTGGCCGCTCGACAGAGCCGATCCGCCGCCAGTAACAGCGATACGGCCTCGTCTGGACTTTCAGTGCTCCGCTCTACCAGCCGATCAGCTGTCCGGAAGTTCTGCCCACGGGTTCGGGCATCCTGATGCCCGGTGTCATGACCGTTTCGCCAGATAACGGAATCCGTGTGCCGGTTATCCATGGGTACGCCCTCACTGTCCTGCTGTCATGCGACAGTCTGCCGCAGGCCCGCTGCGCAGTCTTTGACAGGCATCAATCTGACAGTTATCGGGGAGCATCCCCATTACGAGGATCACCCAACCACAATGCATCCATGGCAGACTGGTCAGGTAATTGCTCGAGCGGTACTGGCGGCGCGTACAGATACCCCTGCAGATAATCGCAACCCAGCTCCACCAGCGCCCGGTGATGTGCCACGGTTTCCACTCCTTCCGCGACCACCGCAAGTTCCAGGGTCTTGGCCAGGGCGATGACCATCTCGATGATGGCCGCGTCTCCGCGATCCACCAGCATGTCGCGGACAAAGGACTGATCCACCTTGACCACCTGCAGAGGCAACATTTTCAGATAACTGAGCGACGAATAACCAGTACCGAAATCATCCATGGCAAAGGCGATACCGAGACGACTCAGCTCTGAAACAATTCGCTCTGATGTCTGCATATCCTCCAACAGCAGACTTTCGGTGATCTCGAACTCGAGCAAGGCAGGATCAACCGATAATGGCGACGCCGCGTCCTGGTGCTGATGCAGAATTTCCTTCACTTCCTGTACGAATCCCGGGTGCCCCAACTGACGACCACTGATGTTGATCGCCATCGACCAGTGCCTTCGCACCGGGTCTGTAGACCACCGCTGCAATATGCTGCATGCCTCCTCGATGACCCAACGACCAATCGGCACAATCAGTCCGCTCTGCTCGGCAACCGGAATGAAATCGGCGGGGGATACCAGGCCGCGCTCGGGATGTTGCCAGCGCAACAACCCCTCGCATCCGATGATGCGGCCTTCCCGGTCGACCTTGACCTGACAGTACAGCCGCAATTGATCTCTGCCTGCTGCCTCTCGCAGATCTTCCTCCAGCCGGCCGCGGCGCTGGGCCTCCTGCTGCATTTCCCGATCGAAAAACCGCCAGGAGTCACCTCCTGCTCTCTTGGCTTCATACATGGCAATCTCTGCCTGACCGATCAATTCATCAGGATCCTCTTGATCCCCCTGAAACAGCACGATGCCGACACTGGCCGCCACAGACCAGGAATTGCCATTGAGATAGAACGGCGCCCGTAACCGCGCCACCACCTTGGCCGCCACTTCCTGTGCCACTTTCGCTGCCTGATCCGGCCCTCTTTTCAACCCGCCCACCAGAATGGCGAACTCATCTCCCCCCGGCCGTGCGACGATATCCGTATCGCGGGTACAGGCAACCAGGCGCTCTGCGGCCCGCCTTAGCGCCTGATCACCGATCGTGTAGCCGTGCGCGTCATTCAGCGACTTGAAGTTGTCGAGGTCGATGAACAGCAGGGCCCAATGGAAGGAGCGACCATCGCGCCCGCTTTGCGCCTTGCGGATGTGATCGCACAGCATGCGACGGTTGGCCAGTCGGGTCAGAGGGTCGTAGTAGGCCAGCGTGTGGATGCGCTCCTCGGCCTTCTTGGCATTGGTCAGGTCGCCGAAGTTAGCCACGTAGTACTCCACCTTGCCTTCGTCGTCGGTCACCGCGCTGATCACCAAGTGCTCCGGGTAGGCCTCGCCATTCTTGCGGCGATTCCACATCTCGCCTTCCCAGCGCCCGGTGCGCGCCAGCTGCGCCCACATCTCGGCATAAAAGTCTCGGCTCTGCAGACCGGAACTGAGTATCCGCGGCGTCTCGCCCACCACATCCTCGGGTTGATACCCGGTGATGTCAGTGAAAGCCCGGTTCACCCGAAGAATGCGCTGATTGGCGTCAGTGACCATGATCGCCACCTGAGTATCGAAGGCCACGGCAGCCAGTCGCTGCTCCGCCACCAGCTGACTGAGTCGACGCTCCGACTCGCTGACCCGGCGGTAGGGAATATCAACCGCTTCCACGAACAGGGCGCGGAACAGCAGCATATAGGCCAGCACCTTGTAGCCATGTCCGATCGCAAATTCGAGTTCTGTCAATGCGCTGGCACCGGAGAACAGGACACTACTGAGCGCCATTATCATCAACGCAGCCCACAGTGCCGGCAGATAGTGTGGACGCGACTCCCTCATGTGCCGGTACAGGATCGCAGCGCTCAGTAGATGGATAAGGGCCAGACTGATTTCGACACCGACCTTCCCCCCCGTGAGCCCCTCTGACTGAGCGAATACCCCGATCAACTCACCGGACTCGCTGAGGATCAGCCATTGAGCCAATCCCACCAGAGCCAGAATCCAGAACAGCAACAGGAATGAATGCGGCGGACTGACCGGGCGATCAGGCACCAGAATCGTCGCCAACAGACCGACAGCCGCCACTGCCCGGGCCACCAGCCAGAAATGGACGGTGGCGTCTGCGTTGTCCAGATGACGGAACAGCCCCATGCCTTCATAGGTCATGACATGGCTGACATCCAGTAGTCCAACGCCGAGAAACACACAGGCCACCAGCAGAGACTTGAACGAAGCACTGCGGCGCCAGGTAATCCAGCCAGTGGCGAAGATCAGCAGGGAAGTGACGATGGCGATCAGTTCGGCCAGGACATGAGCGGGCAGGAACCAGGCCGGCGGAATCAGGCCCCGATGCAGGGGCAATAGCCAGAAAATCGCCGTGAGGACGGCAATACTGGTGACAAACGCACCAAAAAAACGCATGGGTTGACGATAATCGGGATGTACCGCGGGCATGAATACGCCGAAATTTCTCACTCTCTGAACATGCCTCTACCGCGAGTGGCCCGATATCGGGGCGCGACTCCCTGTCGGCGCCGTCATCCCGGAGAAGCCGGCAGACGCGCTACCGGCGCGGGGATTGAACGCCATCAAGTATCGGCAGGGTCTGCCAGCCGTCGCCAGGTCAGCGTCCCGGTGGTGCGCCCCCCGTCATCCTTCATGGAGAGTTTCAGCAGACCGTCGTCGGTCCACTCGAAATAGCGGATGTTGTCCTCGCCATCCCAGCTGCCACGGGTCGGCGACCCCTGGACATGATGGATGATGATGCCATTGTCCAGGTCCAGACTGACCGTGCCGTAGTAGGCGAAACCGCCCCGCACTGTATCCTCGCTGCGCGCCGCCCGCGCCGGCAGGTCCCGGGGCATGCCGATGGCCGACATGTTGCCATTGCCGTCGTACATGATGCGCCCCTCATAGTTGGTATCCACCTCGCCCCCGTCTTCCGGGAAACGGATGAAGCTGACCAGTTCATAATGCCCGGTGAACCGGTCCAGCATCTGCTGTGTCTCACTGTCGGCGCTGGCACTGTCCTCGTTGATCAACAGCGCTAGCGCACCGACCGCCAGTACAGTGGGCAGCGCCAGTCTGAGCCATTGCATTGCTTGCATGATATTATCCTCTTATTGTGTTTTATCCCATAATACGCCGGGGTCCGAACGTGGTAAAGCAGGCATGAGCAGACAGGAAAACGAACGACTGAAGCAGCTTTTCGCCCATCTGGAGCTGGAAACGCTGGACGAGAACCTCTACCGCAGCGCGCACAGTAACGAGGGCTGGGTCCGGGTGTACGGTGGTCAGGTCCTGGCGCAGGCGCTGCTCAGCGCCAGCCGGACGGTGCCGGAAGACCGCAACGTGCACTCGCTGCACGCCTATTTCCTGCGCCCGGGTGACCTGCACCATCCGATCATCTACCAGGTCGACCGGATCCGGGATGGACGCAGCTTCACCACGCGACGCGTGGTGGCTTTCCAGCATGGCCGCGCCATCCTGAACCTGTCCGCCTCGTTCAAGATCCATGAAGACGGTTATTCTCACCAGGACGGTATGCCAGACGTGCCTCCACCCGAAGAGTGCATGACGCGCCAGCAGCTGATGGAGAACTTCCGTGGCCAGGTCAGCGATCGGCTGCTGGACCAGTTCGCCAAACCCTTCGCCATCGACCTGCGCCATACCGAGCAGGAGAACCTGTTCGAACCGGAGAAGAAACCGGCGCGCCGCTGCGTCTGGTTCCGGCTCGAATCCGACCTGCCCGAAGACTATGACATGCATGAGCACCTGCTGGCCTATGCCTCGGACATGACCCTGCTCCAGACCTGCCTGCGGCCGCACGGCCAGAGCATGTTCGACCGGCAACTGCAGATCGCCAGCCTGGATCACGCCATGTGGTTCCACCGGCCGTTCCGTATGGACCAGTGGCTGCTGTACGCCCAGGACAGCCCGTCGGCGTCGGACGCGCGCGGCTTCAACCGGGGCAACATTTATACCCGAGATGGAGAACTGGTGGTCTCGGTGGTCCAGGAAGGGCTGATCCGCCTGCGGGAAGACTGACGGCGGTACAGGCAGGGCTCAGTATCCATCCCAGCCGAAAGCGAGCTGCTCGGGAGCGGATTCCGCGACCCCCGTGGCGGGGGCCCTCGGCTCCAGGCGCACACCGACACCCATCAGCCGCACCGGCCTGGCCTGACGCTGCCAGGCCTCACGGGTCAGATGCTCATAGCCTTCGATGCCGGATTCCAGTGCCTGTCGCTCCATGGTGGTGGTGACGAAGTTGTTGAATTTGAGTTTGACGAACTTGCGGGTCACCCGATAGCGGGATTCGACGCGCTGCAGACGATGTTGCATCTGCGCATGCAATGAGGCCAGATGGTTGAGACAGTCCTCGACCGTGGCCAGGTCCCGCGGATACGTGTTCTCCACACTCAGCGATTTGCGGATCCTGTCGGAGCGCACCTCACGCTGATCGATGCCCCGGCACAGCTGGTGCAGCCGCTGGCCGAACTTGCCAAATTGTTTGCTTAGCTCCGCTTCGCTGAATCCACGCAGCTGGCCGCAGGTCTCCACCCCCATTGCCTGCAACCTTGATGCAGTGACCCGACCCACCCCGAACAGCTTTCTGACTGGCAGCTCAAGAACGAAAGCATCCACCTGCTCCGGCAGAATCACATGCTGGCCATCCGGCTTGTTCCAGTCGCTGGCAATCTTGGCCAGGAACTTGTTGGGCGCCACTCCCGCCGAGAGGGTGATGCCCAGTGTCTCGCGCACACGCCGGCGGATGTCCTGCGCGATCAGCGTGGCACTGCCTTTCAGTACATCGGCCCGCGACACATCCAGATAGGCTTCATCCAGCGACAGCGGTTCAATCCGTTCCGTATAGTCCCGGAAGATCTCATGGATCTGTCTGGACACCTCCCGGTACAGCTCCATTCGGGGCGGCACCACCAGCAGCTGAGGACAGTGGCGCAGCGCCGTGGCCATGGGCATGGCGGAATGGATGCCAAACTGGCGCGCCTCGTAGTTGCAGGTGGCCACCACGCCGCGCCGCTCGCTGGCACCACCCACCGCCAGCGGACGGCCACGCAGCGTCGGATCTTCCCGTGTCTCGACGGCCGCGTAAAAGCAGTCACAGTCACAATGGATGATCTTTCGCCGCTCCGTCTCATAGCCGACGGAAGGTTTCAGAGACTCTGAGGATTCATCAACCATACGGTCAGATTGAGTATCGATGCGAAGGTCACCCAGGCCAGGTAGGGCATCATCAGTAACACGGCAACCGGTTGATGACGCTGGAACTCTCGCATCGTGGCCACTATCAGGACCAACAGCACCAGGGTCTCGACGAATGCCAACGCGCCCTGGTGCCAGACGAAGAACAGCCAGCTCCACAACGCATTGGCCACGAGTTGCAACAGGAACAACAACAGGGCATTGCGGGCCGGCGCCACGCCACCAACACGCCAGACCAGCCAGGCAGCCATGGCCATCATTGCATAGAGCGTGCTCCAGACCGGCGCGAATACCGAAGGCGCCGGAGCCCAGCCCGGCTGATCGAGGCTCATGTAGAAATCCGCCGCGTTGACCGACGCCACCGCCCCGATCGCGGCCGCAAGAAAGGCGATGATCATCCAGATGATGAAACCCAGAATCTGGGCGGATAGACCGAATTTCGACATGGGGTACTCCTGACAGCTGCTGTATCGACGGGATGGTACCAGATACGCGAACAGGGCGCTGAACTGCTGTCGCTGACTCCTCAAAGCGCGTAGAATGCAGGCTCGCTTACCCATGTGCAGGAGCCCGCCATGAATACCACCCAGGACGTCCATAACCACCTGGATGCGACCGCAGCCACCGAACTCGACCGTTTCGCCAATGAAGTCCTGTCGAAGGGACAGGTCTGGGGACTGAAGGAGAAATCCGGCGATGGCTGGGCCGTCTGCGATTCCATCGAGTTCGAGGAAACCGAGGTATTTCCGTTCTGGTCGAACGAGTCCGATGCCGCGCGGCATTGTAGCGACGAATGGAAAATCTACACGCCGCGGGCGATCAGCCTGGAGGAATTCCTGGCCGAATGGCTGCCCGGCATGCATGAAGATGACTCACTGGTCGGCACCAACTGGGACGAGCAACTGACCGGCGAAGAATTCGAGCCGGCCGATGTGGCCGCCCGGCTGGGCGGTGTCGAGTCCGAGCGTCACTGAATCGCAGCTGGCCTGTATTACAATCACAGGTCGGCCGGCGATTCCCTGTCGCTGGCCAGAAAATGTTTTACGGCGCCCGCGAAGTGCGCCAGCAGCAACAACGGAATCAGATAGTTTCCACCGAACTTGTGTAACCATTCGGCCGGCCCATGCAGGAACGACAGTGCCGACAGGGGCAGATAGAATGTGAACCAGCCGAACACATCAACTCCCTCACCCTCGGTAAACAGGTAAAGCGGCCCGGTCAGCACCTGCAACAGGAGTACGGCCAGGATGATGCGATGCACCCACCAGGCCAGTTGCCGCTGCCATTCCGCCTCCCCGAGTGTCGGAGGAAACCCTTCATACAGCCGATAAGCCGTTCTCCATAGAACAAAAAGCAGTGTGAAAAAACCCAGTCCGATATGCAGACTCATGATGTATTCTTCAACCGCCTCGGTCGGCGCTCCCCCCGCTGCCAGTCCCAGCACCAGCATGGCAATCACCAGCAATGCACTTGCCCAGTGATTGATGGTGGAAATACCGGAATATCGTCTTACATGACTCATCAGTTCTCTCCAGCCTGAAAGTGGGTACGATGTACGACCATCGTACCTCATTGAGGTTGCTTCTATAGCCCGGTCTATACGAGCGTATGCAGCGTCGCGACACACTGGGAGTGGTACATGGCACCGAACAGGTTGAGATGATTCAGCTCATGGTAGAGGCGGTATACCAGAATGCGTTCCTCGTATCCGTCGGCCAAAGGCCAGACGTCCTGATAGGCTGCCTCGCAGACTGAGGTGAAGCCGCCAAACAGCCGCATCATGCCGAACTCGGCTTCACGGTGGCCATAGTAACTGGCCGGGTCGTAGATGACCGGTTGACCGGTCTCGTCGGCGGCCGCATTCCCCGCCCACAGGTCGCCATGCAGCAGGACAGCGGGCTCGTCCGGGCCGGCCAGACGATCATCCAGACGCGCCATGAGACGCTCACCCAGTGCCAGCACCGGGTCATCGGCGCCTGCCTGACGGCCATACAGGGCCAACTGCCACCCCAACCGCCTTTCCCGCCAGAAATCGATCCAGTCCGAGGCAAAGTCATTCGGCTGCGGGGTCGTGCCCAGGTAGTTGTCACTGTCAAAGCCGTAGCCGTCCCGGCGCGTGGACTGGTGTAACTGCGCCAGTCGCCGGCCCATCTGCTCCTGCCAGTCCGTCGCCGGGCGTCCCCGCCTGAAGGCCTCCATGACCAGGTAACCGGGACCGACCGTCAGCGGTCGGGGTACACGGATCACTCCCGGTTCGTCCAGCAGCCGCAGGGCCCGGTATTCCGCCTCGAACAGGCCGGGAAATCGGTCGCTGTGAGGATGACGTTTCACAAACCATTGGCGGCCATCGCTCATGGTCACCCGCTGGCTGTCCGCGATGCTGCCGCCGCCCACGGCCCGGCAGGTCTCGATCTCCGCGCCGGCTACCGTGGCCTGGCGTATGGCGTCACGAATTTCATCCGGAATGGATACCATCCTCATTCCCCGTGATCAGCAAGTTCTGCCGATGCGTCCGTGGCAGACCGTACGCTCTGGAACACCATATCACCACTGATGTCCGGTCAGTCGCATGTTGCGCAGCAGATAGCGACCACCGATGGTCAGCACCAGTGGTTCGCCACTGATCGGTGACTGCGCTGTCCCCGGCCGTTGCGCATGGATGTGCAGGTGCGGCTCACTGCTGTTTCCCGAGTTACCGACACGGCCCAGCCGGTCGCCCACTGCCACCCGATCACCCGCGGTCACCTGCACACTGCCCTGCTGAAGATGCGCCATGACCAGCACCACATCGGCGCCACACTGCAACAGCACGTGATTGCCCAGCATCCGTTCGCGGTCCATTTCCGGCACCGGCAGATCGGGCCTGTCATTTTCGCTCTGCAGGACGACACCGTCACAGGGTGCATGCAGCGGCGCACCGAATATCTCGTACCGGGACGGGTCACGGGGCCGCCAGCCTTCCGCGTGTGTACCCAGGCGATTGATACCCAGCACGTCAACGGCGTACGACTGCCCGCGCCAGTCCGCGAAACGCTCCACCGACCGATCCAGTGTACGGATATGATGACTGAGCAGCGCGGTGGCACCCCCGGCTCCGACCAGATAGCGGCCTGGCGCCAGCGGATCGTGGATGTCGACCACCTCGGCATCGGGTACCGTGCGGGCGGCCATCAACTGTCCCACGCCCCAAAGCCCGACCAGCAGCAGGACCAGGGCGCCGGCGCCATTCAGCCAGGCCCAGACGCCAGTTGGAAGCAGGGGCAGGGACGACAGCGACAGGTTCTGCAGATGCCAGATCGTGATCCCCACCGCCGCCAGCACATAGGTCCAGGGCAGCCACCACGGCAGAAAAGCCCACAGAAACAACCGGGTCGCGATCAGCAGCAACAGCACGGTGCCCAGCGCCCACAGAACCAGTTCCGCCATGCTGCCGACCGGGTGCAGTGCGTACCAGGCAAGCAGAGCAAGCGGTATGAGCAATTGGGTCAGGAGAATGACCAGCGATTCCATCATTGCCCCCGCCTCAGAGAATCTCCAGCACCTGTTCCGGCGGGCGCCCCAGCGCCGCCCTGTCTCCGACCAGAACGACGGGACGCTCGATCAGCTTCGGATACTGCACCATGGCCACAATCAGTTCATCATCGGTGGCGTCACGGTCGAGCCCCGCGCCCCTGAACTCCTTTTCCTTCGTCCGCACCAGATCGATCGCGCTCCCACCCAGCCGGCCGATCACGTCCCGGAGCTCTTCAGCGTCGGGACTGTCCTCCAGGTACAGGCGGACGGCGGGTTCGATACCCCGTTCCTGCAACAGTTTCAGTGTCTCGCGGGACTTGCTGCACCGCGGATTGTGCCAGATAGTGACCTGCATGATCCTCTGCCCTCTGTCAGTCGGCGGATTCAGGGTCGAAGCATAGCCACCCGGCGCCAGCGGTGCAATCACATGCGCGAGATCACGCCACCGCCCGAAACAGGGCCTGGACTCACTCTACCGGCGTCATGCGCAGTATCTCCGCGGTGACCGACTCGACCCGGTCCCGACTATAGAACAGCGGGAAATACCGGTTGTCGATCCACTCGCCGAACAGATTATCGTAGAACGGGCTGTCCGGGTCGCCGGACTGACCGGGCGAATTGGACGCCAGTGTGCGATCGAAGTCCTCGGTATCGACAATCATGCGGAAAGTCCCCCCGCTGGTCTGATTGTCGCCGTAAGCGGTGTTGCTCACGGTATAACTGTAGCCATGCCGGGGGGCAGGCCCAACTTCCAGTGACTCGCGCAGTTCCTCGTTGACGGCCTCACTCATCGGATGTCGCATGCGGACGTGTTTGTAGCCCTCCTGGCCGTACTGCCAGCCGGACATGTCACTGCCAAAACGCTCGCGCAGATCCCCCACCTCCGCGGCCAGCGCATCCAGCAGGAGTCGATTGCGACCGGCCGTGGGATCATCACCAAAACGGCCATCCGGGGACAGCAGGCGGTCCACGGTCGGCTTCATCTGCAACAGACCGATGTAGTCCTGCGCTTCCTCCGGCACGAACAGCGCCGAGACCCGCTCGCGCAACTCCCGCTCCCAGGCCATGTAGATGCCGGCTCCGACCGAGTCGATATCCATGCGGTAATCCCAGTCCATCAACTCCTGGCGAGCCCGCTCCACCGCGCCGCTTTCGTGTTCCAGCCCGTTCAGCAGCGGCACCAGTGTACGGGCTGGAATGGACAGGGAGTCATTTTGCAGCTGCGCCATGTCCTGCAGGTTGAAGGTCTGACCGGAGGCCAGTACCTCGCGCACGCGGTCACTGCGATAGGGGTCGGTCCAGGTCCAGCCCACCGCGTTGCGGAACTGATAATTGTCCGGCACCTGGTTTTCATTGGATGTGTTCCAGAACCCCTGTTCTGGATTGGTGGCATTGGGCAGCGCCTGGATCGGCAGATAGCCATCCCATTCATAGCGGCCGTCACCCGGCACCGGCAACAGGCCATCCCAGTTTGGTCGCAGCGGTGCCACGCCAACAGCCTGGTAGCCAATGTTGCCATCCCGATCGGCCCATACAAAGTTCTCGCCAGGCAACCGGCTGAAGGCCGCTGCCTCGCGGAACTCTTCCCAGCTCTGCGCCTGACTCATGCGCAGACCGGCAAGATACGGGGCCGCGCCGGTATCCAGCCAGGCCAGGCGCAGTGCGAAAGCAGCCTGCTCGTCGGGACGCTCGTGCACCACCGGGCCGTGCCGTGTGTATTTCAACTCCACGGTCCTTGTGCCGCCACCACGAACGGCGATCTCTGTTTCCTCGACGCGCATGGTCTCCCAGCGATCCTGATAGCGGTACCTGTGCGGATCGTCGGGATGCGTCTCGTAGACATAGAGGTCTTCACTATCCACCTGGAATACTGTCAGCCCCCAGGCGCCGAAACCGTTATGGCCGATGGAGATGCCGGGCAGCGAGGGCTCACCACCCCCGGCGATGTTCCAGCCGGGCCCGTTCAGGTGCACGAAGTAGCGCAATGCCGGCGCCCCCACCACCCGGTGGGGGTCATTGGCCATGATCGGGTATCCGCTCTCGCTCAATGACCCGTTGACCACCCAGTTGTTGCTGCCGATATCGTGATTGCGGCCCAGCACTTCGGTCTGCCGGGCCGCCAGGTGGTCGTTGAGCCGTTCCGCCATGCGTTCGCGACTGGCGCTGTCCGTGGCCCGGTACCGCGGGTCGATGTCCTCCGGCAGGAACGACACGCGACTGCGCGCGGCGTTATACAGACGCAGGATATCGTCATGCAGCAGGGCGGAATCAATGACATCGTCGAACTGCAGATCGGGCTCACCCGGGTGGAACCAGATCAGATCCTTCACCGTCTCGCTGTCGGTGCTTTCCACGGCGCGCGCCAGGTTCAATTCTTCCCGGATGTTTCCAACCAGCCCCTGGTGGCGGGAGATGACGATCTCCGGCGTCCAGTGCTGCGGCTCCAGGTCCATGAGGCGGAATTCAAGAGGCAGCTGCGCCGGATTGGCCAGCATCTCGTCGATGTACGCATTGATACCTTCGACGAAGGCGGGGATGATCTCGTCGCCGCGCGGGTGGTAGTGCCGCATCTCCTGCTGCAGATCACCCCGGAAACGCATCAGCCGTGCACCGATGTCATGTTCCAGCATGCGCTCTCCCATCAGCTCGGCCATGGTGCCGGTGGCCTGCCGGCGCCAGATCTCCAGCTGAAACAGCCGATCGCGGGCCGCGTTGTAGCCCTGGGCAAAGAACAGGTCCCGCTCCGTATCCGCATAGATGTGGGACACGCCCCAGGCATCTTTGAGGATCTCCACCGGCGCTTCCAGTCCCTCAATGATCAGTGAACGCTCCTCAGCCGCCCGGGCGCTTGTGGTCCAGAGACAGAGCGCAAGAGCACACAGCAGCAGAGGGGAGACAGAAATGATCCGATGTGGTGCGAGCGGGAACTGTGGCATGGCCGACCTCTCGACGGAAGTAAGGATCGTTCCAGCTTAAACGCCCCTCCGTGTCCTGTCCACAATGCCACCACACCGGTGGACAGTCCCATCCTGGCTCGCTAAGCTCTCGTCTCCGCTCACAAGGCGGAACCTGTCGGCAATCCAACACCCAAGAGGTAACCCATGTTCGACCGACTCGAACGCGAACGACTTGAAGATCTGCATCTGCGCCGTGATCCGGCCACAGGACTGCAGGCGATCATCGCCATACACAACACGCGGCTCGGCCCGGCGCTGGGCGGCTGCCGCTTCATCGAATACATCAGTGATGATGCCGCCATCACGGACGCCATCCGG
>JAWLFN010000053.1:0-13252 GCA_041685555.1 Gammaproteobacteria bacterium | reverse complement strand
TCTGGATTCGGCGCATTCCGACAGCGGCATGATCCTGCGTGACAACGTCTATGGTGGTATCGACGAGGACGCGTTGAGAAGGGATTTCTCCATCAACGCGCTCTACTACACTACCCGAGGCTTCGTGGTGCTGGATTTTGCGGATGGGCAACATGATCTGGAGCAGCGCGTGATCCGCATTATCGGTGATCCGGAGACGCGTTACCGGGAAGATCCGGTACGGCTGCTGCGAGCTATCCGTTTCGCCGCCAAGCTGGGCTTCAGCATTGAAGAAGAAACCGAGGAACCGCTCGATCGGCTGGCCGGATTGCTGGAATCAGTGGCACCAGCCAGACTCTTTGATGAGACACTGAAGCTGTTGGCCGCCGGCCACGCGGTCGATACCTATGCCCTGCTGAGCCAATATCGGATCATGGACCACCTGTTTCCAGCCACTCGGGCCAGCACCCCGGATCCGGAATCGCCCGCCGCCAGGCTGGTGCAACTGGCTCTGGGCAATACAGACCGCCGCCTGCAGCAGGGCAAATCCATCACCCCGGCTTTCCTCTATGCGGCCCTGCTCTGGCCACCACTCCTGCAAGCCTTGCAGGATCGGGGTATTGCTGCAACAGACCGTCCCAAACAGCCAGTCCTGCAGGCTGCGGCCAATGAGGTGATCACAGCCCAGCTTGAATACACAGCCATTCCCCGGCGCTTCACGGCCATGATGCGCGAAATCTGGGAATTGCAATGGCGCCTGACGCCCGGTAGCCGGCGACGTACCCAGGCTGTGTTCGACCATCCCAGGTTCCGGGCCGCTTACGATTTCCTGGTATTGAGGGAGGAGGCTGGCGAGGCGACACAACAGCAAGGTCAGTGGTGGACCGAGTTCCAGCAGGCTGACGAATCGGGCCGCGAAAAAATGCTGGCGGCACTGCAGGGCAACCGACAGGGCGGCAAGAAACGCCGCCGGAAACGCTCCCCGCGCAAGAACACGGGAACGGACGGAGGCAATGCATGAGCGATGTGTCCACTTTGGCCGGTTCCAGCACGACACGACAGCAGAGTGACCTACAATCTCGCCCTCGCTTCATCGCGGTAGAGGGTCCCATAGGTGTCGGTAAAACCAGTCTGGCAACACGGCTGGCCGATACTTTCGGCTACGACGTGCTGCTGGAGAAACCGGAGGAGAACCCGTTCCTCGAGCGCTTTTACCAGAATCCGACGCAGCATGCCCTGGCCACGCAATTGTTCTTCCTTTTCCAGCGCACCCGGCAGATCCAGGAGATACGCCAGGAGGACCTGTTCACTCCGGTCCATGTCACCGATTTCCTGATTGACAAGGATTCGCTATTCGCCCGTCAGAATCTGGATGCCGATGAGTTCGGCATTTACCGGCAGGTCTATGACCACCTCACGATTGATGCGCCGACACCGGACCTGGTGATCTACTTGCAGGCACCGACGCCGGTATTGTTAAATCGGATACGGAAACGCGGGATTACCGCCGAGCAACAGATCACCGCCGAGTACCTGGAACGGCTCAATACAGCCTACACCGAATTTTTCTATTATTTCGATCGAGCGCCTCTGTTGATCGTCAACAGCAGCGAAATCGATCTGGTGAACAATGACCGTGATTTCAGACAACTGGTGGAGCAGGTACTGTCCACTCCACAGGGCACACACTACTTCAATCCGGCTCCCACTCTTCTGTGACAGGGATCGTCCGCTATGAGCACCCGGCGACAACAGAAACCACGCAAGATCACGTTAAGCACCCTGAACCGTATCCGTGAAGAAGGGCAGCGGTTCGCCTGCCTTACTGCCTACGACGCCTGTTTCTCCCGGCTTCTGAACGACGCGGATATCGAAGTGATTCTTATCGGCGACTCACTGGGCATGGTGCTGCAGGGACATGACAACACGCTACCCGTCACCATGGAGGACATGGTCTATCATGTCACCTGCGTGAAAAAGGCCAATCGGCGCGCATTCCTGATGGCAGACATGCCCTTCATGAGTTACTCCTCGGAGAAAGAGACGCTGGAAAATGCCGCCACCCTGATGCGGGCCGGGGCGGAGATGGTCAAACTGGAGGGAGGCGCCTGGTTGACCAGCTCGACAAGATTGTTGGCGGAACGTGGTATACCGGTCTGCATCCATATGGGATTGACGCCCCAGTCCATCAATCGCATTGGCGGCTACCTGGTTCAGGGACGGGAACAAAGTGACGCGGACAGAATGCTGAAAGAAGCCAGGGAGTTGCAGGACGCTGGCGCCAACATACTGTTGCTGGAATGCGTGCCGACCCCTCTTGCCCGCGCCATCACCGAGCAACTCAGCATTCCTGTGATCGGCATCGGTGCCGGCCCCGACACGACCGGTCAGGTACTGGTGACGCATGATCTGCTCGGCATCTCTCCCATCGCGCCGAAATTCGTAAAGAACTTTCTGTCCGAGTCGGATGACGGCATTCCAGGAGCGCTCAGCGCCTACGCGACAGCGGTCCGGGCAGGCACATTTCCCGGGCCGGAGCACAGCTTTGACTGAAATGGAACTGCATCATCGTATCGACACATTGCGTCAGTCGGTTCATGCTGTCAGAACATCCGGTCGGACGATTTCAGTGGTGCCGACAATGGGCAACCTGCATGATGGGCACCTGTCACTGATACGCATAGCAGCGGAGAAAGCTGATTTCGTGATCTGCACGCTGTTCATCAATCCCCTGCAGTTCGGCGAAAATGAGGATATGGAGAACTATCCCAGAACATTGGAACAGGATCGCCAGAAACTGGAGCAGACCGGCTGTCACTGCCTGTTCGCGCCTCCGGTCAGCGAAATCTATCCCGCCGGCCCCGACCATCATACCCGGGTTTCCGTGCCGGGGCTGTCAGAGCGATACTGCGGCGCTGGTCGTCCCGGTCACTTCGATGGGGTGGCTACCGTGGTCACCAAGCTGTTCCATATCGTCACCCCGGATGTGGCAGTTTTCGGACAGAAGGATTTCCAACAGCTACAGGTGATCCGCAAGGTGACTCGCGACCTGTGTCTGCCCATCAGGATTGTCAGCGGACCGACGTGTCGAGAAGCCGACGGTCTCGCCATGAGTTCCCGCAACGGCTATCTTTCCAGTGACGAAAGAGCCCGTGCACCGGCGATCCACCAGGCTCTCCGGCACTGCGCGGAGAGACTGGCGGAAGGCGATGCCAGTCTGGCTGAGCTGGAGGCCGATGCCACCAGTCAGATCCGCGATGCCGGCCTGGAACCGGAGTATGTTGCCATCTGTGACCCGGAGACCTTATTACCGCCCGCCGGCGACGTGCGCGAGCTGGTCATATTGGCCGCCGCCCGACTGGGCGGCACGCGGCTGATCGACAACATGACCGTACAATGTTGAATCACCAGGAAACAGGAGTCCGATATGTCTGAACACATCGTACATCGGGTCACCGAAGAGCAGGCCAGACACAGCCTGCTGGACCGGGCAGCCTACGAACGTCTTTACCGACAGTCACTGGACGACCCTGACACTTTCTGGGCCGAGCAGGCCGAGCAGTTCCTGGACTGGTTCGAACCCTGGAGCAGTGTGCAGGAGGGGGATTTTTCCCGCGCCGATGTGCAATGGTTCAAGGGGGGCAAGCTCAATGCCTGTTACAATTGCGTCGACCGACACCTGCCCAACCGCGCCGACCAGACCGCGCTGATCTGGGAGGGCGACAATCCCGCCGACTCGCGTCGCATCACTTACGGAGAACTTCACGAACACGTCTGTCGTCTGGCCAATGCGCTGAAAGAACGGGGCGTGGGCAAGGGCGACCGGGTCTGCATCTACATGCCCATGATCCCCGAAGCCGTGTACGCCATGTTGGCCTGTGCGCGGATCGGTGCCATCCATTCCGTGGTGTTCGGAGGGTTTTCCCCCGAGTCCATCAAGGACCGGATACTGGATTCAGATTGCCGCACCGTCATCACGGCCAATGAAGGCATCCGTGGCGGGAAGATCATCCCTTTGAAGGACAATGTGGACAAGGCACTGCAGCACTGCCCTGATGTCCATACCGTATTGGTGGTCAAGCGCACCGGGAACACGCCGGCCTGGCAGGAAGGCCGTGATGTCTGGTACCACAAGGCCATTGACGAGGTTGACAGCAACTGTCCGGCCGAGGTCATGGATGCGGAGGATCCGCTGTTCATCCTCTATACCTCCGGTTCCACCGGAAAACCCAAGGGTGTTCTGCACACCACCGGGGGCTACCTGCTCAGCGCCGCGATGTCCTACAAGTACGTGTTCGACTACCATGAGGGCGAGGTCTACTGGTGTACAGCCGATGTCGGCTGGATCACCGGCCACAGTTATATCGTCTACGGGCCTCTCGCCAATGGCGCCATCTCCCTGGTGTTCGAGGGCGTGCCGAGCTACCCGGATGTGTCCCGGTTCTGGCAGGTCGTGGACAAGCACCAGGTGAACATCTTCTACACCGCCCCCACCGCCATCCGCGCCTTGATGCGCGCCGGAGACGAGGCCGTGACCCGCACCTCCAGGTCGTCACTGCGCCTGCTGGGGTCCGTGGGGGAGCCGATCAATCCGGAAGCCTGGGAGTGGTACTACCGTGTCGTGGGTGAGAGCCGATGCCCTATTGTCGACACCTGGTGGCAGACGGAAACCGGCGCCACCATGATCAGTCCACTACCCGGTGCCATGGATCTCAAGCCGGGGTCGGCCACACTGCCCTTCTTCGGTGTCGAACCGGGCCTGATGGATGCGGAGGGCAATCTGCAAGAAGGCGAAGCCCGTGGCAACCTGGTCCTCAAACGCAGCTGGCCCAGCCAGATCCGTAGCGTCTACGGTGACCACCAGCGTTGTATCGACACCTACTTCAAGGCTTACCCCGGTTACTATTTCACCGGCGACAACGCCTGGCGGGACAAGGATGGATACTATTGGATCATCGGGCGCGTGGACGACGTGATCAATGTGTCCGGACATCGCCTGGGCACGGCCGAGATTGAAAGTGCACTGGATGAACACCCGTTGGTGGCGGAAGCGGCCGTGGTCGGTTATCCGCATCCGGTCAAGGGACAGAGCATCTATGCCTTCGTCAACCTGATGGGTAAAAATGAAGGCGACGAGGCGCTTGAGAAAGAGGTGATCGGATTCGTGGCCGAGGAAATCGGCGCCTTTGCCAGACCCGAGATCATCCAGTTTGTTCCCGAGCTGCCCAAGACCCGTTCCGGCAAGATCATGCGCCGTATCCTGCGCAAGATCGCCGCCAACGAACTGGACAATATGGGTGATATCTCAACGCTGGCCGATCCATCCATCGTCGAACGGCTGATTCAAGATCGACGCAACCGCTGACAGACAGGACACCACATGAATCAGGACATCGTAATCACCACGGCCGCCCGCAGTCCCATCGGCACATTCCAGGGAAGCCTGGCCGCACTGCCGGCCACGGAACTCGGCAGTCAGTTGATCCGGCAGCTACTGGCCCGCCACGGCATTGAGCCGTCCACGGTGGATGAAGTGATCCTGGGCCAGGTGCTGACCGCCGGTTGTGGCCAGAATCCGGCACGACAGACTTCTGTAAACGCTGGTCTGGGGCACGACACACCCGCCATGACCATCAACAAGGTGTGCGGCTCCGGGCTCAAGGCCGTGCATCTGGCGGCGCAGGCCATTCTGGCCGGCGATGCCGAACTGATCGTGGCGGGAGGCATGGAAAGCATGAGCCAGTCACCTCATGTCCTGCCCGGTTCGCGCCAGGGCCAGAAGATGGGTCACTGGCAGGCGGTCGACAGCATGCTCCATGATGGCTTGTGGGATGCATTCAACCAGTATCATATGGGCATCACTGCGGAGAACCTGGCCGAACGCTATGACATCAGCCGGGAAGCACAGGACCAGTTCGCGGCCGAATCCCAACAGAAGGCCATTGCTGCCATCGAGTCCGGACGCTTCAAGGACGAAATCATCCCCATCGAAGTACCACGACGTCGGAAGGAAGCGCTGGTGGTGGATACCGACGAAGGACCGCGATCCGGTACCACGCCGGACACGCTGGCGGGGCTCCGTCCGGCCTTCCAACAGGGCGGATCGGTCACGGCTGGCAATGCCTCCGGCATCAATGATGGAGCCGCTGCAGTGGTCGTCTGCACGGCTGACAAGGCTCGGGCACTCGGTCTCCAACCCATGGCGCGGATCACAGCCTGGGCCAATGCCGGTGTGGACCCGGCCATCATGGGCATCGGCCCAGTATCAGCCACCCGGCGTTGTCTGAGCCGGGCTGGCTGGACCCTGGACGATGTCGATCTGATCGAGGCCAACGAGGCCTTTGCCGCCCAGGCACTGGCAGTCGGCAGAGAACTGGACTGGGCACCCGAGCGGGTCAATGTCAATGGCGGCGCAATCGCGCTGGGGCACCCGATCGGCGCTTCCGGCTGTCGGGTCCTGGTGACCCTGTTGCACGAAATGCAACGCCGCCAGGTCAGACGAGGGCTGGCCACGCTGTGTATAGGCGGTGGTCAGGGAGTCGCGCTGGCGGTCGAATCAGTCAGTGCCTGAATAGCCTGATACTGACTGAGAAAGACTTCCCCACTCAGCTCATCCAGGAAATGGGTGCGTTGCAACGCATCCATCACCGGCCCCTTCACCTCCGACAGGTGAAGATTGATGCCCATCTCCTGCAGGCGAGTATTCAGTGTCTCCAGTGACTCCAGGGCACTGAAATCGATCTCGTTGACGGCACTGCACATCAAGACCACATGTTGCAGTTCTCGCCGCTCCGCCACCGCCTTGTAGATCAAGTCCTCCAGATAACGGGTGTTGGCAAAGTAGAGACTCTCGTCAATGCGCAGTGACAGGATATGGGGCCAGGTTTTCACTTCGTGTCGATTGACGTTACGGAAATGCTCGGTACCGGGGACTTCGCCCACCACGGCCACGTGAGGTTTCGAGGTCTTGTACAGATGCACCAGCACCGATACCAGAATACCCGCCGCCACGCCGATTTCCACGCCCGCCAGCAACGTCAGTCCGATGGTGGCCAGTACGGCCAGGAAATCAGCACGGGAGTATCGCCAGGCTTTACGCACGATACTGAAATCCACCAGCCCCAGAACCGCCACGATGATGGTCGCCGCCAGCGTCGCCTGGGGCAACCAGGCCAGCACCGGCATCAGGAAGTAGGTCGCCGCGGCGATCAGCAACGCGGCGTAGAAGCCGGCGGCAGGCGTCGCCGCCCCTGCGTCGAAATTGACCACGGATCGGGCAAAACCACCTGTGACCGGAAATCCGCCCGTAAATGCCGTGGCGATATTGGCTCCCCCCAGACCGATCAGCTCCTGGTCGGGATCTATGCGCTGACGACGCCGCGCAGCCAGCCCCTGGGCCACCGAGATGGATTCCACGAAACCGATGATCGCCACCAGCGCGGCGGAGCCAGCCAGAGAAAGCCAGACCTCCGGCGTGAAATCGGGTATCGTGATGCCTGGCAGGCCGGCCGGGACCTCGCCGGTCAACGCCACGCCCGCCTCGCCAAGATCCAGCCACCACGCCAGGGCCACGGTGGCCACCACCGCCACTACCGGGCTGATCCGCGACAGTATCGCAGCCAGGCGCAGTCCCAGTCCCGCTCGCCGTAATACACTGCCGAGGTGACGCCGGGCCCAGAACAACCACAGCAGACTGCCGCCACCGATGGCCAGCGTCGGCAGGTTGAGACCACCCTCCATGCCGGCCAGACCGTGCCAGAGTGTCTCCAGCAGTTCCGGGACGTTCTCGCCAGAGGCGGTCACGCCCAGCACATGCCGTAACTGGCTGAGGGCAATGATGATGGCGGAGGCCGTGATGAAACCCGCAATGACGGGATGGGACAGGAAATTGGCAATGAAACCGAGCCGCAGCAGCCCCAGCACCAGCAGGATCAGGCCGGACATCAATGCCAGTGACAGTGCCGCGGCCACATAGGCATCAGGATCCGGCAGATCCAGTCGACCCAGCGCGGCCGCCGTCATCAGTGACAGCACCGCCACCGGCCCGACCGAGAGTGTGCGGCTGGTCCCGAGCACCGTATAGACCATCAGGGGAACAATGCTGGCGTACAGTCCCGCCTGCGCTGGTAATCCCGCCAACAGGGCATAGGCCAGTGACTGCGGCACCAGCATGATCATCACCACCACGGCGGCCAGAAGATCATCCGTACACTGGCGCCAGTCATAGACTGGCAGCCACTCGGTTATCGGAAAGTGGCGGATGGGACGCATCAGAGGCTCCTGACCGACTACTGATTTTCCCGAAGCCAGTTGACCACTGGCTCCAGGTCATAACCAGCCTGTTTGCCAGCTGCCAGGATCTCATTCGCCGGCAATCCGCGGATCCCCTCCGCCAATGCCCAGAGCTGGATGGAACGGGTGCCGGTGCGGCAGTAGGCCATGATGGGCTTGTCCATTTCGTCCAGGGCGCTGCTGAATGCCGCGATGTCGGCCGGCGTCAGTTGACCCGAGATCACCGGCACATGGCGGAATGAGACGCCGTGCTGCTCGGCCGCTGCCTGGATCTCCGCGACTGTGGGTTGATCCGGAGCCTCACCGTCGGGACGGTTACACAACAGGGACCGGAAACCCTCGTCGGCCAGTGCCTTTACATCCTCGGCCGTGACCTGCGGTGATACGGCAAAGCCATCCGCAACCTGCTTGATTTCCATTGAGAGACTCCTGTCCTGAATTGATTGAAAAGAGGGGTAGTGTGGAACGCATAAAGGGTACACCATCTGCCAGAGCCATCCAATGCGTCAGATCGTCTCAACCGCGGTTGACGAGTCGCACCGATGGCTGTCCCCCGATCTCGATGTCTCCGGGCAAACGTCGCACCTCAAGCTGCTCCCGCAGCACTCCGTAAATCCAGCGCCCCTGCTCATCATCCGGCGCGGTAATCAGCAAATACAGTGAATCCGGGCGATCCGACAGCAGTCTGAGTGGCTCTCTGAGCCGATCGGTGATTCCATCCCTGTCCCGACGAGCCACCATGTTCACATCCAGCGTATACACACTGTGCGTGCGTTCACGCTCCAACTGCACTCGCTGACGACCTGCTTCGATACCGGGATGGTCCGGCTGCACGCGTCCGGCACGGTAGAGAAACCTTTCTGCGTTATCAAATTGTCCCTGTCGGGCCGCCAGTTCCGCCAGCTCCACATACCGCGCCGCGATATCCCGCAGCCCTTCCAGCGCCAGCGCATTATCCGGCTCCAGCGCCAGAACCCGACTGAACCAGGCATGAGCGCTATTTTCAGCAGGCGTCATCAGGCGATCCTCGCGCATGGCCCGCAATCCTTCATACAACCAGTCCGCGATGCGGCGACGGTGCCGCTCCTGGCGGGCCTCGTCCATCGCATCCGGCTCGGCGACCTGCACCGATCGCGATTCAACTGGCAGGGTCTGCACCAGGATCGGTTCGCTTTCCGGCACCTGGCAGGCCACAAGAAAGACCGTGATGAACAGCAGGGAATGCCGCGATGAGTGCGGATTCGCGCCGGTGCCAACCGCCTGATTCTGGTTTGCCACGTTCATTCAGCCGCACCACTCGCCAAAGGGTATAAACCGCAATATATCCTCTTCACGGACTTCAGTGAATGGCGGGATCACTGCCACGCCGCTGGCACGGCTGACCGAGGTCAGAACCCCGGAGGATTGCTCTGACATCGGGACCAGTTGTTGACCGGTGCGGCTGTCAGCATCGCGGACCTGAACGCGCAGATATTCCTGCCGCTCTCCGGAACGGCCACGCTCGAAACCGGCTGGCAAGCGGTACGACACAAAGCCGGTGTCCGAAGCACCCGCCAACTTCAATAAGGCGGGACGGACCAGCAACAGGAAAGTGATGAACGCGGAGACCGGGTTGCCGGGCAGACCGAACATCGGTGTTGGACCGACCCGGCCGAACGCAAAAGGCTTGCCGGGCTTGACAGCAATCTTCCAGAGTGTCAGCTCTCCCACTTCCTGCAAGGCAGTACGCACATGATCTTCCTCGCCGGCCGAGACACCACCACAGGTCAACACCGCATCAGCCCGACTGGCGGCCCGCAGCAGCGCCTGACGGGTACTGGAAAGGTCATCGGGCAACGGCTTGCCGTCCCCCTCCACCTCCATGCCGAGCTGCTCAAGCAGCGCGGGCAGCACGAAAGCATTGCTGTTGTGGATCTGCCCCGGTCTTAACGGCTGCCCCGGAGACACCAGCTCGTTGCCGGTGGGCAGCACGGTCACTTTCAACCTGGCACGGACCGTGACACGAGCCACGCCACAGGCAGCCAGTGTCCCGACATCGGCCGCCGTAAGCCGCTTTCCGGCAGACAGCAGTCGTTCGCCGGCGTGGATGTCGTTGCCAGCGGCCCGGACATTTTCCCCGACCGATGGATCCGCAACGACCGTCACCGTCGATGCGCCGGCATCGGTGCGACAGTTCTCCTGTATGACGACGGTGTCGGCACCGGACGGCATCGGGGCTCCGGTGAAAATCCTTACTGCTGTGCCCGGGGCGAGCGGGCCCGGATCATGCCCCGCCGGCACACGGCCACTGATGGGGAAAATGCGCTGCCCCTGCTCGAGGTCATCAAATCGGATGGCATAACCGTCCATGGCACTGTTCGCGAACGGTGGCACGTCCATCGTGGCATGATGATCCGAGTAAAGAATCCGTCCGGCAGCCTCTCGAAGAAGCACCGACTCAGCCGCCGCGGTGCAGCTCAGCTTGGCCCGTATCTGTTGCAGGGCCTCGTCAACAGCCATCAGCCGAGCGGTCGGCCTGAAATCACTCTCCGTCATTCAACGGCCTCTGTGAAAGTAGCTTTTCACCAGATTCTCCAGCTGCCCGTGCCAGCTTCGTTGCTTTATACCGAATGTATCAAAAATTTTCTTGCAGGCCAGCGTGGTATTGGCCACTTCCGGCGCAACCGGCCTGGTTGCGGTCACGGAAAGATGATCGAGCAACGCATAGATGGACTCGTCAAACCGGGCTGCGTATCGGATGAACTCACGGATGAACTCGCTTTCGCTGCGACTTTCGACACTGCCATAGTGATAGGTGCCCCAGACATTGGCATCGCAATCGACCTGCAGCACAATCGCGACCAGCACCCGGGCCAGATCTTCCACGGGCGTGGGATTGAACTTGCGTCGCACAGCACGCAGAGCACCGTCGTTTTCCATCACTTCCGTCAGCCAGCTTCTCAGACACTCATCCTGCCCCGACCCGAACAGCCAGCCTCCGCGCAGAATCACGTGCCGTGAGGCCGTGCCGGCCACGGCCTGCTCGCCAGCCAGCGCTGTCTGGCCGTAGACACCGGCCGGTTCCGGTCGGTCCTGCTCACTGTAGGGCAGTTTCTTCGTGCCCGAAAAAACCCATGCCGTGGAAAGCTGCAGCATTGGCACATGAAGGTGATCACAGACCTGGGCCAGCGCCGAAGGTAAAGCCAGATGAAGTGCCTGACACCGCTCCGGATGAAGCTCGGCCTCCTGGATGGCCTGCTGACTGCCGGCGCCGAAGGCGGTCAGATTGATCACCTGGTCCGGGTTGCTGCGTGTGACCGCGCGGGCAATACCCAGGGAATCCTGGCTATCGATGTCACCGGCAGGCGGCGCCACAATATCAAAACCCCGTTGCCGCGACTGCCTGACCAGCTCCCGGCCCACTGCGCTTTCGGCCCCGACCACAAGTAATTTCACTGCCTGCGCGTTCCCTTTTTACCTCATACCTCTCTGTTTTTCCGATACGGACCGCTGCGGATCATGTACCGTCAATCAGAACGGAATATCGTCGTCGAAATCATCATTGAAGCCGCCATCCCGCGGTGCACCCTGTGCGGGCTGATTGCCCTGGGACGTTTGCCCGCCCTGGCTGCCAGCCGCTGCGGCGCCAGCGGCCGCCTGGCCACCACCGAATCCGGACTGGCCCCAGGCGGGTGCTTCCTGTGAGCCTCCGCTGCCACCCTGACCTCCCCGGGAATCCAGCATCTGCATCTCGCTGGCGATGACTTCGGTGGAGTACCGGGTCACTCCATCCTGCTCCCAGGAACGGGTCCGGAGACTGCCCTCAATATAAAGCTTTGAGCCCTTCCGGATGTACTCGTTGACGATTTCCGCCAGCCGATTGAAAAACACCACCCGATGCCATTCCGTCCGTTCCTGCTGCTGGCCGGTATTCTTGTCCTTCCAGACCTCGCTGGTGGCCACCGGCAGATTGCATACCGGGCTGCCGCTGGGCATGTACCGGGTTTCCGGATCCCTGCCCGCATTTCCTATCAGAATCACTTTATTCACGCCGCGACTTGCCACCTTGATCCTCCGCTGTCCTGTCGGTGTGTTCACGATCTAGCATAGCACGAAATCCCGGATCACGCCGACCATGCCCACATTGCGGATACCGGGTGTCTTTGCCAAGCGCAGCACTTTTACTCATAATGGTCCGTTTGATTGGAGAGCCGGAATCTGCATGGACTGGATAGAACTCCGCGGCGTACGTACACACAACCTGAAGAACCTGGACCTGCGTATTCCCCGTAACCGCCTGGTCGTGGTCACCGGCATTTCCGGTTCAGGCAAATCCTCGCTGGCCTTCGACACGCTGTACGCGGAAGGCCAGCGCCGTTACGTCGAATCGCTTTCCACCTACGCCAGACAGTTCCTGTCCATGATGGACAAGCCGGATATCGACCATGTTGCGGGCCTGTCCCCGGCCATTTCCATCGAACAGAAATCGACCTCACACAATCCGCGCTCCACGGTCGGCACCATCACCGAAATCCACGATCACCTGCGACTGCTCTATGCCCGCGCCGGTGAACCATTCTGCCCGATCCACCACCAGAAGCTGCAGGCCCAGACCATAAGCCAGATGGTCGACCAGGTGCTGACCCTGCCGGAAGCGCAACGCATCATGGTGCTGGCTCCCATCGTGCGCGACCGAAAAGGTGAACACGTGCATGCCCTGGAGGGCCTGCGAGGCCAGGGTTACATCCGCGCCCGTATCGACGGCGTGGTGACCGATCTGGATGATCGCCCTGCACTGGACCGCAATCGCAAACACACCATTGAAGTCGTCGTCGATCGCCTGCGGGTCCGCCCCGACATCCAGCAGCGTCTGGCGGAGAGTCTGGAGACGGCGGTACAACTCAGTGACGGCATTGCCATGGTGGACAGCCTGGACGCTGACGATGAAATGGATCCCCTGCTGTTCTCATCGCGTTTCGCCTGTCCACATTGCGGCCACAGC
>JAWLFN010000275.1:0-3192 GCA_041685555.1 Gammaproteobacteria bacterium | reverse complement strand
GAAAACTGACCCGGACGCATCCCCGGGATGCGCCGAACTGCATATACTCGTCCACAACCTCCACGGGGCTGCCGGGACGTATGGTCTGATGTCTCTCGCTCATGCCGCGCAGAGCGTGGAGGCGCAACTGGCCGATTTTCAGCACACCACGCCCACTGAACAGCAATGGACGAGCATTGACACTGCAATCGAGCGTCTGTCGGATCTGGTGGCGATCGTGAAAAAATCCGGGGGCGATATTCTGCGTGCCCCGACTTACCCGACACGCAATAATTCCGTTCCCCTTATCCACATTGTCGAGGATGACCCGGAACAGGCCAGGCAGCTTGAAGAACGACTGCGGGAAGAAGGCTTTCGCACTGAACGGTTCAGCTCGCCCCGGGCGTTTCGCGATCGGCCCAAAGACGATGCGGATGAACCGCCGGCCGCGGTGGTGATGGATCTTATCTTTCCCGACAACAAGGATGGCGGCACGGAACTCATCGCCGAACTGGGTGTGACATCTGAATCCCGGCTACCGGTGATCGTGGCCTCGGTGCGTGACGATCTGGAGGCGCGGCTGGAAGCCTTTCGCGCCGGGGCCTGTCGTTACCTGTCCAAACCTTACGATATGTCGGCTCTGATTGATATCCTGGATGCGGTCACAGGCCGTCAGCCATCGGAAAAATTCCGTGTCTTAATGGTCGATGATGACGAGATCATGCTGGAGGCCGAAACCGGGGTCCTGACCAGTGCCGGAATGGACGTGCGTTCACTGTCCAATCCCCTGCAGGTCCTGGATGTCCTGAATGACTTTGTGCCTGATGTGATTGTCCTGGATGTCTACATGCCCCATGCCTCGGGACCGGAACTGGCCGCGGTCATTCGCGAACGTGATGCACTGCTGCAGACCCCCATTTTGTTTCTCTCCTCGGAGAAGGATCTGAGTCGCCAGTTGCGGGCGTTGAGCCTGGGCGGGGATGATTTTCTGGTCAAACCGATTGATCCCGAACACTTTGTTTCGGCCGTCAGTTCCCGCGCCCGGCGTGCCCGGCAAAACCGGGCTATCCAGCGGCGCCTGGAAATTTCCCTCTATGAGCGCGAACGCGAACACCGTGCCCTGGACCACCACGCCATCGTCAGTGTAACCAACGCCAAAGGGGAGATTATTCGGGTCAATGACCAGTTTTGCGCGATCAGTGGCTACCGCCCCGAGGAACTGCTCGGGCAAAACCATCACGTTGTGAAGTCCGACGAACATCCGCCTGAGTTCTATCGTGACCTGTGGCGCACGATTGCCCGGGGCGAGGTATGGCAGGGCGATATCTGTAACCGACGCAAGGACGGCAAGCTGTACTGGGTAGCCTCGACCATTACCCCTTTTCTGGATGAAAGGGGCAAACCTTATCAGTACGTCTCCATACGTACTGATATTACTCACGTCAAGGCCGCCGAAGCCCTGCAGCGCGCGCAAAATGCCATGAGAGGCGTGGTGGGTAAGGCTGCAGCCGGATTGCTGGCAGCGGATGCTGAAACCATGGACGCCGCCATCGAACAGGCCCTGCGCCAGGCGGGCGAGCATCTGGGCGTCGACCGCGCCTACCTGTTCCTGCTCAACGACAACGCCACACGCATGAGCAACAGCCACGAATGGTCCGCCCCCGGCATCGCCCCGCAGAAAGACATTTTGCAGGATATTCCCGTGGAGTCTGCCCCCTGGTGGTGGGCGCAGATTCTCGGCAACCAGCCGGTCATCGTTTCCGACGTGGCCGCGCTGCCATCCGAAGCCGCGGCGGAGAAGACAATGTTCCAGTCTCTGGACATCCGCGCCCTGTGTGGCTTCCCCATCCGGCGGGGCGACGTAACCCAGGGCTTTATCGGCTTCGATCAGGTCAGCATGGCCCGTGACTGGGACGCCCCGGCACTCGATCTGCTGCGTCTGCTGGCCGGCCAGATGGGCAGCGCACTGCTGCGTGCAGCGAGCGAGCGAGAAGTTCAACGACAGCACCGCTTCACGCAGGACGTGCTGGATTCGGTATCCGCAAACATCGCGGTACTGAACCGCGACGGCATTATCGTGGCGGTTAATGAACCCTGGCGACGCTTTGCGATTCAGAACGCCGAACAGGCCGGCGCTCCGGTCCCGAACACCGATATCGGCACCAATTATCTGGCCGTCTGCCGCCAGCCTGCCGCGTCGGATAGCCACGACGTTGAGGATGTGGCGACGACCGGTATCAATGCAGTTATGAGCGGACAGGTCCCCAGTTTCCGGCACGAATATCCCTGTCCCTCCCCGGACAAGCCCCGCTGGTTCGAAATGACGGTAATGCCATTGTCGGGCGGCGGTGGCGTTGTGATAAGTCACGTCAATATCACCGAGCGCAAGCTGGCCGAGCAGGCCGCGGACTCGGCCAGGGAACGCCTGCGCCGTGGTCAGATCTACGCCAATATCGGCACCTGGGAGTGGAATATTGTCACCGGCGATCTGTTCTGGACCGAGCGCATCGCGCCGCTGTTCGGTTACCCCGAGGGGGATCTGGAAACGTCCTACGATAATTTCCTGGCTGCCGTACATCCGGACGATCGTCAGGCAGTGACCGGGGCGGTCAGCGCCTGTATTGAGTACGACAAACCCTACGACATCGAACACCGCGTGATCTGGCCCGACGGCACAGAACGCTGGCTACTGGAACGCGGCGCGGTGGTGCGCGATGCCGAGGGCAAGCCGCTGCAGATGATCGGCGTGGTGCAGGACATCGACGATCGCAAGCGCGCCGAAATGGTTCTGGCCGAACGGGAACACCAGCTGGTGGAAGCACAAGCCCTGGCATCGCTGGGCAACTGGAGCGCGGATCTGGTGACGGGTGATTTAATATGGTCCGATGAAATCTATCGCATCTTCGGTTACGAGCCGGGCAGCTTCGTCCCCAGCGTTGAGGCTTTTCATTCTTTCGTACATCCCGATGACCTCGACAAGGTTCATGCCAGTGAAAAACAGGCCACAGAGACCGGCCATCATGATGTGGTTCACCGCATTATTCGCAAGGACGGTTCCGTTCGACATGTGCACGAACTGGCCCAGGCTGAAACCGATGATAACGGCAAGCTGGTCCGACTGACCGGCACTGTTCAGGATATTACCAGTGAAGTCCAGATCAGAGAGTCTCTGATCGCCGCGACCGAGGAAGCGGAAAGGGCAAACAAGGCCAA
>JAWLFN010000052.1:0-13300 GCA_041685555.1 Gammaproteobacteria bacterium | reverse complement strand
TGCCCCGCTATCGCGATATTGACCTGCATCAAGGAAACCGCGCATAATTGACAGGTCGTCAATGATGGTCCTCATAAATAGCACCTATCGTCGGAAGTGATCGCTTGACACCCCGGGGATGGTGACAACAACAGAAAAGGATGCCACTGCCATGCAGTCGCCCAGCTACCTCGACGCACTGTATTCCCATCTTCGTGATTCCGCACGTATTCCCCCGGCCACGCAGATCAAGAACTATGTACTGCACCGCTCCATACTGGCCCAGGGCGACCAGGCTCCCCCCGTGGTCACGCTGAACGAGGCGCGTCTCCGGGTTGGACAGGAAGTCGGCGTCACGAACTGGTTTCCGATCACCCAGGACCAGGTCAACCGCTTTGCCGATGCCACGGGTGACTATCAGTTCCTGCATATTGACCAGGACCGGGCCATCCAGGAAAGCTGCTATGGAGGCACCATCGCCCACGGCCTGTTGCTCCTGTCCCTGCTACCCATGTTCTCGTCCCAGGGCTCACTGAAAATCCGCGGCACGCGCAGCAAGGTCATTTACGGCATGGATCGCCTGCGCTTTACCCATCCCGTACGGATCGGCAGACGCATCCGAGCACGCTTCACCCTGCTCAGTGCCGAGGAACGGAGCCAGGATGAAGTCCTGTTGCGCCACCAGGTGACCATTGAAGTGGAGAATGAGGAGAAACCCGCACTGATTGCCGACTGGGCTGTGATCTGCGTGTTACGCTAGTGGGCCATACGGGAAATAAGGTAATGTTCAGAGCATTTGTACGAACGCAAGTCGAGGCGCGATCCGCAGGCAAGGGTGGTTCCCTTGGCAAGGATCGCAACGATGGATTGCGTTCGTACAAATACTCCCGAAGGGCCGCGCCACTAGTGCCATTCTCGCGGGTCTACCCCGTAATGATGGCGTAGCTGTTCGAACACATCCGGATGCGTCTGCGCCATCATGGCAGGCTGTTCGTAGAAAACTTCGGTGGCGACGGCGAAGAACTCGGCCGGATCGGTTGCCCCGTAGTAGTCGAACAACGTCGGCAGGCCTGCCTGCGCGGCCCGTTGCAACCGGTCAAACTCCCGTGACATGACAGCCGACCATGCTTCATACGCCTCGGCGGAATCCAGAACAGGAGCACCGTTGGCACTGCCGCTCTCCTGGTCGAGCTGATGAGCAAACTCGTGGAGCACCACATTGTGACCATCCCCCAGGTCAGCCGATCCCTGCAGCACGTTGTCCCAGGACAGCACGATGCGCCCGCTGTCCCAGGACTCACCCGCAAGCACACTGTCTTCATGTGAGACCAGCCCAACCTCATCCTGCACCGGCCGAGCCACCCGGAACTCAGCGGGATAGACCAGAATATACCCCAGACTACCGTACTCGGTGCCCGGACGATGCAATAACAGCAGGCAGGCCTGGGCCGCTATGCTGATTCTGACCGCGTCCGTCACTGGCTGTCCGGCACAGGGCACGAAGATCTTGGTGTCCAGGAATCGTTTGATCAGATTCTGCAGATTCCGCTGATCCCCGTAACTCATCCGATCGTACCACGGTAGCGTTCGTCGCAGTATCGCCAGCCAGGATTCCGGGAACGGCTGTCGATCCAACTCCCGGCGCCGGCGCGCGGGGCGCAGAAACAGCCACCAGACCGAGGCCATCACCATCAGGACCAGAAATACAATGGCCAGTTGACTGCGGGTATCCATGTGCAAACGACAACCTTTTTGAATGGGGACCGGTCACTGCGACATCAGCCGGGGTTTACCCGGAGAAGCGGAGCACAGTATGCTTGACCAAAATTCTGAAGGAAAGTGGATGCACCCTCCAATATACTCTCTCTGCACGTTCACAGCCGCATTGCACGGGCTGATAATAATGGCTGCAGTCCAGAATTCATGAGCTTCTCCCGACTGCTATCCCGTTACCACTTGAGGCCGCCACCTGACCAGGCGAAGGCATTCCGGCGCCGGATGGTGGCGACCAACGTGGAGCGACTGTTCTGGATCGGGTCCGTATCTGTCCCGGTGCACCTGTTCCATGTGCTGCTGTTCCTGGGCTATGAGCCAGAGACCGCGGCAGAACATGACTGGCGCATCGGAATCATTGTTTTTCACACGGTCATGACGTTATACATGACCCTGCTCGCCCTGGTCAGTTTCCGCCTGACCCGATATCCAGAACAACACCTTACACGGGCAAGGCTGGCGACCCAATGGATCACACTGGCGGTTTTTCTGGCCGCTGCCGCCGTAGTGGTTGCCATTGACCAGTGGGTGACGCCGGCCATCACACCTTTCCTGGTGGTCTGCACAGTGGCAGGCGCCTTTCTTTTGCTGCCACCACTGCAGGCCCTGGCAGTCTATGTCACGGCTTATCTGCTGTTCACCTGGCTGCTCGGTCTGACACAATCGGATCCGGCCATCCTCCTGTCCAACCGGGTCAACGGCTTCACCGCGGTGGGCATCGCCATGGGCCTGTCACTCATTCTATGGCGCAATGCGGTGATCCGGACAGAGCTTGACCGCATGATCGCCGAGCAACGCGATGCACTCACGGCATCCAACCGGAGACTGGAAGCTCTCGCCACCCGGGATACCCTGACGGGGCTGCCCAACCGTCGAGCGTTCCTGGATACCGTGGAGAAAGAGATCATTCAGATGAAGCGTGACGGTCAGCCCTCCTGCCTACTGCTGATCGACATCGACCATTTCAAGGAAATCAATGACGAACATGGCCATCCCATCGGGGATGGTTTGCTGAAAGATTTTGCCCGTTTCCTTAAAAGCCACCTGCGCGAAGCGGATGCCGTGGCGCGCTGGGGTGGCGAGGAGTTCATCGTACTATTGCACAATACCGATGACACCCGCGCCCTCGGAGTCGCTGAAGGGCTGCGCGCATGCATCCAGCAACACCGCTTCCGGCATGGAGAGGGACAACTGCCCCTGACCATCAGCGGTGGTATCAGCCAGATTGACGTAAGCCGGGAAGAAACTTTCGCGACGGCCTACAGACGCGCTGATCAGGCCCTGTACCAGGCCAAATCGGAAGGCCGCAACCGTTGTAGGGTGGCCTGATCAGAAAAGGGCCGGTCGCGACCGTCATTCAGTCCGGCCATACCAGTATCGGCAGGCGGATGGCAGCGAGCTGATCCGGATCGTTGGCCAAGGACTGTGACAGTACCAGTAGCCCGCCGGAGTATTGTGCGGCGCGCAGCCGCTGATACGCCGGTGTGCCGGCATTGAGCCGCTGCACCACACCATGCTGGCCAGTGGACTGGAACCAGTCCAGTACGGACTGCATGCGCCATGCCGCGTTTGAATCGGTGCCCGACAGTGACAGCATCACCGGCCCCGCCGCGCGCACTGGCTGCTCCCAGAGCAGTAACGGTACCGGTGATGCATGGATCAGGGCCCGGCAGGAACCACCAAGGCGACCATTGAGGAGCCCCGGCGCCACACACTTGCCCATCACCAACAGGTCATCGGATTGAAGCAATGCCAGTGCTTCGCGCACCACATCACCGCTCCGGACCAGCAGAGAACACGACAGTCCGCGCGCACCGGCGGCCCTGTCCAGGGTCATCCGGAATCGGCTCTCCTGAGCCTTGAAACGGGCCTGCAGCCGCACCGCGTCGACCCGTCTACCCTGCCCGGTCACTGCACCATACTCCATGGTGAAAGCATAGGCAGCGCCGCGCAACAACGACTCCTCCCTGACAAACAGCGCCAGCAACGGGAGTCGGTGCCACGCCGCCAGATCCAGTGCGGCCTCCAGTGTCATGCGCCCCTGCCGGGACGCATCCAGCAATACCACCACACGACGCTTACCGCTCTGGCGGGCAGCCGGCTCAGGGCTGGTCATCATCCGACTCCGGTGATGCGTCGCGTCGCCCTGCCCGGACAACCCGTCTGAAACGCTTCAGACGCCCGGCCACCTGGGCGTGCACCGAGTCTTCCGGGAACCGACCGTCGTGGTCCGCCTTTCCGACCTCGCGTCCGGTCAGCAGAGCCAATGCCTCATCCACGGTCGCCACCGGGTAGACCTGGAACGAACCGTCCTCGACCGCCTGGCGGATCCAGGAAGGCAACATGAGGTGCTCGACATTACTCGCCGGCAACAACACCCCCTGGCCGGACAGTGGGCCGGCCGCGCGGCAGACCCGGAAGAACCCTTCGATTTTCTCGTTGACGCCCCCTACCGCCTGCACTTCACCGTGCTGATTGATCGATCCGGTCACGGCCAGATCCTGTCGCAGCGGCACGCGGCCAATGGCGGAAATCAGCGCACAGACCTCGGCCACCGAAGCCGAATCCCCTTCGATGCCGCCATAGGATTGCTCGAACGCCAGACTCGCTGACAGTGACAATTCGCTATCCGGCGCATAATGGCTGGCCAGGAAGCGGGTCAGGATCATCACGGCCTTGGAGTGGATCGGTCCGCCCATCTTCGCTTCCCGCTCAATATCCACCACCTGGCCGCGGCCGGGACGGGCCGTGGCCGAGATCCGGGTCGGCCGGCCGAAAGCAAAATGGCCCAACTGCAACACCGACAGTCCATTGATCCGTGCCACCGCCGTGCCCGTGGTGGCGATCATCACGGTGCCACGCCGGATCTGCTCCAGACTCTGCTCCCGATAGCGTTCGGCCCGGTAGGTCTGTTCCCGCACCGCGCGCTCCAGGTGGCAGCGACTGATTATGGAGGCATTGTCGGTGGCCGCCCAGTATTCTGCCTCGCGCAGCAGGTCACCCAATTGTCGAGTACTGGCATCGAGACGCTCCTGGTCCTGCGCCTGCCGGCTCGCCTGCTCGATGACCGTGGCCACACCCTGCGGATCCAGAGGCCGGGTCCCGGCCTCCTTCGCCAGCGTGGCGATCATGCGGGCGAACAACAACAGATTGTCCTCGCTGCGCTGCAGCGAGTCCTCCAGATCCACCTGCACCTTGAACAGATCAGCAAAATCGGGGTCGTGGGCGCTGAGCAGGTAATACAGCATCCGGTCCCCCATCAGCACGATCTTCACATCCAGGGACACGGGCTCCGGCTCCAGACTGACCGTGCTGATCAGTCCATAGGCCTGCTCCAGCGACTCTGTGCGTATCTCACCGGCCCGCAGATTGCGTTTCAGTGTATCCCAGGCGCCCGGCTGCATCAGGACACTGCGGGCATCGAGCAACAGATAACCACCATTGGCACGGTGCAGGGCGCCCGGCCTGATCAGGGAAAAGTCGGTCAGCAGCGCACCATCGCGAACATGATGCTCAATGCGTCCGACCAGATGCTGATGCGTGGGCAGATCCTGATAGATGACCGGCGCGCCCTCGGCAGCGCTGTTATCCACCAGCAGATTGACCTGACAACGCCGGAAAATCACCTCGGGCGGTATTTCCGGCTGCTCCTCCTGGAATACGTTGACGTGCTCGACAATATGCTTGCGGACCGCTTCCAGATGTCCGCGAATACCGCTGTGCTGTTCGTGAGCCCGGGTCAGCTCTCCCAGCGGTCCATCGATGGCGGCAACCAGCATCTCCTCATTCAGCGCCGTCACCTGTTGCCGGAACGACTTCATCAGACGCGGCATCTTCTGCAGGGCCTGCTGTAACTGCTCCTGCAGTTTCTCGACCACCTGCTCGATGCGCCTGCGCTCCTCCTCCGGGAGCTGGTTGAAGGTCTCCGGCTCCATGATCTCGCCGTCTTTCGACGGCGCAAAAGAGAACCCGGACGGGGTGGTCAACAGCACGATATCCTGCCGTTCCGCCGCTTTCCGGACCTCTTCTATACCGGCCTGTTGCTCCTGCCGCGCAGTCTGCTCCAGCTCCTGCAATCGACCCTGGTATTCTTCGCTTTCAAACAGCGCCGGTATGGCCGTGCGCAGGTCCTCGATCAGACCGTTCATGTCCTCTCGGAAACGGCGTCCGACACCCGCCGGCAACTCCAGACAGCGTGGCCGGGCCGGTTCATCGAAATTATAGACATAGACCCAGTCCGACGGCGTGCGGGCGTATTCCGCCCGCCCCTGCAGGAAACGACTGACCATCTGATGCTTGCCGGCACCCCCTTCGCCCAGCACGAACAGGTTATAGCCGGGACTGCGGATACCGGTACCAAAGCGCAGCGAATCGGCGGCGCGCTGGTGGGCCGACAGCAGGTCCAGCGGCTCCAGGTCATCGGTGGTCTCGAAATCGAGCCGGTCCACTGCACAGTGTTGGTATACCCGGGCCACCTCCAGTGGCTGCACAGTCTCCACCATCACTGACCGTCCCGGGGCTCATTCTCCATGGGACGTTCAGGGGCCTGCGCCCATTCAGTGACGCTCTCGGCATACAAGCGGGTACCTTCCAGGCCGCCCAGCTCGTTCATGACAAACCAGTTGATCGACCCAAGATGGCCGGTATTGCAGAAGGTGACCGCACCATCGCTGGCATCGCCATCGCTGGACAGCATGGCGTTCAGCTCTTCCTCGCTCTTCATACGACTGCCGTCAAACCAGCCGGTGAAGCTCAGGTTTTCCGACCCGGGAATGGTGCCGGCACGAGCCGCCGAGGCTTGCTGCCCCTGGAAAAACGCCTCGGGACGCGCGTCCACCAGCCGTACAGAGGCCCCGTCATCGACGATGCCCTCCAGTTCCGCGGTGGTCACCCGCCATTGATCGTTCCACCGGGGTTCATATCCGGAAGCCGGGACGGTCACCTCATCCGTGCTGACCGGCAGCTGCGCGCTCTGCCAGGCACTGAAACCGCCATTGAGCACGGCCAGGTCCTCGACACCCAGGGATCGCAGTGTCCAGTACACCCGCGTGGCGGCACCCATGTCCACCGCGCCGCTGCCTCCATGCACCAGCACCACCGGGGTATCGGCATCGATCCCGGCCTGCTGCACCACCTCAGTCAGGTCCGACAGGTCCGGCAGCTGTCCCGGATTACTCTGTGGTCCACGAAATTCCGAGTACGGGATGGATACCGCGCCCGGAATGTGTCCGGCCTCGTACTCACCGGTCAGGCGCACCACCCGCACATCCCCGGACGCATCCAGGATGTCGGCCAGCTCCGCTGGCTCCAGCAGCGGCGACCAGCCTTGCGGCGCGGCCAGCACACTGCCTCCGCTGGCGCAGACAGCCACCAGGGCCAGTCCGATCGGTCGCAGATTTCCTGTAGGGGTCATTCTCTTCATGGTTCACCTCACTTCATAGGGAACTTGTCAGTGTCTCTTACAGAGGCCGGATGCGGAAGGAGCGGAAGCGCAGATCTCCACGGCCCCACTGCAATGCGATCGGCCCCTCGGAGAACTGACTGTCCTGCACATCCACCGTCTCTTCGCCGTTCAATAGCACATGCAACCGGTCACCCTGCAGCGTGATCTCGTAGGTGTTCCATTGACCCGCGGCCTTCGGATAGGGCTCGGATACCGCGGCCACGTGTACGATGGCCCCGGTCCCATAGGACGGATCCGGGCGCTGATCGAAGATATTGGCCTCATAGCAGCTACGGTCGGTGATGTTCTGAGCATCTTCACAACGCATGTAAATGCCACTGTTGGCATCCTCACTGGCCATGAACTCCACATGCAGCTCGAAATCATCGTAACTGTCCGGCGTGACCAGGTAGGCCACACCCTCGCCCTGGCTGACATGAACGAAATCACTGGCCGAATGCCAGTTGGCCTCCCCGACCTGATTGAAATTGTCCAGTCCCTGATTACCCTCGATCAGGGTGATCCAGTCTCCGTCGTCCTGTGCCAGCGAATGCGTGGCCAACAAGGGTAATGACAGGGTGGCGATCGTGCGGATGATGCTGTGCATGGTGTGATCTCCCGGCTTTCAGCGTGGATGTGTGTCCATTGAATATAGCACCGGGGCTGCTCCGACGAAAGGACCGGGGTCCGGACGGCACCGGCGGACCTTCTGGTCCACGTCATTCCCTGTGCGCCATCCGACAGGAGCTCCCGTACTAGTCCCGGCCGGCCGGCCGGAAGGCGAGCAGCACATTGCCCGGCTGCTGCCGGAAACGCTCGTACCCTGAACCGACAAACAGCATGCCGGCTCCGGCGGCCACCGAATGCGCATCGATGGAGCCGCCGCGGGCCTCGACACCGTTGACCGTCTCAAAGGCCCGCGAGGTGTCGAACTCGAACAGGATATCACCATTGTCGCCGTCGAAAACGAACAGCCGGCCATCGATATTGCCCGCCACCAGCGCGCCGTCGATCACCAGGGGCATGGCGGAGAATCCGTACTTCTCCTCACAGCTCTCCACCCGACCCCGGCGGCCGTCACCACAGGCCGGTGCCGAGCGGTACTCCCAGACGGGCTCTCCGGTGGCCATGTCGAACGCGAACACGCCGGCATCGATCATGTCCGCACTCATGCTGGCATAATGCGGGTCATTGATGGGCAGGAATGCGCGCTCGCCGTCCACGGCGATGCCCCAGTGATTGCCCCCCAACGCGCCGCCATCGCCAACCCGTTGCTGCCAGACCACGGAGCCGTCATCGGGGTCCAGTGCCCAGAGGTGGCCGGATTTCTGCCCCGCCAGCAACAGGTCGGTGCCGTCGGCCAGCGTCACGGGAATGGCCGCCCCACCGAAATCCCAGTCCTTGCGGATGCTGTCCTCGGCGGACGGGCAGTTGGGACCCGGCTCACCGCCCGTGCAGGCCATGTTCCAGACGTCATCCGCAATGGCCTGGAAGATCCATTCCTGCTCCCCTGTATCGATATCCAGGGCGACAATGGCGTTGCTGGTGCCGGTGGCCGGCAGGGAGGTATTCTCGCCGGTGGTCACGTACAGGTGCCCACGCTCCTCGTCCAGACTCGGACTGGACCAGATCGGCGCCCCGGAGGGACCACGCAGTCTGGCTCCAGCCGAATTGCGCTCGCCGGTGTATTCGGCCGGCGGCATCGTCACCCACGTCCACACACGCTTGCCAGTGGCGGCGTCCAGGGCGAGCACCGCACCACGCCCGTCACAACACTCGTGATCGGGCGAGGCGCCACGGGCCACACCCGAAGCGGACACCGGGATGATGATGCGATCCCGGTACGACAGCGGCGCCCCGGTCAGGCGCGTGGCCGCATCCGGATCCACCGCACCGGAGACTGTCCACAGGTTCTCGCCGCTGGCCGCGTCCAGGGCATGTACACGGGCGAACTCATCGGTGACGACCAGGGGCCGGGTGCCGTCCGCCAACGGTTCGGCCAGCGTGGCCGAGGCGCGCAGCGGCGCACCGGCCTCATGAGCCCAGCGGACACAGCCGGTGGCCGCATCCAGCGCCAGCACCTGCCCGGTCACGGCCACGGGATAGAACAGCGTAGAGCCGGCAATGGCGGGCGCCGAGCGCAGCCCCGATACGCCGGGGAAGCCCAGTGCCCAGGCCAGCTCCAGCTCGCCCAGCTCGGCGCGCGACAGTCCACCCTGCCCGGCCGACAGGTTACGGGAAAACTGCCGGTCGACCCCGGCCGTGGGCACCACCGCGCCCCCGAAATCCACTTGTCGCTGCCCCGCCTCGCAGAGATTGGCCGTTATCCATTCATCGGAATACTCGGTGGCCGCCAGGTACTCGATGACGGCACTCAACTCGTCCTCCTCCAGGTGCTGGCCCTGCTCGGACATCACCCCGGAGGTCAGCGTGTAGGCCAGCGTCTCCACGGTCATGGACCGCAGAGACTCCAGTGCGGCCGCGCGCGGATCACCGCCCTCGTGACAGGCGGCGCAATAGGTTTCGTATACAGAACGGCCGGGGTGTTCGCCCGGCTGGGCATATACGGTGGAAGACAACAGCCCAAGCACACAGACGCCACCGATACGGCGCAGGACAGACAGACAGCACATGATATGGATCACCCCGGCATGATGTTGATTATTGTTATGACCATGGCTGGAAAGTATGGCAAGCGCTCAGCCCCGCCGCAAGGGAATCGAGGCGACCGGCGTATAGACCGAACCCTGTGGTCCGGTATCGGAACGGTATAGATGCGCGGTATCCACGGGCATTACGCCGAAACGGTGGCCCGCGTGGCGCGCCTCCCACTCCCTGGCCGGAATCGTGACGCCCCTTCGGATCCGGGCTACGGTCACGTGCGGACGGAAGGGTTTCGGATCCTCGGGAAAACCGGCCTCCGTGATCACGGCATCGATCCGCCGGACCAGGTGATACAGGGGAGGCGGTGCGTCGACACCCACCCAGAGCGCCCGCGAAAACCGGCCGACTCCGCGCAGGTCCAGCGGCATCGACGGACAAGCCGCGACCAGCGGTTGCACCTCATCCCGTATTGCCGGAACATCCTGCTCGTTGACGGCCCCCACATAACGTAGTGTCAGATGGAGATGACATTCGGGAACTACCGCAAGCCCGCCGGTCGCGGCGGCTTCAGAGTGGCCAAGCTCATCCTGCAACGCCCGCACGGCAGGCAGCGGCGCGCAGGGTACTCCCCAGAACAGCCGGATCATTCCGGTCACGACGATCGACGACTCATACTGACACTCACTGCAAGCGTTTCTGAACCCATCAACGCTGTAGTTGCTCCCGATCAATACCTATACCATAGACTGCGGTACACAATGAAGCTCGTACAGTGAATCCATCACACATGCTGAACGGAGGGTTACACCATGAACTCATCTCACCCGTCAGTGGCCCTGGTCACCGGCGCCGCTGCTGGCATCGGAAAAGCCATCTCCCTGGCATTCGCTGATGCCGGTTGTGACCTGGTGATTGCCGACCTTGACGAGTCACGATTACAGGAACTGTCGCGCACGATCCGGGACAAGGACCGGCAATGCCTGGCCGTGCGCACTGATGTCAGCGATGCGGACGCCGTCGCCGCGCTGCACGATTCGGCGATGCAGACCTTCGGTCGACTGGATCACGCCTGTAACAACGCCGGTATCGAGGGTCTGCAGGCCCCCCTGGCAGAAACCACACTGGACAATTTCGACAAGGTGATCAGCGTGAATCTCAGGGGTGTGTTCCTCTGCATGCAGGCGCAACTGCAGATCATGGAGAAACAGCAGTCGGGTTCCATTGTCAACCTGGCTTCGGTCGCCGGCCTGGTCGGATTTGCCGGGCTACCCGCCTATTGCGCCTCCAAAGGCGGCGTCATCCAGCTCACCCGGACGGCGGCCGTGGAATATGCCACCGCCGGCATCCGCGTCAATGCAGTCTGTCCCGGGGCGATCGATACGGAAATGATCCATCGCATCACCCACAATGACCCCGACACCGAGAAAGAGTTTGATGCACTGCATCCCATGAACCGTATGGGTCGGGCCGAGGAAGTGGCAAACACAGCGGTCTGGCTGTCACTGCCGGGCGCCTCCTTCATCACCGGTCAGGCATTGGCCGTGGACGGAGGGATGGTGGCTCGCTGAGCGGAAAACCTGGCGACATCGATGTCATCGCGGCCGATGCCGGAAAACGGAATTGTGTGTGATAATGTCATCATGACACGCCGCCCCGGCACCGACTCACGGACAGGCAAGGAGTGAATATGACATCATCGGTCACTATCGGGCTGCGGATTGACAACGCGGTTCCTCATGGCAACAAGAGTGACACCGGGACTGTCATTGCGCTGTGGCAGACCATCGATCGGTTTTTTGACGGCCGGGCGTTCACCGCGCAGGACGGTGTCGGCGGTCGCCACGGTGATTACCGGATCAGTCTGGACGCCGCTCTCGTGCTGCAGGCGCTGGAATCGGCCAGTGCGGAGTCCGGCAGCTTTTCGGCGCATCAGAAGGCATTCGCCGAAAACGGGGAAGCGAGCATTGCTGGCGGGCTCGATATCACGGTGCAAGGCGGCGACCCACTGGATGAAGAAGAGGGATATCACGTGGCCACCGTGTTTCTGCAGCAGCTGGTGTTGGCGGCCAACCTGACCGTTCCCGGTTCGATCCAGCTGCTTGGCAGCCATTTCACCGGTCCGGGCGCACACCGTTTCGAGGCCCAGCAGTTCGACTCCAGAATCCTGTATGGCGCGCTGAAAACCGCCCGCTATGATGAATGGCCACCGATCAGCACCGCACTGGAATTCGACACGGTCTGGTCCTGGCTGGACCAATGCGAGACCAGTCACACCGGAACAGCCATCAAGAACATCAACAAGGTACTGTTCACGCTGCTGAAAGTGGCCGAGCAGCGGCATGAATACAGTGCCCGCACCGTGCTGCTGGTGCTGTACCAGCTGGAAGTGCTGCTGGACTGCCGCCACGCTGCCTCGTCCGGTCCCATGCACCGGCACGCGCGGATGATCCTGGGGGATATTCCCGATGCCGCCGACTGTTTCAATGAACTCTACGAAGTGCGGCACCAGCTGTTTCATGGCAACCAGCCGGTACACCGGCCTCCGCTGATCTCGAACGACACCGACGCCGCGATCAGGGAGATGATCGGACAGCACAACACGGCCGTGGAATCCGGCACCGCCATGGTGCTGGCCCTGCTGCAGGACCTGGCCCGACATGGCGCGCAATCCTATGTATTCACTGAAACCATGACGCGTGAGTGAAAGGGGGCAATCATCAGCACGATAGTGACACTGACCATGAGTCCGGCGGTCGATCAGTTCGCCACCACGGCCGAGCTGGTCGAGGATGCCAAGAGCCGTTGCCGCATTGACGGTCATGAACCGGGCGGGGGCGGCATCAACGTGGCCCGAAATCTGCACCGCATGGGAGTGGATGTGCTGGCAATCTTTCCTGCCGGCGGCTCCCATGGCCAGCAATTGCGGCATCTGCTTGAGGAAGAAAGACTGCCCTGCGTCCCGGTATCCATACAGGCCGAGACGACCCGTAACCTGGCGTTGACGGAAGAAACCACCGGGCGACAGTTTCATCTGGTCTTTCCCGGCGCCACCCTGCGGGATGCGGAATGGCAAACCTGCCTGTCCTCCGTCGATGATCATACGCCATCGGGGGGCTACCTGGTCATCAGTGGCAGCCTGCCCGGCGGCATCCCCAACGACTATCTGGCGCGGCTCATCCGAACCGTGCAACAACGGGACGTGAAAGTGATACTGGACACTTCGGGACCGGCATTGCCCCCGGCACTGGACGCCGGAGTTCACCTCGCCAAGCTCAATCGGGAGGAATTCGCGGAACTGGGCTACTCCGGCGATGGTGATATCGCCAGCCGCCTGTCAGTGATGGGAGAACTGGTGGATGCCGGCATGGCTGAGCAGTTGATCGTGACACTGGGCCCGGCCGGCGCGTTGCTGGCGACCCGTGAGGGCGTGCGTCTGCACGCCCGGCCACCGGAAGTGGATGTGGTCAGCCACGTTGGCGCCGGCGACAGCTTCGTCTCGGC
>JAWLFN010000274.1:0-3219 GCA_041685555.1 Gammaproteobacteria bacterium | reverse complement strand
TTCCCACCCCGGCACTGCCCGCCCCGCCCGGGCTCTACCGTTCCCTCCATATAGCAGGCTTCTTCCGGACTCAACGGCGGTAATCATAGTTGCATGACAGCTGGATCATCCGGGCCAGAGTACGAGAAAACGCCTGTGCTTTCCCCGAACACAAATCAGACCACCAACCAGTAGTGTTGGCGTCACTGAACGTACGAGAGGTCGAGCCCCGGTGGCGGGAGCGTCGAACACCGATCCGCACCACATTGGTGCACGACATGCTATAGTGCCCCGGTAAGCACTCCGACGGACCACGCAGCCAGTGGGCATAAACCCCGGCGTGCACGGCAATAACGCACTGCGGGAAGCACCGCCCGAATCTGGTTCGCTTATTGCATGAATAGTGCCGACACCATCAAAGCCATCGACGGACGGGCACCAAATTGACACTGGACAGCCTACAGAAACACCTGCTCGATAACCTTACCACCGGTGTTATCGCACTCGATGATGATCTCCATCTGCGTTACATCAATCTGGCGGCGGAGAGCCTGCTGGCACTCAGCGGTCGTCAGATCATGGGCGCGCCACTCGGTGACCTGATCATAGACGGTGAGCAGGACGTCAAGGACATCCGGGCCGCACTGAACAGCGGCAGCAGTTTCACCAAGCGCAAGACCGAATTGCATCTCGTTCATGGAAGATCGCTGACCGTCGATTACACCATCACTCCGTTGACCGATTTACCCGGTGCCAGTCTGCTGATGGAAATACAGGGCATGAATCACGCCGAACGCATCAGCCGCGAAGAGGCGATGATCAGCACCCATGAGACCACCCGCGAGCTGGTGCGGGGACTGGCACACGAGATCAAGAATCCACTGGGCGGCATCCGTGGCGCGGCACAGCTGCTGGCAAGCGAATTGCCGGATACCGACCTGACCGACTATACCAACGTGATCATCGAAGAAGCCGACCGGCTCCGCAAGCTGGTCGATCGCCTTATGGGCTCGGGCAAGCTGCCGGAGATGCACAACCTGAACATCCACGAAGTACTGGAGCGGGTCCGCAACCTGATCGAGGCACAGATTGGAGAGCAGGGCATCACCATCACGCGCAACTATGACCCGAGCATACCCCCCATCCACGGCGACTTTGAACAACTGATCCAGGCAGTCCTGAACATTGTCAGCAATGCCGTGGAATCATTGCAGAGCCCGCAAGTGCGACAGTGCGCGGGACTGATCACACTGAAGTCGCGGGTCATGCGCAATATCACCATCGGCACGAAGTTCCATCGCCTGGTCACGCGCGTCGACATCATCGACAACGGCCCGGGCATTCCTCCGGAGCTGATGGACACCCTTTTCTACCCGATGATCAGCGGCCGGGCCGAGGGTACCGGCCTGGGGCTTTCCATTGCCCATGCCATCATCAACCAACACAACGGCATCATTGAGTGCAAGAGCGCACCGGGACGGACCTGCTTTTCCATCATCATCCCGGTCAACGCAGACCACGACACACGAGTGACAGCATCATGAACAAACATACTTCTGTCTGGATTCTCGATGACGACAAGTCAATCCGGTGGGTGCTGGAAAAATCCCTGAACCGGAAGGGACTGCAGACCCAGAGCTTCGAAACAGGAAACGACCTGCTGCATCGCCTGGAGCGTGAACGCCCAGATGTGATCATCAGCGATATCCGCATGCCCGGTATCAACGGGCTGGAACTGCTGGGCGAGGTGCATGACCGCCATCCGCAACTTCCAGTCATCATCATGACCGCACATTCAGACCTCGACAGTGCTGTATCGTCCTACAGCCGCGGCGCCTTCGAGTATCTGCCCAAACCCTTCGACATCGACGATGCCGTGGCCATGACACACCGGGCCCTGGAGCATGCCAGGGAGCAGAATTCCGAGACACCCAGCCCGGTCATGGAGGATGACAAGGAGATCATCGGCGAAGCCCCCGCGATGCAGGAAGTATTCCGCGCAATTGGCCGGCTCTCACAATCCAATATTACGGTGCTGATCAACGGTGAGTCCGGTACCGGCAAGGAACTGGTGGCTCACGCCCTGCATCGGCACAGCCCACGCCGGACGAAGCCTTTCATCGCCCTGAATGTAGCGGCGATTCCCAAGGATCTTATTGAGTCAGAACTGTTCGGTCATGAAAAGGGCGCTTTCACTGGCGCCACCGGTCAGCGCACCGGCCGCTTCGAACAGGCCAATGGCGGCACACTTTTCCTGGATGAAATCGGTGACATGCCACTGGAGACCCAGACTCGTCTGCTGCGCGTGTTGTCCGATGGTGAGTTCTACCGGGTCGGTGGTCACACGTCGATCAAAGTCGATGTCCGCATCATAGCCGCCACCCACCAGAATCTGGAGGACCTGGTCTCCAGGCAACAGTTCCGGGAAGACCTGTTCCATCGCCTCAACGTCATACGCATTCATATACCCCGACTGCGAGAACGTCGCGAGGACATCCCCCGACTGGCCCGGCATTTTCTCGCCAAGGCGGCCGAAGAACTGGAAGTGGAGCCAAAGGTGCTGCGGCAGGAAACGGAGCAGTACATCACCGGCCTCAGCTGGCCCGGCAACGTAAGACAGCTGGAGAATTTCTGCCGCTGGATCACGGTCATGGCGTCCAGCCGGGAAGTCCGCATCGATGACCTGCCTCCGGAGCTGTTCGAATCCGCGGCCCAGAACACCGACAGTAAAAACTGGACCGATCTGCTACAACAGTGGGCCAATCAGGAACTCAATCTGGGGCACCGATCCATCCTTGACCAGGCTACTCCGGCCTTCGAGCGGACCATGATCGAGGTGGCGCTCAAGTACACTCTGGGTCGACGTCGGGACGCCGCCATCCTGCTGGGCTGGGGGCGTAACACGCTGACGCGCAAGATCAAGGAGCTGGGGATCGAGGCGGAGGCCGAGGAGAATTGATTTCTTTTCGGTGTGGTTTCCCTTCGATCCGGTCTTTGGCGGGGGAGCGGCGGCGGTGACGGACGCAGAAATGTTGCGGGGCGGACATTGCTGCGCCCGTCCCGGGCCCCGCCCCCATCCGGCACCCCGCCCCTCTGCACGCTGACGCGCGCGCCGACACCCACCGTTGATCCACAACCCACGGACTGTGACATTTTGTCATGACTCCGACTGGCTGTTGAATAATCAGCACCTTACCCATATATTGACCGGCACCAACAATAACGGGCATGACTACCCAT
>JAWLFN010000273.1:0-3224 GCA_041685555.1 Gammaproteobacteria bacterium | reverse complement strand
GATCCGGGTGGTGCAGATGGAACCGGGGCCGATGCCCACCTTGACCGCATCCGCGCCCGCCTCGGCCAGCGCCCGGGCCGCCTCGGCGGTGGCAATGTTGCCGCCGATCACCGACAGGTCCGGATACAGCCCCTTGATGCGGCGCACCTGATCGATGACCCCTTTTGAGTGGCCATGCGCCGTGTCCACGATGATGGCATCCACACCGGCCTCGACCAATGCGTCGACCCGGTCGGGCGTTTCCGCGCCGGTACCCACCGCCGCCGCCACACGCAGGTGTCCCAGCGAATCCTTGGCGGCGTTGGGAAAATCTTCCGACTTGCGGATATCCTTGAGCGTGATCAATCCCTTCAGCTCGAAGGCATCATTGACTACCAGGATCTTTTCAATGCGATGCTGGTGCAACAGCGCCTTGATCTTTTCATTGTCGGCGTCCTCGCCGACCGTCACCAGCTCCGGCTTGGGCGTCATAATGCTTTCGACCGCCGCCTCCAGGTTGGTCTCGAAACGCACATCGCGACTGGTCACGATACCCACCAGCTGGTCGCCGTTGACGACAGGCATGCCGGAGATGTTGTTCTCGCGCATCAACGCAATCAGTTCCTCGATGCTGGCATCGGGGGAAATCGTGATAGGATCCTTCACCACGCCACTCTCGAACTTTTTCACGGTCCGCACTTCGCGGGCCTGCTGCTCGATGCTCATGCTCTTGTGGATCACGCCGAGCCCGCCTTCCTGGGCCATGGCGATTGCCAGACGGGCCTCGGTGACGGTGTCCATGGCGGAAGAGATCAGGGGAATGTTCAGCGCAATCTGTTCGGTGAGGTGGGTCTTGAGGCTGACGTCCCTGGGCAGAACGATGGAGTGGGCGGGGAGAAGAAGGACATCATCGAATGTCAGGGCTTCCTCGACTATGCGCAACATAATGTTCACCTATCCACAAAAGCAGCATTATACAGACGCGCCGAAATCCAGTAAACCGGAACCGGGCCTGAGCCCTTTGCCTGCCCGTCCCGCTGGGGTATGATCCGGTCCATGAATGTCGATCACCTGATGCCTTCCGGATCATCCTCCGTGACCACACCAACCGTGTTGACGGTAAGCAGCCTCAACCGGATGGCGCGCTCACTGCTGGAGGATGGATTTCCGTCCGTGGTGGTGGAAGGCGAAATCTCCAACCTGGCCGTGCCGGCCTCCGGGCACTGGTACCTGACCCTGAAGGATGAGCGGGCACAGATCCGCTGTGCCATGTTCCGCGGCAACAACCGCGCGGTGCGCGTACGCCCCGCCAACGGCATGCTGGTCACGGTACGCGGCCGGCTCAGCCTGTACGAGGCCCGGGGTGACTACCAGCTCATCCTGGACCGCATGGAGGAGGCGGGGGCCGGCGCACTGCAACGGGCATTCGAGGCGCTGAAGCAACGGCTGCGCGACGAGGGCCTGTTCGATGCCGAGCGCAAGAAAGCGCTGCCGGCCCGCTGCCGTCACGTCGCCATCGTCACCTCAAGGACGGGAGCCGCCCTGCAGGACATGCTGACGGTTTTCCAGCGGCGCTTCCCGTTGATGCGCATCACGGTGCTGCCAGTGCCGGTGCAGGGCGACGAGGCCCCCCCCGCCATCATTCGCGCGCTGCGGATCGCCAACCGGCGACGCCATGAACTGGCATTCGACGCCGTGATCCTGGGCCGGGGCGGAGGCTCACTCGAGGACCTGCAGGCCTTTAACGAGGAGTCGGTGGCCAGGGCCATTGCCGCCAGTGAATTACCGGTGGTCAGCGCCGTGGGTCACGAGACCGATATCAGCATTGCCGATTTTGCCGCCGACGTCAGGGCGCCCACTCCATCGGCCGCGGCGGAGCTGTTGAGTCCGGATACCACCGCCCTGCAGCAACGCTTCACGCAGTCCGGGCAGCGACTGGCCACCACCATGCAGCAACTCCTCCGACAGCGCCATGAACAGGTCCGTACACTGCTCCGGCGCCTGCGTCATCCGGGGCAACGACTGCAGGATCAGGCGCAGCGACTGGACAATGTCGACATGCGTCTGCGCCGGGCCATGCAGCAGCGCCTGCAGCGAACCCGTACCACACTGGAGCACCGCCGCCGTCGATTACTGGTGCAGGATCCGCGTCTGCAACTGCAAAAGCGGCAGGAACACCGCAGGCAGCTGGAGCGCCGGCTGCGGCGTGCCATGCTCGACAGACTGCGACAGCATCATCACCGGCTGGAGCGACTCAGTCGGACACTGGACGCAGTCAGTCCTCTGCAGACGCTGGCCCGCGGCTACAGCCTGACCACCGATGCGCGGGGAGAACTGGTCCGCGACAGTTCCACGCTGCGGAGCGGAGACCTTCTGATCACCCGATTCCATCAGGGACGGGTCACCAGTATTGTTCAAGACACCGGAGACCTGCCGGAGCGATTCACCGAGGAGTCATACTGACCATGAGCAGCCGAAAAAAAGAGGAACAACGCCGGATCCGTGAACAGAAGCAGCAGGCCGCGGCCCGCAAGGCGAAGCTGCAGAAGACCGCCACGCGGCTGCTGGCCGTGATCGGCATACCACTGCTGGTGATCGCCGTGCTGTACGGAATCAGCTCACGGGGCACGACCTATCCACCCGATCAGGTGGCGGAAACGGACCACGCCCGTGGCAACCCGGAAGGCACCATCCTGATGGTCTACGCCGATTTCCAGTGTCCGGCCTGCGCCACCGAGGCAGAGCTGCTAGACCGCGCCTGGCCACGGATTGCTGAGGAGGTACTCATGGTATACCGTCACTACCCCCTCACCGACTCCCACCCGCACGCCTGGGAAGCTGCCCTGTACGCCGAGGCCGCCGGCCGGCAGGGCGAGTTCTGGGATATGCACGACCTGTTGTTCGCCAATCAGTCCTACTGGTCCGGTCTGCGGAATATCACCGATGAGTTCGATGGCTACCTCGAGCAGCTGGGACTGGATGTAGCCCGCGCGCACCAGGACATGGAGGATGAAGCGCTACGTCAGAAGGTCCGCAGTGACCAGCGCGGCGGCACCCGGGCCGGTGTCCGGGGCACCCCTGCCCTGTTCGTCAATGGCCGACAGGTCCGCACGCCCGGTAATGTCGCCGATCTGTTGGCCCTGGTCCGCAATGCCGACTGAACACCGGGGAACCTCTTCAGCCTTGGAGGCGACCTAGTTCTGTAGCAGACGTTTATGGGTGTGGATCGACATCAATATGCCGAA
>JAWLFN010000272.1:0-3225 GCA_041685555.1 Gammaproteobacteria bacterium | reverse complement strand
TGGCCCGGCGTAATGGTCGGCAACGCCCAGCCAGTCTTCCCGGATACCCTGACGCACCTGGCTGGCGCTGGCGCTGTGGATCTCCCGGCCAGGGTCGGTCAGGCGGCTGTAATCGGCCTGCCACGCCAGCCCGCAATGCAAGTACAGGCGCCGACCCTCGGCGTCCACGTCCCGGACCAGCTGTTCGTGGTCCACGGTCAGCACGCGATCGGGGTACAACGCTTCCCAGTGCGCCATCATTCCGGCATACAGCCGGTAGTAGGCCAGCACCTCGTCCAGGGTATACGACCACGGCGCCACCGATGCGAACAGGTGACGGTAGACGCTGAACACCGCTTCCAGCGGGGATTTGCGGACGTGCACGACACGGGCTCCCGGTACCGCCTGGAGAATCGGCCCGATGAAGCGGAAATTGAAGGGATTCTTGTCGAGCGCGCGCCTGTCCCGCGGCACCCGGGCCGCCACCCGGTCCAGATACTCACGACCCGCCGCGGCCAGAGCTTTGGGTTCCAGTCGCGATACACTTTCGTCATCGAGGCGTCCGGGCATGGCGGAGCCACCGGCCGCCGCGAGCGCGGCCTCCAGATCCCGGAGCTCACCGGGCGCCACAAATCGGCCGGAATTGACCAACAACTGCTCCACCAGCGTCGTGCCCGAACGCGGCAGCCCCACAACGAACACGGGGCCGTCGGTATCATCGCCGGATCCGGCGACCGCTGGTGTGCTGAATGTGTCCTGCAATGAGGAAAACAGCCTGCGATCCACCTCGGCATCATGACTGAACTGACTCCGGCGCAGACCGTTGGCCCGACCGTACCAGTCGAAGGCCTCGTCATACTGGCCCCGACGGTGACAGAGCGATGCCTGGACATGACAGAAATACGCGCGTTGTCGAGGATCCAGCCGGGAATTGGCGGCATGACTGGCCACCTGCTGCTCCAGATCCGGGGTCAGCTGCTCCGGATCGACATCCATCAGTGACCAATAGGCGGCGCCGAAGGCGGGCTGTTGATTGATGACCCGTTTCAACTGGCGGCTGGCTCGGCGCTGATCGCCCAGTACGTTGAGCGCAACACCCAGCATGTGCCGGTAACGGGGCTGCGTGCCGTGCTCCTTTGTCAGGCGCTCATAGTAGGCATGGGCCTCCGGCCAGGCTTCCAGCCCGACGGCGCAGGCCGCCAGGGTCTCGGTGACCCACACGGTCTCGTGCCGCGGCATGGACAGTCCGCGCTTCAGCAATGGCGCGATCAGCCGGTAGTCGGCACCGGGCAGCAGGCAGCGGGCGTACTGGGCCAGCGCGAAACCGGTTTCCCCCAGTTCCAGGGCACGATGGCTGGAGGTGATGGCGGCATCGTACTGCCCCAGCAATCGCTCCACCTCGCTGCGGGACAGCCAGACGCGCTGGGCACCCGGCCGTTCACGGAGCAGTTGGCGGGCCAGACGCAGGGCCTCGGTCAATTTGCGATCATTGATCAACTGGTCCAGTCGTTTCTGTTTCTGTTCTGAACGGCTCACGGGATCCTCCTGTTCACGGGCGCCTGATTATGCGTTGTGTCCGGACAAAAAAAAAGCCCGCGGCGGAGCGCGGGCTTTTCTTCCGTCAGGGTCGTGCTCAGAAGCTGAGCTGGACCCGTCCGTAGACATACCGTCCGATGGTCTCATAGGTGCGCACATCGGTATTGTCATTGAAACCGGAGTCCGCGAACGGCGGCTGCTTGTCGGTCAGGTTGTCAATACCCAGCGTCAGTCGGGTGTTGAATGACTCCAGGTTATAGGACGCCTGGATATCATGCACCGTCTGGCTGCGGATGGTGCGCTCGGTGCCACCGACGTTATACCAGCTCGACAGCGGCTCAACCACATCATGGATGTAACGCATGGTGTACTGGGCGTCCCAGTTGCCCAGACTCCAGTCCGTGCCGAAGTTCCAGCGCCAGCGCGGATAGTTGCCATCCTGGTTGTCCTCGAAGCGGCCGGCGTGACTGATGATGTCACCGTTCGCCATCTCCTTGTCATACTGGTCCAGGTAGGAGCCGTCCAGACTGAACCGGAACTGCCCCAGGTCCGTCACCGGCATGGTGTAACGGGCGGACAGATCGGCGCCCGCCGCCTCGACACCGCCGACGTTGGCGTTCAGGTTGTGGATGAAGCGCACGGCACCGACCGTGCCCCCATCACCCGGTGCAAAGCGGTCGATCAGATCACAGTTCTCACCATTGGCGTGGCAGTTGTTGAGAATGGTCTGGGAACCGATGGTCGAAATCGCATTGTCGACCTCGGTCTCCCAGTAATCCAGTGTCACCGACAGACCATCCAGCCAGCCAGGCTGGTAAACGGCGCCGACCGTGGCAATGTCAGCCTCCTCCGGCTGCAGATCCGGGTTGCCGCCCAGCATTTCAGGCAGCTGCGTCATACCGGCATTGTCATAGCCACCTTCCGGTACCCCGTCTGCAACACAACCTGCCGTGGCATCATCGGCACAGGGGTCGGTGATCTGCGGGAAAGAGTCATATTGCCCGGCAAAAAGCTCTGGTATGGATGGAGCGCGGAAAGCTTCGGATACCGTGCCGCGGAAGGTCAGCTCGTCGTTGACCGACCAGCGCAGACCAACCTTGGAATTGGTGGTGCTGCCGAAGGTATTGTAGTCGGAATAGCGGGAAGCCAGGCTCAGCTCCAGCAGCTCCACGCCCCGCAGATCGGCCAGCAGCGGTACGGCGAACTCGACGAAGGCCTCGTTCACATCATAACCACCCGCCGTGGGCTGCGAGCGACCCGCTGTGGAGACACCCAGCAGTTGCAGGGAGTCAGGCTGCGAGAAGCCGCTGGCAAGCCGGCGCTCGACACCGACCGCCATGCCCAGTTCGCCGGCCGGCAACTCCATCAAGGGACCGGAGGTATTGAACTGCACCCCCTTGAGCTCGTTACCGCCCTGGGTCAGGCTCACGTAGTTGCCGCTGATGTACTGCAGCATTTCGTCGGTGATGGCCGTATCGGTGCCCGGCTGTCCGAATACGTTCAACGGCACACAGCCATTGATCACGCCACCCGCGGTCCCGTCGCTGGAACAGAACAGCTCGCCTGATTCATCCATGTAGGTCGGCCCCACGGCTTCCGCCACGCGTTCCAGCTGGAAGTAACCTGTGTCCACAATACTGGCACTGTTGTCGCCAAAGAACACCGAGGCGTCCCAGAACCAGTCACCGAATTCGCCGGTCAGACCGCCCG
>JAWLFN010000271.1:0-3227 GCA_041685555.1 Gammaproteobacteria bacterium | reverse complement strand
GCAGCAGTCCCTGAATCAGATCTGGGGCGTCGTGCCGCGGCCTTCCCGGAGCAGCCTGTGGGTCTTCCTCAAGGCCCGGGTACTGTCGCTGACCATCATCCTGGCCATCGGGTTCGTCCTGTTGGTCTCGCTGTTGTTGTCCGTCGCGTTGCGTGCCGTCATGGCATTCGCGGAGGAATGGCTTCCGGTTCCCGGCTGGGCGATGATGGGCATGGAACTGTTCCTGTCGCTGTTCGTGGTCACGCTGCTGTTCGCGGCGATGTTCAAGATCCTGCCCGACGTGCGACTGTCCTGGCGTGATGTCCTGCTCGGTGCGTTCATCACCGCCGTGTTGTTCACGGTTGGCCGCTCCCTGATCGCCTTCTATCTGGCCTATACCGCGACGGCATCGGCCTATGGCGCTGCCGGCTCCCTGGCGCTGCTGCTGGTCTGGGTGAACTATTCCTCGTTGATTCTTCTGTTCGGGGCGGCGTTCACACGTGCGCACCTGGAGGGCCGGGGCCTGTCCGTTCGGCCCAAAAGAACGGCAGTGTGCGTGCGTCGGGAATTGATCGAGGAGTTGTCGTCGGAGCCGGATACCGGAGAGTCGGGATGAATAAGGCGATGAAAACGATGTTAGTGACAGTGGTTCTGCTCACCGGGTGCTCGGCCATTGAGCAGGCACAGCAGGAAATCGCAGAGGATCGCCGTGATCGCGCTGAACGGATAAAGCAGCTGCAGCGACTGGTCGATGAAAACACTTCTGATGATGTCATCACGTCGACAACGACGATAACGCATCCTGATGGCAGTCGCACCACAGTCCGATCACGGACCCGAGTGCCTCAGGGGCTCATTAGAGCCAGGGAAGACTGAACCGGCCCGGGATGACTACGGTCACCGATTGAATCGGCAACAGATAATGAACAGGCCAGCGCCGTCTGGCGCGACGAGCGGCTGAAGGTTACACGGCATCTCGCCTCCGGTACCATGGGCTGAAATTGTAATGGTGTCTGTCTATGTCCGAGATCCGCAAATATCCCATGGCCTGGCGCATACTGCACTGGCTGATCGCTGCCCTGGTTTTTGCCCTGGTGCCCATCGGTCTGTGGATGACCGCCCGCGGCGAGGCCGATATCTGGGGCGATCTGACCAATACACTGTACAGTTCCCACAAGGCCATCGGCTTCAGCGTGTTGTTGTTGATGGTGGTTCGCATTGTGTTCAAGGTCCGATGGAGGGGGCCGCCGTATCCGGCGGAGATGCCGCGCGGCCTGCAGCGCGCTGCCACGGGGCTGCATCACCTGCTGTACCTGCTGCTGGTCGTCACGCCCCTGTTCGGCTGGGCCGGGGTGACTGCCTATCCGGCGCTGATCACACTGGGCGGGTACGATCTGCCGGCCATGCCACTGGTTCCCGAGGACCAGGCACTCGCGGAGCGTCTGTTCGCCATACACGGGACCCTGGCCCTGACATTGGCGGTGCTGGTCATCGGGCATATCGGCGCGGCGTTCCGGCATATGGTTCGCAAGGACGGCATTTTCCGGCGGATGGTCTGAGGTAAACGGAGGGTTGTCATGGCTGGAGGTTGGTCGCGCGATGGCGCGGTACAGGACCAGATCGATGCCAGTGTGGAAGAGGCGGTCGAGCGGGCCCACTAGTGATTCAGTTGCAAGAACCCCGGCATTCGGGGTAGTCTCGACCGATAATCACAAAAAAGTATCGCTCCGGGCAGCGCGGCAGTAGGGAATGCGCTTGGGCAGTATGGGCCGGGGGCACATCGGATGTGAAAGGAGAGCCCCGTGTTCGGTAGCTACCTCCAGGTTGCTTTCAACTGGATTCTGCGTCAGCCGTTCTACTATGTCGTCAAGGTACTGAGCCTCGCCATCGGCGTGGGTTGTGGCGCGCTGTTCTTCGCCCATTACCAGTACATCCTCGGTTTCGACCGCCACATCGAGAACTTCGATAACACCTACCGCGTGCTGTCAGCCTTCACCAGCCCCGAGAGCGGCGAGCGGGTGCGTCCCTACTACAACTCCGGCGCCATCGTAGATCCCGTCCGCAATGAATACCGCGACCAGCTCCTGTACATGGGCAGCATGCTGCGCCGTACGGAAATGTTCACGCGCGGCGAGCAGAACATTGTGCAGGAATTCATGCTGGCCGAACCGGATATTCCCCGGATCTTCGATCTGGACTACGTGGCGGGAGACCCGGAGACGGCGCTGGATGGACCCGGCAGGATGGCAATCTCCGAGACCGCCGCCCGGCGACACTTCGGGTCCGGGCAGGCCGTGGGGCAGACGGTGACGGTCCGGGATGATTTCTCGCTGGAAGTCAGCGGAGTATTCCGCGATCTGCCCGAGACGACCAACATGCAGTTCGAGGTGCTGGTGTCTGAGGAGACCGGCCCCCGTCTGTACGGCGAGGATTTCATGAGCGATCGGCGCTGGTCGGTCTACACCGGCTACCTGGTCTATGCCTCGTTCGAGAATCAGCAGCAGGCGCAGAGCGTGATCGACGACCTGGAGACCTTCGTCGAGCGCCGCGCACCGGAGCAGCAGATGGCCCGTCTGCAGGAAGTGCAACTGGGCATCAGCCTGCAGCCGCTGAGCGAGATCTACCTCAATCCGCTCAACGGCGGCTTCAACGGCATGGACTACACCCGCCGCAACACCTTCCTGGGACTGCTGGGCTTCGCGGTACTCGTGGTGCTGGCCGGTTTCATCAACTACATCAGCCTGACTCTGGCCCAGGCCCGACTGCGCCGCCGGGAAATGGGTGTGCGCCTGGCGTTCGGGGCCACGCGCCGACAGATTGTCGGCCAGTATGCCATCGAGTCGCTGCTGGTCAGTGTGCCGGCGCTGTTGCTGGCCATCGCCTTCCTGTACTTCATCATTCCGGTGTTCTCGGCGGTGACCGACTCGGGGCTGACCGTCGCCGATGCGGTGTCGCTCGGGGTGTTGACCGTAATGGCGGTGGCGATTGTCGTCGTCTGCGCGGTCTCCTGTATCGCGCCGGTCGTCTTCCTGCGCTCGGCGTATATTGCCGGCATCCTGTCCGGTTCGGACCAGCGTAGCACGCTGCGCCAGCACTCCGGCGCGGCCATCGTCTTCGGCCAGTTCGCCTTCTCCACGCTGCTGTGCCTGGTGGTGCTGGGGATCTATCTGCAGATCGAGTATCTGGAAGAGCTCGAGATGGGTCTGGAGCCGGACAACCTGTTGATCCTGGATAACAACTACAGCAGC
>JAWLFN010000051.1:0-13446 GCA_041685555.1 Gammaproteobacteria bacterium | reverse complement strand
CTCCGGAGAAATACCGAACAACCAGTTGTCCGGTGTACTGGCGCCGGGGTTGATGAACTTGAAATAGATGATGTAGCCGGCCGTGAACAGAAAACCGGTCACCATGCCACTGATGGCACCCTCGCGGTTCATGCGGCGGTAGAAAATACCGAGCACGATGGCCGGGAAGAACGACGCGGCGGCGAGGCCGAACGCGAATGCCACCACCTCGGCTACGAAACCGGGCGGATTGATGCCAAAGTACCCCGCGATCAGTATGGCCACAAAGATGGCGAGGCGGGCGGCCAGTAGCTCCTGTTTTTCGCTGATACCGGGCAGGAAGGAACGTTTCAGCAGATCATGGGATACCGCGGTGGATATCACCAGTAGCAGACCGGCCGCGGTGGACAGGGCGGCCGCCAGGGCCCCGGCCGCAACGAGGGCAATGACCCAGTCGGGCAGATCGGCGATTTCCGGGTTCGCCAGCACCATGATGTCCCGGTTCACGGTCAGCTCGTTCACTGTTTCGTCGCCGGAGTACTGCACCACGCCATCACCGTTACGGTCCTCGAACTCGACAAGCCCCGTGGTTTCCCAGGTGCTGAACCATTCAGGCAACTCCTCATAGGGGGTCTCGTTCACCGTGGTCATCAGATTGACCTTGGAGAATGCGGCGATGGCCGGTGCCGTGGTGTACAGCAGTGCGATGAAGATCAGCGCGAAACCCGCCGACTTTCGTGCATCCCGGACGCTGGGGACAGTGAAAAAGCGGATGATCACGTGGGGCAGGCCGGCCGTGCCGAACATCAAGGCCGCGGTGATGAAGAACACATCCTGGGTGCTGCGCTGTCCTTCGGTATAGGCCGGAAAGCCCAGGTCTTCGCTCAGTCCGTCCAGGCGGTCCAGCAGGTAGCCGCCGCCGTACTCCGGCGTCAGTTCCGAGCCGAAACCGATCTGTGGGATCGGGTTGCCGGTCATCAGTACCGAGATGAATATGGCGGGCACCATATAGGCAAAGATCAGCACGCAATATTGTGCCACCTGGGTATAAGTGATGCCTTTCATGCCACCCATGACCGCGTAGAAGAACACGATGGTCATGCCGATGATTACACCGAGCGTGAGATCGACCTCCAGGAAACGGGAGAATACGATGCCGGCTCCCTGCATCTGTCCGCAGACGTAGACGAAGGACACAGAAATGGCGCAGAACAGGGCCACAATACGCGCATTGCGTCCGTAGTAGCGATCGCCGATGAAGTCCGGCACCGTGAATTTGCCGAACTTGCGCAGATACGGGGCCAGCAGCATGGCCAGCAACACATATCCACCGGTCCAGCCCAGCAGGTAAAAAGCACCGTCGCGTCCCAGAAAGGCGATCAGTCCGGCCATGGAAATGAAAGAGGCGGCCGACATCCAGTCCGCGGCCGTGGCCATGCCGTTGGCCAGGGGATGGACGCCGGCGCTGGCCACATAGAATTCCTTGGTGGAGGCGGCCCTCGACCAGACAGCGATACCGATATACAGGCCGAACGAAAGAAAGACGAACACGTAGGTCCAGAGCTGAACGTTCACTGTTCATCCTCCCTGTCGCCCTGGCTACGGTGGTACTTGTTGTCAAGTCGGTCCATCAGGTGGATATAGACAAAAACCAGTATCACGAAGACGTAGATCGCCCCCTGCTGTGCCATCCAGAAGCCCAGCTTGAAGCCTCCAAAGCGGATATTGTCGAGGACATCGGCCAGCAGGATGCCACAGCCGTAGGAAACGAAGAACCAGATTGCCAGCAGAATGCTGAGCAGTCGTACATTGGCGCGCCAGTATGCGCGTCCCCGCTCGTCTTTCATGTGATAACGCCCCTGTTATTATTGGTGGGTGTGGCACTTTTCGCAGACCTGTCCTGCATCTTACTATTGCTTTCCCGCCCCGGCAAAGTCGCTTTTGGACTCTCTGCTGATCTTCAGACCCATCGCAGCCAGTGGCTCGACCAGGCGTCCCATCTGCACGGCACGGTCGCTGGAGGCATTACCGTCCACGCCGCGCCTGTGGACACCCTGCAGAATCGCGGCGAGGCGGAAACAGCTGAAGGCCAGGTAGAATGGCCAGCGATCAATGCCGTCCAGCCCTCTGCCCCTGCAGTAGCGCTGCACCAGGGCCGCCTCGTCCGGAATGCCCAGTGCGTCCCGGTCTTTTCCCCGCAGCCCCGGGATCTCTGCGGTTCCCGGCATGCGCAGGGCCATGCAGTAATAGGCCAGATCGGCGAGTGGGTGTCCGACAGTGGCCAGCTCCCAGTCCAGCACGGCGCGAATCCGGGATGTCCCTTGGTGGAAAATCACATTATCGAGGCGGTAGTCACCGTGGATCAGGCATTGTTGCCCGTCATCATCAGGCAGTTCCCGTTCCAGCCAGCCGATCAGTGCTTCCATGTCAGGGATTGAGCGGGTGGCTGATGCCCGGTATTGCCGGGTCCAGCGGTCCAGTTGACGGGCATAGTAATTGCCGGGTCGACCAAAATCGTCCAGTCCGACCGCGTGGTGGTCGACTCCATGAAGCGTGGCCAGGGTATCGATCAGCGCATGATAATGGTTGCGACGTTGCCGTGCAGAAAGTCCCGGCAGAGATGGATCCCAGAATATGTCCCCCGGCTCGTGGCTCATGACGTAGAACATGCTGCCTAGTACTGATTCATCCTCGCAAAGGAGATATGGCGTCGGAAGTGGCACAGCGCTGTCCCGCAGACTGACCAACAGCCGGTATTCCCGGTCCACGGCATGGGCCGATGCCAATAACTCGCCGGGGGGTTTGCGACGCAGCACATAGTCGCGATCCGGCGTGTTTACGAGGAAGGTGGGATTGGATTGTCCGTCCGAGAACTTGCGGACCGAGATCGGGCCCCGGAAGTCGGCCATGTTGGCACTCAGGTACGCGCTCAGGCGGGTCGGGTCCAGGTGGCTGGAATCAGATGGGCTCATCGGCTATTATCAGTTATACTTATCGCGTGTATTGTGTATTATTCATGATATCTATGTAATTTCAACGCACAGGACTTTCCGGCCGCGTCATCGTCATGAGGAATCTCGTTCTGAAAAAAGTTGATCTGAATCTGTTTCTGGTGTTCGACACCATCTACACGGAGCGCAACCTCACGCAGGCGGCCCGGTCACTGTCGATCACCCAGCCCGCGGTCAGCAACGCGCTGTCCCGGTTGCGTCGGATATTCAATGATGAACTGTTCATACGCACTTCCCGCGGCATGTTGCCGACGCCGGTGGCGGAAAGTATTGCGCAGAATGTGTCCGGCGCGCTGGCCACTCTCAACAACAGTATCATGGAACGGGAATCGTTCGACCCGGCGACGGCCGAACGCACCTATCAGTTCAGCATGACCGACCTTGCCGAGGCGGTGATGTTGCCACGGCTGTTTCCGTTCTTCGAACGTGAAGCGCCCGGGGTCGGTTTGCAGAGTTACTATATCAAGCGCAATGAACTGGTGCGCCAACTGTCGCGCGGCGAACTGGATTTCGCCATCGACGTCCCGGTTGTAGAGGATGCGCAGCTTTCCCATCAGTCCCTGATCAGTGATCACTATGTCTGCGCCATGCGTCCTGATCATCCACAGGCACGGAAGGCGCTGGACATGGACACGTATCTGAGCATGAAACACATCCATGTATCCAGTCGCCGCAAGGGGCTGGGACAGGTGGACCTGGCATTGTTGCGTCACCAGGCGGAAAGGCGGATTCATCTGCGGGTCCAGCATTATCGGGTGGCGGCGGCCGTGGTGGGCGAAACCGACCTGGTGATGACAGTGCCGCGCTTTCTGGCCAATCAGTACCAGCTGCGTATACTGTCGCTGCCATTCGATGTCTCGCCCCTGGACCTGCATCTGTACTGGCATCGCCAGTCCGACAGTGACCAGTCACATCGCTGGCTGCGTGAGGCGCTGCTTAAGATATTCTGCAGTTGAGTTCCTGTCGCCCGGTCCATCAACCGTTCCGCATCACGATGTCCGGCCCGGCGCTGGCGACTCTGCACTGATATGGTCGTTGAGGTAATCCAGCAGTCGGCGCCGGGCATTTGCCTTTCCAGAGAGAAGGTTGCGCTGTAACTGACGCAGGGCCTGCCGCTCGGCAACCGGGTGTGAGGCCAGAAACTCATTGATTGCATCCTGGCTGTCATCCTTGATCAGTCGCTCTGCCCATTGTTCTATGCAGCGTCCGCGTCGCGCCTCCGCCGGGTCCGGTTTCCGCAATCGCTCCAGTGCGGCGGCAATGGCTCCATGGTCCAGGCGCCGCATGACTTTTCCAATAAACTGTAACTGGCGCCTTTTGGCTTCATTGCTATTGGGCAATCGCCGGTATTCCTGCAGGGCAGCCAGCAATTCGTCGGGCAATTGCAGGGCAGCAAGCTGGCGAGCATTGAGTGTCAGCAATGATTTTCCCAGGTCCTGGGCAGCTGTCATCTCCCGTTTCCGGCTGCTTTTGCTGGTTGGGGCTGGCTGATCGTCATTATCAGAGACAGGTTCGTTGTGCATCATTCGCCCTCATCGAAACGGTTGTCGACCAACTCGATGATGGCCTGCATGACGTCCTGTTCATCGCTGCCGTCGGCGACCACATCCAGTTCGGTTCCCTGACTGGCGGCCAGCATCATCAGCGACAGTATGCTCTTGCCATCGACCATGCGCTCTGCCTGGCCAATGCGAACATCGCTGTCATGCCCGGCGCAGACTCCGGCCAGTCTGGAAGCGGCCCGCGCGTGCAGTCCGGCCTTGTTGGTGATCCTGATGCGTTCCCTGATCATGTCTTTCCCTTGATTTCCAGGTGTAGCTCCCGGTGACGGGTCTGTACATTGCTGAACTGGATTGAGAACTCAGCCTGCAGTCGTTCACAGATATAGACCGATCGATGTTGTCCGCCGGTGCAGCCGACCGCAACCGTCATATAGCTACGATTGCTGGCCTCGAATCGAGGTAGCCAGCGTTCCAGGTAGTGCCGGATGTCCCCGTATAGTGACTGTACTTCCGCCTGGGCGTCGAGAAAGGCTCGTACCGGCTGGTCGAGTCCATTATGTTCCCTGAGGGCCGGATCCCAGTAGGGGTTGGGCAGACAGCGCACGTCAAAAACCATGTCGGCGTCGATGGGTACGCCGTTCTTGTAGCCGAAAGACTCGAACATCAACGCCATGGCATTGTCCTTGCGCTCGACGACGCGCTGCTTGATCGTATCGCGCAGCTGATGGACAGACAGACTGCTGGTATCCAGTGATAATCCGGCCATGGCCGCTATCGGTTCCAGCAGATCGCGTTCGCGCTCGATGGCTTCCCGCAAGCCTGTACTGTTGTCGGTCAACGGATGTTTGCGACGGCTCTCGCTGAAGCGCTTGAGCAACGTCGGGCTGTTGGCGTCCAGAAATACGATGTCAGTCTCGATCCGGGTCGGTTCCAGTGCCCGGATGATCTCCGGGACATCCTTCAGGTCCGTCGAGATGTTGCGAGCGTCAATGCTGACCGCGATGCATGGCAGGTCGATCGTGTGTCCGCTGATCCGTTCAACCAGTGCCGGCAACAGGCTGGCTGGGAGGTTGTCAATGCAGTAGTAGCCGTGGTCCTCGAGCATGTTCAGGGCGGTACTCTTGCCGGAGCCGGATCGACCGCTGATGATGAGGAGCTTCACGGATGGTCTCCTTCAGTCCGACTCGCCGGAAAACCGGATGGCCTGTTCGTACAGTTCACGGTCAGTCGTGGTATCCCGCAATGCCCTGCAGAAGGCATCCTGATGGAAAAGTTGAGCCAGTCCGCCCAGCACTCGCAGATGCTCGTCGGTTTCTTTCTCGGGCACAATCAGCACAAACAGCAGATCCACGGCCTGGTTGTCATTGGCATCGAAATCGATTCCATCCTCCAGGGTCACCAGCGTTCCGGTGATCTGTCGGCATTCTTTCACCCGGCAGTGCGGGATGGCGATACCGTTACCGATGCCGGTGCTCCCCAGTTGCTCGCGCGCCAGCAGAGCCTTGTAGATCTCATCAGCGGGCAGGTTGTCGCTGCGCTGGGCGATCAGCTCGCTGATCGTGGTGAGGAAGCGCTTCTTGCTGCCTCCATCCAGGCGGGCAAAGCACCGTTCTGGTGCCAGAATCTGTTCAAGTTGCATGATAGTGATGTCTGAAGGTGATGGACGCGTGGTGGTCCGGCGGATTCGGCCGCCATTCTATACCAAGTGCCGGCGGGACCCAAACTGCTGAAGGAGCCTGACGGGCCAGGGATGATCATTACCTTATTTCCCGCATGGCCCACTAGCTCAGACGCTTGCGCTCGTTGGACGGCGGAATGTTCATGGATTCCCGATATTTGGCCACGGTGCGCCGGGCCACGTTGATCCCCTGTTCCTTCAGCAGGTCGGCGATCTTGCTGTCACTGAGTGGCTTGCGCGTGTTCTCGTCGGCCAGCAGTTTGCGGATCAGCGCCCGAATCGCGGTGGATGAGGCCTCGCCGCCGCTGGCTGTGCCGACATGGCTGGAGAAGAAGTACTTCAGTTCAAATACACCTCGGGGCGTATGCATGTATTTCTGTGTGGTGACTCTGGAGATGGTGGATTCGTGCATCTCGACCGCTTCCGCGATGTCGTGGAGCACAAGCGGCTTCATTGCTTCCTCGCCATGTTCCAGGAAATCCTGCTGGTGCTCGATGATCCGGGTGGATACCTTGAGCAGGGTTTCATTGCGGCTCTGCAGGCTCTTCAGGAACCAGCGGGCTTCCTGCAGATTGTCCTTGAGATAGCCGTTGTCGCGACTGCTGTCGCCTCGTCGCACCAGTGCCGCGTAATCGGGATTGATACGCAGCCGCGGCGCCGTTTCCGGGTTCAGTTCAACGCGCCAGCGTCCGCTTTGCGGATCCTTGCGTACAAACACGTCCGGCACCACATAATCGGTCTGTGATGGCGAGATATCGGCTCCCGGTCGCGGATTGAGACTCTCGATGATGGCAATGGCATCACGCAGGGCCGGTTCGCGGATCCGCATCCGTCGCATGATCTGGCTGTAGTCGCGACTGCCCAGCAAGGGCAGGTAGTCACGGGCCAGAATCCTGGCATGTCGCGCCGCGTCAGTGTTGGCTTCATCGGTCAGGTGCGCCAGCTGGATCAACAGACATTCGGACAGGTCCCGGTAGGCGACGCCGACCGGATCGAACTGCTGTATCCGGTGTAGTACCGCCAGGATCTCGTCTTCCTCGATGTCGAGTTCAGGGCTCAGTGATTCGAGCAGGGATTCCACGCTGACGGTCATCATGCCGTTGGCATCGATGCTGTCTATGATGTTCATGGCAATGGCGTGGTCGATGTCTGACATTGGCGTCAGGTTCAATTGCCACATGAGGTGGTCCTGCAGGGACTCGTCGGTAGTGTTGCGGGACTCGAAATCGCTGTACTCGCCATCCGCGTCAGCGGCGGGCAGGCCCGTACTGTAACTGGACTGATAGATGTCATCCCAGCTGGTGTCCACGGACAGGTCCTGCGGAATGCTCTCCTCCCACCGGGCGCTGTCATCCAAGTCTTCGGTGGCGGCTGTTTCGCGGTTGTCCGACGACTCCGGGCCGCGACCGTCGCGATCGTCAGAGGCTCGTTCTCCGGATTCGGTGCCATTGTCTCCGGTGCCGGGAGCAGCGCTGTCATCGCCTTCATCCACTTCCAGCATGGGGTTGGATTCCAGCGCTTCGTGGATTTCCTGTTGCAGATCGAGTGTGGACAGCTGAAGCAGGCGGATGGCCTGTTGCAGCTGTGGTGTCATGGTCAGCTGCTGGCCGAGCTTGAGTTGCAGAGATAACTTCATTTCACATCAGTCGAGAGAATGGCAGCGAATTGGAAGCAAGCATCATGCCGAGCATTTGAAAAACTTGCAACCCGTGATCCGGCCGGGTGCTCATCAGGGGGCATGATCAGTATCGGAAGCTGTGACCCAGATAGACTTCCCGTACTTTCTCATTGGCCAGAATGCGGGAGGTTTCGCCTTCGGCGATGATCTGGCCCTCACTGACGATATAGGCTTTTTCACAGATATCCAGCGTGTCACGCACATTGTGGTCGGTCAACAGGACTCCGATACCGCGATCGCGCAAGTGGAGGATGATCTCCTTGATGTCACTGACGGAAATCGGGTCGACGCCGGCAAACGGTTCGTCGAGAAGGATGAATCGCGGCTCGGTGGCGAGGGCGCGGGCGATTTCCGTGCGTCGTCGTTCGCCGCCGGACAGGCTCATGCCCTTGTTGTCACGGATGTGGACAATGTGGAATTCCTGCAACAGGTTTTCCATATACTGATGCCGTTCCGTCGCATCCAGATCCTTGCGGGTCTGGAGAATGGCCATGATGTTCTCGGCCACGGTCAGATTACGGAATATGGACGAATCCTGGGGCAGATAGCCCAGTCCCTGTTGGGCGCGGAGGTGAATGGGGCGGCCGGTCAGGTCCGCATCGTTGATCCGGACATGCCCGCGGTCGCTGGGGATCAGGCCAACAATCATGTAGAAGCAGGTGGTCTTGCCGGCGCCGTTGGGGCCAAGCAATCCGACAATCTGGCCGCTGTCGACGCTCAGCGAGACATCCCGCACCACCTGCCGCCCCTTGTAGGACTTGGCCAGGTTCTGTGCCCACAGTCGATCCATCACAGATCTCCCGGGGCCACTGTGCCGCTACACGGGCCAGTGGATATGGTGTCGCCGGACTCGGGCAAATGGCGTATTTCGGCGCAGCGCAAGGCCGTGCGGCCGCTGTTGAAAGTGGCGTCACCGACAAACCGGATGACTGTGGTCGCCCCTTCTTCCGTCTCGTCGACTGAATAGATCAGGGTCTGGCTGTGGCCGGTGATGCGCTCGCGATCGTCTGCCGCATCGCGTGCGAACCGCGCCGGCGAGCCTTCTACCGTGACGCGGATGATGTCACCGGTGTCCGCGTCCTGCTCCAGAGTGGCTGTGTCTCCGAACAGGTGCGTGCTGCCCTGGCGGACCTCGACATTGCCCTGCAACGTGGTGATCCGGATTCCGTCCCGGACCATGATGTTGCCACCGCCATCGGCGCTGTAGATGATGTCCTCGTCGCTGTCGCTCAGCTGAGCCACGGCGGATGACGACAGGGTCAGGCAGACCCACCCTAGGTACAGTGCGAAGCGGCGGGTGGAGGTCCGGATGCTATGGATCATGAAATCGCCCCTGTACTCGTCCAAAAAAAGTCAACTGTTCCTGCTCAAGGGCGGCGCGCATGCCCGCGGAAGTCTGCTCGAATCCCGTTCCCCGGACCACCACGGCCACATTACTGAACAGCACTTCATCGTCCGGGTAAATGGTCATCTGCTGTGTGGTCAATACCAGATCCCGCTCTTCTTCGTCGCTGTAGTCCACCTGAACCTCACCGGTCAGGTCCAGCTGTCGGCGACGAACACCAGTGGTGCCACTGTCGTGGATTGTGCCGGAGGCAGCGCGGGCTTGCCAGTGTTGCCGGTTGTCATCGTACAGCCGCACCAGCGGCGCTGTGACCCGGATCAGGCCTTCCGCCTCCTGTGTCTGATCGGATGCCTCCAGCACATAGCGCACCTGGCCATCTTCGGCATACTGCGTGGTGTGCAATCCGCGGGACCAGGACTCTGGTGGCGCGTCGGAGGCAGTGTTTCGCGACAGGTCGGTGTCGGATCCGTCGGGCCGCTCGCGTCCCAGCAGCCATAGGGCGAGGATCGCCACGCCGGCGAGCAGCAGCAGTCTGCGAGGCAGTCGGGACATCGACACGGTCATGCAACGAGCTCTCCGATTCAGCGCCAGTTGGCGAGGAGGGTTTCGTAGTGCCCCTGGGCTTCCAGCAGATAGTCGGCAATCTCGCGCACAGCGCCGTCCCCTCCGCGGCGTCCGGTGCAGAGATGGGCATCCCGGCGCAGTGCCGGGTGGCCGTTCGGAACCGTGATGCCCAGGCCGGCGATACGGATGGCGCCCAGGTCGGGCAGATCGTCGCCGGCATAGGCGATCTGTTCCAGAGCAGTGCCGCATTCATCCGCCAGCGTCCGTAACGCATTGCGTTTGTCTTCGCGGCCCTGTATCACGCGCTGTATGCCGAGCTCACTGGCGCGGCGGGTCAGCATCGGTGATTGCCGCCCGCTGATGATGGCCACGCTGATTTCGTGCTCCTGCAGCAGCTTCACGCCCAGTCCATCGAGGATATTGAAGGCCTTGATCTCTTCGCCATCGCTGGTATAGAGCAACTCGCCGGATGTCAGGACACCATCCACGTCGAGGACCAGCAGTCGGATCGATGTCGCCATCCTGAGGTTGTCGTCCGGATTTTGCAGGTGTTCCATCAGGACAGGCTCCACTAGACCACGTTGGCGCGCAGCAGGTCATGCATGCGGATCACGCCGCACATGGCGCCATCACTGTCATCGGTGACGACAAGAGTATAGATGCTGTTTTCCTGCATGATGCGGGCCGCTTCGGTGGCCAGCGCGGCTCGCGAGACTGTCTTGCAATTGGTGGACATGACGTCGCTGATCCTCGTTGTGAGGATATCCTGGCCAGCATCCAGTGTGCGCCTCAGGTCACCATCCGTAAACACCCCCAGCAGATGTCCTGCATCGTTGATCACCGTGGTCATGCCCAGGCCCTTGCTGCTGATTTCGTACAACGCTTCGCGCAGTTTTGTATCGGCCTGTACTACCGGGATACCGTCGCCACTGTGCATCACATCGTGGACCTTGAGCAGCAGTCGCCGGCCCAGTCGCCCGCCGGGGTGTGAAAAAGCGAACTCTTCGCGCGTGAACCCGCGTGCCTCCAATAGCGCCATGGCCAGGGCGTCACCCATGACCAGTGTCACCGTGGTGCTGGCAGTGGGGGCCTGACCCAGTGGGCAGGCTTCCTCGGCGACACTGATATCCAGGTTGACATCGGCGTTGTCGGCCATTTCCGAGTCGGGGTTGCCGGTCAGGGCGATCAACGGGACGCCCTTGCGCTTGAGTAATGGCAGGATGGCCAGGATCTCCGCGGTGCTGCCCGAGTTGGACAGTGCCACGACCACATCCTTGTCCGTGATCATACCGAGGTCTCCATGGCTGGCCTCGGCCGGGTGCACGAACATTGCGGGGCTGCCGGTACTGGACAAAGTCGCCGCGATCTTGCGCCCTATGTGGCCGGACTTGCCCATGCCCGTGACCACGATCCGGCCGCGGCAGCCAAGCAGGTATCGGCAGGCGCTGCGGAAGTCTTCACCGATGCGTGCCGGTAGTGCCGCGATCGCTTCCTGTTCGATGCGGATGGTGCGTAGCGCACTCAGGACCAGGGATTCATCCGTGCTTGCGTTTCGGGTCAGTGACATCACAGTTGCCAGTACATGATCATTACCCAGGCCAGATAGACCAGGATCAGAAAGACGCCGCTGGCCCTGCCTATGAACGAGCCCCGGCGTACGGCGCGGAAGCACATGATGGTCAACAGCAGCGACAGGATCAGCATTGTAACGTAATCCCGGTACAACAGGGAGGGATCGAAACCGCCCGGACGGATCAGGCCAGGGAAGGGCAGGACGACCAGCAGGTTCAGTATGTTGGAGCCAACGATGTTGCCAATGGCCAGATCATGGTGGCCCCGCAGGGCACAGGCCACTGTGGAGGCCAGTTCGGGCAGGCTGGTGCCAAGGGCCACCAGTGTGAGCCCGATGATGGCGGACGAGACCCCCAGGGTGCGAGCCACGGAGGACGAGGCGTTGACCAGGGCTTCGGCGCTTACCACCAGCAGCACCAGGCCGAACAGCAGCCAGCCGAGCGCCTTCAGGCTATTGTCGGATTCGAGGTCGTCCGCATCCAGATCATCCAGTGCTGGTGACTCCGGCTGGCGGGTCAGCAGATACCAGGTGAAATACGCGATGATGGCGATCAGGATCAGGGCGTCGATGATGCCCAGCATCAGATTGGCCAGCAGCAGCCCGGTGACGATCATGACGAACATCATGGCGGGCAGCTCCTTTGCGGTCACGGAGCCCGGCGGTGTCAATGGTCGTATGACCGTGGCCACGCCCAGAGCGATGCCGACGTTGAAAATATTGGAGCCGAGCGCGTTACCGATGGCCAGTTCCGGTTCGTTTTCCAGCGCCGCCACCGCGGACGAGAAAATTTCCGGTGCTGATGTGCCGAATGCCACGATGGTCAATCCGATGACCAGCGGAGAGACACCCAGGTTGTGAGCCAGCGCTGAGGCACCGTGCACGAACTTGTCGGCGCCCCAGATAAGCCCGACGAATCCCAGGAAGATGATGATGATGTCCAGCAGCATAGATCGACGACTTTGCAACTACGTGGAAATATTTTTCGGGAGCGGACCGATCCCTGATGCAGGCCGTCAATTAGACGCAGGATTGCCGGGCAATGCAAGTAGTAATTTATCGGGCCGGGCATTTGATGTAAACTCCACAGCTACGATTCCCCAATAATGGAGGCGGTATCATGGGCGCGTGCACAATGAAACGGACAGGGCTGACCAGCGTGCTGGTTATGCTATTGCTGATGGCGGCGGCAGTGCGGCCGGCGGTCGCGCAGGATGCCACTCAGGAGGCGGTGGATGCCGCTCGCGACGCGGTGACCTCATTGCTGGAGCGCGTATCCGAGCTGCGCCCCTATTATGACTCGGACCAGGCACGTTACTACGATGGCATCGAGGAAGAGGTGGCCGGTTTTGTCGATTTCGAACAGGTGGCCATCGGCGTGATGGCGCGCTTCTCGCGCGAGGCGTCGGAGGAACAGATTGCCGCGTTCGCGGAAAAACTGCGTTCCACGCTGACACGCTTCTACGGCTCGGCGCTGGTCGAGTACGGTGGTCAGGAGATCACCTACATGCCGCCGGACAGCCCGCCGGAAAATCCGGAGCGCGGGGTCAATGTGCGCCTGCGGATCGAAGGCGATGATCAACGTATCGAATTGCGTTCGGCGATGTTCCGCAACGACAATGATGAATGGAAGCTGCGTAATCTGTATGTGGGCGGCATCAACCTGCGCCGACAGTACCACACGCAGTTTGCCGCGTTGATGTCAAGGCATGACAATGACATTGATGCGGTGATCGAGAACTGGCAGTAAAGCCGTGGGTGACAGGACGATTCATGACGATTGATGCAGACAGAATAGAGGCCTTGCTGCGCGAGGCCATGCCGGACAGCAGATTGGTGGTGCAGGGCGGTGACGGCAAGTACCAGGTCACCGCCGTGGACCGCGGGTTCGAGGGGCTCAATGCCGTGCGCCGGCAACAGTCCGTGTATGCCATTCTCAACCCGCATATCGCATCGGGAGCCATTCATGCCGTCAGCATGCAGCTGCTGACCCCCGAGGAAGCGGACAAGGCCTGACCCGACCCCGCCCGACCCGACAGACAGGACTATCCATGGACAAACTGGTGATTGATGGCGGTATCAGCCTCAATGGTGAGATACGCATCGCGGGAGCCAAGAA
>JAWLFN010000270.1:0-3248 GCA_041685555.1 Gammaproteobacteria bacterium | reverse complement strand
GGCGGTCAGGGCAACAAGTCGGGTGAAACGGAGCCAATCGGAGGCAGTCATGGTGTTTCCCTTTGTCTGATTATTGATTCTGGATAACACGACAGAGATACCGGGACTTTACCACCGCGGGAGGTAAAAGCAATGTGGTGAAGTGGATGAGACGGGGCAAGGTGAGTGGTGGGTTTCTCAAGCGGCCGCCCTGGCAGCGGGTATCCCAGTCCTGCGCATTGCAATCGGTTCCACAAGTGGCTATAACAGCAATGGACACTTGATCGGTGCAATCAGGGAGCGATTCATGGTGTTAGGAACTCTCGGGTGGCGGCAACACCTTGTGATGTCACTGGCGCTGTTGTCTGTATTGCTGCTGCCGTCATCCCTGCATTCACAGGATGCGACGACGTCGTTACCTGTCACTGCGGAAATGCATTACCCGGAAGCAGTGACCGCGGGCGACGCATTCCAGGTGGAGGCGTCGGTGACCAACACCGGTTCGCGGCCCCTGTTGATTTCCGTCAACCTGGTGTGCCCATTTGCAGAAATCACGGGTACCCATCGCCCCTCGTTCCGGATGCTCGACAATCCACTGCGCCCCGCCAGCTACCGGACTCCGGTCCTGTTATCTCCTGATCAGGCGAAGCGGCTGTCTCTTAGGAGTTTCCACTACGAGGCAGGGACGTTTTTCGGCGGCGACCTTGTTTTCCCGGAATGTACCCTGCGGATCAGGGACAGCCATCAGGAAACGCTGGAACAACCTGTTGCACCCATGCACATCCGCATCACGCACGAAGGCGCAGCGCTGCCCGTACCGCTGCCTGAACCATCTGATCGGCTTCCACTGGAGCAGCGCTTCAGCCGGACGCCGGATGCGGATATCCCCTGGCTGCTCCATGACCCCAACACCCGGCTGGAGTGGCTGCCGCTGACTGTGACCCGGGGACAGTCCCTGGTGCAGGTCATGGAACAAACGCGGGAGGGTGGCCGATTTGATGGGTTTGTCGTGGCCAGTCTGCCGGAGGTGAAGGCTCTTGTGATGAACGCTATACAGGCGTCCGGAGAAACCTTGCCGGAGTATGTGCTGGCGGGTCATGTACAGGACATGGACGGCCGACCGGTTTCTGGCCCACCACTGGCGCCAGCCGCCTCTACCATCAACCATCTGTTCGGCGTTACCGACAGCCGTTCGCTTCGCAGTGGGGATTCTGATTCGTCCGCGGGATTCGTGCTTGGCACGGCTGACGAACCGAGGGCGGTGCTGGAAGCCGGTGTCAGTCACGTGACCCATCCGTCCAGTGGCCGCTTTTTTGCCACGCCAGCATCCCGCTTGTGGCCGAGCAGCCGTAAAGGTGTCTGGTTGTATCGCCATCGTCGGCAAGGAGATGGATCATGAGCCGGATGCAGAATGTCCTGTCTTTGCTGGTACTGACGAGTTGCCTGGGTACTGTAGTGGGGCCGGTCCTCGCGCAGGAAACCACCCCTGGCCTGCAGGCGGTTGTCGAGAACGACAGGGCATACATGGCACCCGGCGAATCCGATACGTTGTGGTTGCGGGTCGTGAATCCAGCAGGCTCAGGTGTTGTCATACACCGTCTGCGGATTGCGCCCACCCGGGAAGAAATCACCCTGCTGGAAGACAACCCGGGAATCGCACTCAGGGACAGCTACGGCTGCCCGCTCCGGGAACGACTGTCTGGAGCCCTGAGCATCCCGCGAGGGACAACAGGGCGGACGGACGAATGTCATGGCGAGTCGCTGCCCGGTCTCCCATTACACCCGGGAGAAAGCACGAGATTGCCATACCGCAAGATTGAATTGAGTCCGGATGTCACTCCGGGCACGGTCATTGAACACGATCAGGTCCGTATCCAGTCATTCGATGAGCTGGGCCGTCAATTGCCAGACCTGTATCCGGACAGGAATTTCGTGCGGCTGGTTGCCCCTGTGCGCGAGCATGATGTAGCCAGACTGGCACGCTACGACACGGACAACCCTCTGGCGGGTTCAGCTGCCGTGCGGATGTCATTGCAGCTCGACGCTCCGGCACAGGTGGCAGCCGGCGAGCCATTTGTCATCACCGCCACTGTTACCAATCATGGAAGTGAAACAATGACTGTTTATCCCCAACTGACGTCACGCGGTCACACTTCCGTCCGCTACCGGTCCGTGCCGTGTCTCCCCGGAACACGTTGCGACAATGTCGGGCTCCGTGACGTGGCGGCCGGTGCGTCATTGGAGATGGAGATCGTGATGATGCCGGAATCGCCCGTTCTGCAGCACGCGATATGGGAAATGGCGGCGCCATCCATGCTGGTGCGGGATTCACTGGAGAGGGGCGCGCGGTTGTATGCCGAGCCATTGAATGTCGTAATCAGCAGTGATTCCCACCTGCCTGTACTGGCGCCGGATTGACTGCCGGGTCCACAGTCAGGACGCGCTCGGTGCTGCGAACCCTCAGTTCAATCCAGTTCCAAAACCACCGGGCAATGGTCCGAGCCGTAGACGTCATTCAATATCTCTGCCTTTCTGATCCGGTCCTGCAGCTTTTCGGAGACCAGAAAATAATCCAGCCGCCAGCCCACGTTCCGGGCCCGGGCGCCCGCCCGGAAACTCCACCAGCTGTACTTGACCGTGTCGGGGTGCAGGTGACGGAAGCTGTCGATGTAGCCCGCCTGGAGCAGGTTGTCCAGGCCGTCAATTTCCACCTGCGTGTACCCGGCACTCTTGTTGTAGTTGGCCTCGGGTCGCGCGATGTCGATGGGGCGGTGACAGACGTTCAGGTCCCCGCAGATCACCACCGGTTTTTTCAATTCAAGCTGCTCTGCATGCTTGCGGAAGTCGCGATCCCACTGCTCGCGGTATTCCAGCCGCTTCAGCCCGGCGCCCGAGTTCGGCGTGTAGACCGTGACCAGAAAGAAGCCGTCAAATTCGGCGGTGATGACACGGCCTTCCTGGTCGTGCTGGTCGATGTCCAGACCGAAGTCGACCGACAGCGGTTTCTCGCGGCTGAAGAGGGCTGTGCCCGAGTAGCCGGGACGCACCGCTGAATGCGGTATGACCTGGTAGCCATGTTCCTCGCCCAGCGCCGTGATGACCTGTTCGTCCTGCGCCTTGGTCTCCTGGATGCACAGCACGTCCGGCTGCATTTCCTGTAGCGAGGAGAGGAAGTCCTTCTTGATGGCGGCGCGTATGCCGTTCACGTTCCAGGAAATCAGTCGCATGTCATGGGGCCTCTGAGTCAGTTCCTTACCGTTCCCGTGTAT
>JAWLFN010000050.1:0-13516 GCA_041685555.1 Gammaproteobacteria bacterium | reverse complement strand
CCCTTCACGAAGCCGAAGGCCACCACAAAGGAGGTGAGCATCAGGAAGGAGCCCTCGGCCACGCCGAACTCGGACTCGGCCAGCGCCGGCACCACCGTGCGCATCATGCCGATGGTCAGACCGACCAGAAACACCTGATTCAGTTGGTGAATGAACTGTGTCCGGTTGGCCCGGATTCCGTGCGTATAGTCCTCATGGGACATGTGATGGACGTCCCCGGTCATGACGTTCCACCCCGGTCGCCATCTGCCGAACCGCCGCGCTCCGGTAGCGGATACTGGGGGGTATCCGACAGGAATGGCTGCACCAGCATCCGGTCGACGCGCTCCCAGGACGGTTCGCGGAATTGCTTCAGCCCGATGGTCATGGCCTCGTGTCCATCCCGTGGCTGGGCGCGGTAGGTGCCCAGCAAACGATCCCAGAGCGACAGGTTGAAACCGAAGTTGCTGTTGGTCTCCCTCGGGTACCAGGAATGATGCACACGGTGGAAATCCGGCGTAACGATAAACCAGCGCAGCACCCGGTCGATGACCAGCGGTAGCCGTGCGTTGGAGTGATTGAACAAGGCCAGGGAGCTGAGGATCGCCTCGAACACCAGCACCGCCAGGGCCGGCGCCCCGATGGCGACGATCACGGTCGCCTTGATACCGAAGGAGAGCAGCAGTTCAATGGGGTGAAAGCGCAGCCCCGTGGTCAGATCAAAGTCCAGGTCCGCGTGATGCATGCGATGCAGCCGCCACAGGGCAGGGACGGCGTGAAACAGTACATGCTGCGCCCATACCGTCAAATCCAGCACCACCACGGCCACCAGCAGGGCCGCCCAGGCCGGCAGGTCCACCACCTGCAGCAGGCCCCAGCCCTGCGTTTCCACGAACAGGCCCAGCCCCACCAGTCCGGCGGGGAACACCAGACGGACCAGCAGGTTCCCGACGACGATGATGCCGCCATTATTGAACCAGCGCCAGGCCTTGCTGATGGTCCGTGCACGGCGTGGCGCCACCACTTCCCAGCTGGCCATGATCAACAGCACCGCCACCAACAGGCCGGACCGTATGAACGGCTCCATTTCCAGGATCTGCTCTGTCATTGCCCGCCCCCGCGAACCGCTGTGGTCAGAATGTCAGTACCTGATCCGCGTTCGCGGTTGCCTCCGCCAGCGCGTCCATGGTGCTGCGCTCGGCATCCGGTACGACCTCGTCTTCACTGATCCCGCGGGCATCCATGCAGGTGCCACAGAGCAGCAACTTCCCCTTGGACGTGACGCGGTGCAGCATGCGCTCGATATTGTAGAAACCGTCCGGCGTTTTCTGACCGGCCTTGGCCCCGGCCACCGCGTCGCCGAGCAGGAACACGGTGACTTCCTCGTCCCGTTTCAGCAGCGCATGGGCCAGTCGGAGGCCGTTGTACAGCCGCTCCGTGCCATAGGGCGGATCGTTGATGATGATCAGTGCGTGCATCGCTGCCTCCGTTGCCGCATTCATATTCTATTGATTGGTAGAATATTGAGTGGAAGGATGACGCACTGTCAAGCGGGCAGGTATCATCCACTGATCAGCAGCAAGGTTACGGATATGTCCATTTCACGGCACGAACTCTTCGACACCCTGGCCATCGTGGCCCGGGCTCTGGGCAACGGCAACCGGCTGGAGCTGCTGGAGCGACTGGCCCAGGCGGAGGCGCCGGTGGAAACCCTGGCCTCGGCCACCAGTCTGTCGGTGGGCAATGCGTCCCAGCACCTGCAGCAGCTGCGCCGCGCCGGCCTGGTCACGGCACGGCGCGAGGGCCGGCAGATGTTCTACCGACTGACCGACGAGCGCATCATTCTGCTGATGGGGCTGGTCCGCGAGGTGGCCGAGAGCAATCTGGCCGAAGCAGAGCGTCTGGTCAGCCGGTTGTTTGATGACCCGGATGCCGAAGGCGCACTGGAGCCGGTGTCCCGCGATGCGCTGCGTAGCGCCCTGGAGCAGGGGGCGGTGACGCTGCTCGATGTCCGGCCGGAGCAGGAATTCCGCGTGGCTCACCTGCCGGGCGCCATCAATCTGCCAATGGACCGCCTGGACCAGGCCTTGGAAGTACTGCCCCGCGACCAGGAGATCGTCGCCTATTGCCGTGGGCCCTACTGCGTGTTGTCGCACGAGGCCGTACAACGGCTGCGGGCACTGGGATTGCGCGTGCGGCGTTTCCAGGAAGGGCTGCCGGAATGGCGCGCGGCCGGCCTGCCGGTCGAACATGAACAGCCCATGATGGGCCAATGAATCCGTTGCGCGAGCCACCGGTCACCGACGGCGTCAGCACACCTCCTCTCGTTGTCATCCAACTCCGCCCTTGGTACTTTACCGGTACCGGCACGAAATCCGATCACACAATGCCGGCCAGTGATCCCGTATCGCGTGCAGGAACCCAGTATGCGTCGCAAAGAAGTCGTTTCCGACCCGTCCGAAGAGCTTGTCCTCGTGGACGCCGCCGACAATGAAATCGGCCATGCCTCGAAAGCGGCCTGCCATGCCAGCGATGGCCTCCTCCACCGGGCCTTTTCCATCCATCTGGTCAACCCGGACGGCAAGATCCTCCTGCAGCGACGCAGCTCGACAAAACGACTCTGGCCTTTGTGCTGGTCCAACAGCTGCTGCAGTCACCCGCGCCGGAATGAAGCGATGGAAAAGGCGCTGCAACGGCGCATGCGGGAAGAAATCGGCGTACAGTGCCCTCTTTTCTTCCTCTACAAATTCCAGTATCAGGTCGGTTATCGGGATATCGGCTCGGAAAATGAACTGTGTTCGGTCTTTGTGGGCCACTATGACGGCGATATCAGCCCCAATGCCAGCGAGGTGGCGGATGTGCGGCATTGCAGCCCCGCGGAGATCGATGCACTGATTGAATCGGACCCTGATGGCGTGACCCCCTGGTTCGTCAGTGAGTGGCAACAGCTGCAACGTGACCATTCCGGAATGCTGCGGGCCCGACGGCCCTGAGGAGACATCATGCAGATCCCAAGATTGAATGCCTGCCAGAAAACCCTGGCGCTGCTGACCGTATTGGTACTGAACACCGGCAGCGCCCATGCCGCCCCCGCGGATTGGGAAATCGATCCCGAACACTTCTCGATCGCCTTCGAGGCGGGACACGTCGGCTACCAGCAACAGATCGGCATGTTTCTCGACGCCGCGGGCAGCTTCCGCTACGACCCTGAAACACGGGAACTGAGCGCAGGCCGGGTGGAAGTGCAGGCCGAGAGCGTGTTCACCAATCACGACGAACGCGACGGGCACCTGCGCAGCGACGACTTCCTGGACACCGCGAACCACTCCCTCGTCGTCTTCCAGGCCACCGGCTATACGCCTGACGACGACAGCGACAGCGACAGCGGCACACTGACCGGCGACCTGACCCTGCTGGGCAACACCCACCCCGTTGCGCTGGACGTGACCATCAACAAGCACGACACCTACCCATTCGGACACCGGCGCGAAACCCTGGGCATCTCCGCCCGCACAACGATCCAGCGCAGCCGCTGGGGCATGGATTACGCCCTGGACCTGGTCAGTGACGAGGTGACACTGCGATTCGAGTTCGAGGCGCTGCGGCAATAAGCGGGAGGCCAACCTCCGCCACCGCGGTCGCCGCCATGCCGGTCACCGGAGTGATTGCCTGTCCGCGGCCGACCCCGTACAGTGCAGGTCCAACGCAAACAATGAGGCCCCCCTGCATGCTGACACTCCACCACCTGCGTATCGGCCGCTCCATCTTCACCGTATGGCTCGCCGAAGAACTGAAACTGGACTACGAACTGAAGGTCTACCACCGCGATCCACAGACCATGCGGGCACAGGACGACCTCAAACAGATCCACCCACTGGGCAAGTCGCCGGTCATCGACGATGACGGACTGATCCTGTCGGAATCCGGCGCCATCACCTCCTACCTGCTGGAGAAGCATGACCGGGACAACCGCTTTGCGCCCCCACGCAGCGATCTGCGGGCCTGGGCACAGTACACACAATGGCTGCACTATCCGGAAGGGTCGGTATTCACCCCGTTGTTCCTGCGCATGATCCTGCTGCGCAGTGGTGAGCCCCACCAGACATTCCAGGCCTTCAGCGACGGCGAGATCGCGCTGCACTTCAAGCATATGACCCGTCAGCTCGGCGACAACGAGTTCATACTCGGTGACCGGTTCAGCGGCGCCGACATCGGCATCAGCTACGTGGTATCCATGGCGCAACGTCTGCAGGCGCTGGATGACTACCCCGAGCTGTCCGCATATTTGGAACGCAACCAGCAACGTCCGGCCTGGCAGCGGGCCGTGGAGCGCGCGGTGGAGTGATCCGCCGCGCCGTCCGTCACCACTCGTAGCGCACGCTGCCGGTCACCCGGCGGGTCTGACCATAGGTGGCGAAATCGGTGCCGCCACGGACAAAGGTGGAGGCAATGTATTCCTCGTCGAACAGGTTCTGGACATTGAGACGGAAACGCAGATCATTCCAGTCGTAGTGCAGATCCAGGTCGACCAGGGTTTCCGATGGCGTCTTCAGGGTGTTGGGCGTATCACCGAAGCTGGCACCAAGATAACGGACGCCCACCGATGCATCCAGGCCCGACAGCAGACCGCCCTGAAAGTCCTGCGACAACCATACGGAGCCAGTACGCTCCGGCACCTGAGTGGGCCTCTCGCCCTGCTCTCCGGGGATGATGCTGCGGGTGATCTCCACATCCAGGTCCGTCAGGCTGATACTGATGTCGAGGCCTGTCCGCAGCCGCGCGGCGGCCTGGAATTCGACGCCGCGCGAGCTGACCTCGCCAGTCTGCACAGGCAGGAAGGTGTCCGGATCAAACTGGGTGAAGTTCTCCCGGGTCAGATCGAACGCGGCCAGGGTGACCAGCAGGTTTCCATCGGGCTGGTATTTCACACCGGCTTCCACCTGTTCACCGAGTTCGGGGTCAAAGGCGTTGCCATCGCTGTCACTACCCAGCACCGACAGGAAGGACTCGGAATAGCTGGCATACGGCGCCAGTCCGTTATCCATGACATAGACCAGACCGGCATTGGTGACCAGCTCCTCGTCGGTCTGCTCGTTACGGCTGCCCGTGGCCTCATCCATGCTCTCGTTGTCGGTGGAGTCAAAACGCCCGCCCAGAGACAGCACCAGTGCATCACTCAGGTGGAACTGATCCTGTATATACAACCCGAATTGCTCCTGCTTCGCTTCTTCATTCTTGAACGCGGTCTCCGGCGAAGTGACCGTCGCCCCATACTGCGGATCATACAGATCCAGGGAAGGCGCGCCACCGAAGAACTGCAGCGACGTGGAGTCATAGCGCCGGTAGTCAGCGCCGATGAACAGGTCGTGCCGGCCAATGCGGCCCAGCAGACGATTGTCCAGCGACAGCCCATCCAGCTCTCCGAAATTCTCGAACAGGGAGCGGCCCAGAGTGCGCGCATCGATCACGGAAGCGCTGAAGACCGAAACATCCTCCAGGTCGATCTGGTAGTAACGCAGATTCTGTCGGAACTCCCAGTCCTGGTTGAACTGGTGGTTGAGCAGGACGCCGGCGGACAGTTCGTCGCGCTGATAGCGGTCCACCGAGGGCTCGCCGGTAAAACGGGTCAGCGGGATCCTGCCTTCGGGACTGTCAAACAGGGTGCCCTGCGCGGGTAGCGCCTGCGAGGAGCGTGTATCGTCCTCCTGCCAGTGCGCCATGAATGTGATGTCGGTGTCGTTACCGGGCCGCCAGGTCAGCGCCGGCGCCAGGTAGGTGCGATCCTGTTTCAGGTAATCGACCTGCGAATCACTGTCCCGCAGCAATCCGGTAAACCGGTAACGGAACCGGTCCCCTTCATCCACGGGCCCGGAGGCATCAAAGCGGAGCTGGCGCCGCTCGTGGCTGCCCAGTTCAATATCGATCTCACCCAGCGACTCGGCGGCGGGCTGCTTGGAGATATAGTCGATCAACCCGCCCGGACTGGTCTGCCCGTACAGCACCGACGCCGGACCACGCGGCACTTCCAGCTGCTCGGCTCCGTAGGGTTCCAGGTTGTAACTGACCACGAAGCCAGGGTTACTCAGCCGCACGCCATCGCGAAACAGACCGGTTTCCGATGCGTCGAAGCCGCGGATGCGCATGAAGGTCAGTCGCGGCTCGAAACCGAACGGTTCGCTGACGATGCCGGGCGTATAGCGCAGCGCCTGCGCCAGACTGCTGGCATTCTGTTCATCGATGCGGGCTGCGTCGATCACTGATACGGAGCGTGGCCATTCGATGATCGGCACATCAGTCTTGGAGGTCTGACCGGTGATGCGGATCTCGTCGATGCTTTCCTGGGCCAAGGTCGAGAGCGAGGCGGCCAGGCTAATGGCACCGACGAGTATCTGACGGGGAAAGCGCAAAGCCGATGATCGGCGACGGGAGTCTGTAGTGTGTTCCTGCATGTAGGGTTCCAGCTATTGAACATGAACAGTAATGATTATAATTCTCACTACTGTTCATTTTCAACCGCCAGCGCCTGCATCCGCTCTTTCCGATAGATACCACAGGTGCCACAGTATTCCGCCGCTGGCGTGGCGAAACGCAGACAGCAGCCACGCCGCTGCGGCAAGGCACAGCGGTTGTCTGCCAGGCGCGCGGGGATCCAGTCGATATAACGGGACGCCGGGCAGGGAAACCGTGCCAGCCAGTCAGAGGCCTCGCGGCACAGCCACTCCGGCGGCGCGCGGTTGTATAGCGCCGAGAACGGCGCACTCAGCGCCAGCCCGGCGCTACTCCAGTAGGCGCCGGGGGCAACCCGCAGTGCGGACCGGAAGACCGGGTACCAGGACAGCAGCCGTGCACTGATGGCCGGTATGAACGCGGCGGTATCCACCACCGGTCCGACTCCATTCCATACCCAGCAATACGGTGCGTCCGTATCGAGCAGCACCAGATCCTCGGGGCCGGGCAGCGCAGTGCGTCCCTCCAGCAGCAGGCGGATGGTCAGCGGTGCCAGCATCTGCAGCGACAGATCCTGTTGCAGCACGGCGGCGGCAGCCCGCTTCTCCCGCGGACTGCCCGGGCGACGATGCTCGTCCAGCCAGCGACGGATTCGCGCGGGATCCCGCAGACCTTCAGCCAGGGACAGGCTGCCAGCACGGTCATCGGCGCCGGTGACCCGCGGTGCGGCAGCGCCCTTGAACTCGACGGCCTGCATGTCAGCCGCCTCGAGCAGCCTCCTGTACCGCTGCTGCCACTCCACCGTGTCAATGTCGGCCATGACGGCTCAACCCCCAAAGGAAATACAGTCCACCGACGATGGCGGCCAACAGCCCGGCGGGAAGCTGATTGGGATACATGACCACCCGGGACAGGTAGTCGGCCACCCCCAACAATACCGCTCCGACCAGGGCGGCGACCAGCAGTTGCCGGCCCACGGTCTGCTGGCCCAGCACCCGCGCCAGATGCGGAGCCATCAACCCGACAAAACTGAGAGGACCGATCACCACCGTGGCGGAGGCGGTCAGCAGAGCCGCCAGGGTCAGGAGTCCCACCCGTGCGCGCACGACATCCAGCCCCACCGCCGTGGCCGTGCCCGAACCCAGAGGCAATACCGTCAACACCCGGACGGTCGCCAGCGCGGCCAGGCTGAGCACACCGACCAGGCCGGCCATCAACCAGGCATCGGCGCTGGTCACCAGCCAGGTCGACCCGGACATCCAGTTCAGCAGACGCACCGCTTCCGTGCCACCACCGGCCAGCACCAGACGCAGGGCCGCATCCATGAACACGTAGATGGCCACGCCGCCCAGCAACAACTGGTGCCCCGCGAAACGATGACGACGCGCCAGGACCATCACCAGCAACAAGACACTACCGGCGCCCAGCGCACCGAGCAGCATCTGCGCCGTGCGACCCGGCGCGAACCCGAGCAACGTCAGCAGCACCATGGCCAGCGCCGCACCGCCACTGATACCGAGCACTTCCGGGCTGGCCATCACATTGCCGGTCAGCCGCTGCACAATGGTGCCAGCCAGGCCCAGCGCCACACCGGCCAACATGGCCGCCATCAGCCTGGGCCCGCGCCAGTGCCATGTCTCACTCCACTCGCTGACAGCAGCCCACTCCCAGCCACGGATGCCCGGCGCCAACCCGAGCGAGAACACAACCACGGCCAGCATGATGGCAGCCAGGGCGATCACGACGGGCACGACCGGGCGGCGCAGCGGCGCGAAACGGGCCGGCGCCGACTCCTCGCCCGGCATGTGCCGGTCATTACGCAGTCCGCGCAAGGCCAGCAGAATCACCGGACCGCCGACCAGCGCGGTGGTGGTACCAGTGGGCACCAGGTCACCGGCGAACCAGTGCGTCGCCCACTGGGCCAGCACATCGGAGGCCAGCAGCAACCCGGCGCCGAGTACCGTACTCCAGAGCAGACGTTGCCCCAACGTGCGGGCACCCAGCAAGCGCGCAAGCACCGGTGCCGCCAGACTGACGAAAGCCAGCACTCCGACCCGCGCCACCACCGAGGCCGTCATCAGCACCACCAGCAACAGGGCCAGCATCCGCAATGCGCCGACACGCGCTCCCATGGCGCGTGCCGAGGTCTCACCCAGTTGCAACAGTTGCAGCGGCCGGGCCAGCAGCACCATGGCCAGGCCCAGCAACAGCACCCGCGGCCACAGCTCGGCAAACTGCGTCCAGTCATTCTGCAGCAGTGAGCCGGCGCCCCAGATGAAGATGTTACCCAGGTATTCACCGTTGAGCAGCAGGAACGCGGCATTGAGCGCGCCCAGGAAAAAGCTGATCACCAGGCCGGCGAGAATGACCGTGACGGGCGAGAAACCCAGCTTCCAGGTCAACGCCACGACCATGCCGGCGGCCAGCAACGCTCCCATCACCGCCACGAGATCCGGACTGAAAGCCAGCCATGCCGGCAGATGAAGTGTCGCCACCGCAATCGAGAACTGGGCTCCGGCCTCGACACCCAGCGTGGTCGGTGAAGCCAGTGGGTTGCGCAGCACCTGCTGCAGCACCGCCCCGGCCAGCCCCAGTCCACAACCGATCAGTATGGCCATGGCCAGGCGGGGCGCCTGACTGTAGTACAGCACGACCTGCTCATAGCCGGCATCAGGGGCGGGCGCACCGCGCCACAGCAGGGCCAGCAGGTCGAACAGGGCGGCACCGGTGGGGAGGGCAAGCAGCGCTGCCAGCCACAGCGCGGCCGCGCCGATCGGCAGACGGGCGGGAACCGCGGAGAGGCTACTGGACACTGTCACTTCCCCCTTCCAGCAGTGAACGGGTCAGGAACCGTGCCATGCGTCGCATCGCGTGGACGCCACCATAGGCCCAGACCGGGTCCACCTGATGGACCTGCTCCTCCCGCACCGCCGGTAGCGCCTGCCAGAGAGGGCTGTCCTTCAGAGAGGCGGCCACGGCCGGCGTCACCGGGGAAAGCACCACCAGTCGGACCTCCCCCAGTCGCGCCAAAGCCTCCAGGCCCACCACGGAAAAGCCCCAGAAATTGCCTTCCTGCTGCCACGCATTGCGAAGTCCCAGTCGCTCGATGGCGGCCTGGATGAGTCCATTGGGTGCATTGATGCGCACGTGCCGGTCGTCGAGGAACGAAACCACTGCCACCCGCTCATCGGCCAGTCCGGCATCGGCCAGGGACCGGCGCAGCTGCCGCAGCTCCGCGTCCAGTTCTTCCAGGACGGCCCGCGCACGATCCTCCCGACCCAGTATCTCGCCCAGGGTCAGCAACATCTCCCGCGCGCGGGACCAGGGGTTGGCGTCATTATCATAGACGCTGATCACATAGGTCGGTGCGATGCGTTCCAGCTGACTGATGGCGGGTGCCAGCTGACTGCTGGTGACGATCAGATCCGGTTCCAGTTGGGCAATGGCCTCCATGCTGGGCACGCTGCGCGCGCCTAGCTCCTGCATGTCTTCCGGCATCTCCGGCTCGCGTACCCAGTAGGAGTACAGAGCCTGGTCGGCGACACCCACCGGAGTGACGTCCAGCAGGAGCAAGGCTTCCGCCGCGGCCCAGTTCAGCGCCACCACCCGTTCCGGCATCTGCTCCAGGGTCAACGTCCCGCCTTCATGGGACCAGGTATCGGCCCGGACCGGCAGTGACGCCAGCAACCATGCCAGCAGCAGGGACAGCGCATGTTGAACGGATCGGGCAGACAAGCGCACGAGAACCCTCTCAATACGCATAGGAGATCCAGCGTCCGTCCTCGCGCTCTATGACCCCCATCGGGATACTGAAGATCTGCTGCAGGATCTGCTCATCCATGACCTGCGCCGGGGCGCCATCGGCAATGACCCGGCCCTCCCTCAGAGCGACCATGCGGTCGCAGAAACGGGCGGCCAGATCCACATCATGCAGCACGACCACCACCGTCAGCTCCCGCTCGACCGCCAGGCGACGGATCAGACGCAGGGTCTCCACCTGGTGGCGAACATCCAGCGCGGAAATCGGCTCGTCCAGCAACAGGCATCGGGTCTGCTGCGCCAGCAGCATGGCAATCCAGGCCCGCTGGCGTTCACCGCCAGACAGTGCTTCCACCGGGCGGTCGCGCAGGCGCTCCAGGTCAGTGTCCACAGTCGCCTGCCGCACCAGCTCATGGTCTTCCTCCGTATAGCGTGCCAGGGCACCACGCCAGGGATAGCGTCCCAGCAGCACCAGTTCTCTGACCGTCAGGCCGTCAGTGCCGGCGGGCTGTTGCGGCAGATATCCGACCACCCGGGCGAATTCGCGGGCGCTGGCCTCCTCACTCGGGCGGCCCAGCAGATCCACGGCGCCACCGTCCGGGCGCAACTGCCGCGCCAACGCTTTCAGCAGAGTGGACTTGCCGGAGCCATTATGGCCCAGCAGTGCTGTGACCTCGCCTTCGCGAAGCTCCAGGTCCAGGCCCGGCAGGATCTCGGTGGACCCCGCCCGGACCCGCAGATCCCGGATGGAGAAGAATATCGACATGCCAGACTCCGGCCATGGGCTGATGCCGGATGATAGCTGGAATGCGAATCGTTATCAATTCTGCGATCACGATTCGCCACCGGTCTGCACGCGCCACTGCGCGGCATAGACGCCGCCCCGCGACAACAGCTCCTTATGCCGTCCGGACTCGACCACGCGCCCCTGATCCAGTACGGCAATGCAGTCCGCATCCACGACCGTGGACAGGCGATGAGCGATCATGATTACCGTATGTTGATGGCCGATGCGGTGCAATGAGCGCTGGATGGCGGCTTCGGTCTCGTTATCTACGGCGCTGGTGGCTTCATCCAGCACAAGGATCGGTGCGTTCTTCAGCAGCGCCCGGCCCAGTGACAGGCGCTGCCGTTGTCCACCCGACAGTCGCACACCGCGTTCGCCCACTGGCGTGTCGAGCTGCCGCGGCAAGGCCTCGATGAAGGACCAGGCCTCGGCGGTGCGGGCCGCTTCAATGACCTCCTCCTCAGTGGCATCGGGCTTGCCATAGGCGAGATTCTCCCGGATCGTGCCATCAAACAGGTAGGTATCCTGACTTACCAGGCCGATGGCCCGGCGCAATGACTCCAGCGTGACAGAATCAATCGGCTGACCATCAATGCGGATTTCGCCGCGTTCGGGGTCATGAAAGCGCAGCAACAGTTTGACCAGCGTCGACTTGCCAGAACCGGTGGCGCCGACCAGAGCCAGAGTATCACCGGCCGGCACGTGCAGGGTGATGTCATCGATCCCGGCACCACTGCTGGCGTAGTGGAAACCGACGCCGTCCAGCGTCACCTCGCCGCGGACCGGTTCCGCCAGTGGCCGGTTGCCCTCGTCGCGCACCCGCACTGGCTCGTCCAGCAGACCCAGAATGCGCCGCGTACTCGCCATGGCCCGCTCAAAGAGATCGACCACCTCGGCCAGACCGGTCAATGGCCAGAGCAGGCGCTGGGTCAGGAACACCAGCACGCCATAGGCGCCCACGTTCAGCGACCCTTCCAGGGCCATCAGCCCCCCGACCGTGAAGGTCGCCAGAAAGCCGGCCAGGATCGCCATACGGATCACCGGGATGAAGGCCGAACTGATACGGATGGCCCGGCGGTTGGCCTCGACATAGGCCTCACTGCTGTCACGCAGCCGGTCCGACTCGCGCTGCTCGGCCGTGTAGCTCTTGATGGTGGCCATGCCGGCCAGGTTGTTGTTGAGCCGCGCCGACAGTGCCGCGACCTTCTCGCGCACATCGGCATACAGGGGGCCGGCGCGGCGCTGGAAATAGAATGCCCCGAGGATGATCAGCGGCACCGGCGTGAAGGCCAGCAATGCGATCAGCGGGGAGAGTACAAAGAAGACGGCACCCACCGCCACCACCGTGACAAATACCTGGATCAGCGCATTGGCGCCGCCATCAAGGAAACGCTCGAGCTGGTTGACGTCGTCGTTCATCGTGGCGACCAGCTGGCCGGAGCTGCGATCCTCGAAGAATCCCATGTCCAGTTGTTGCACATGAGTGTAGGCATCCTGTCGCAGGTCCGACTGCAGCCGCTGCGCCAGGTTGCGCCACAGTACCTGGAACAGGTACTCGAAAACCGATTCGCCGGCCCAGACAAAAAAGGTCAGCGCGCCCAGGATCAGGATCTGCTCGCGGGCGGACTCGAAACCCAGTGAGGCCACGAAACTCTCTTCCTGGTTCACGACCACATCGATGGCCACACCGATAAGCAGTTCCGGGGCAATATCAAACAACTTGTTCATCACCGAGCACAGGCTGGCGGCAATGATGCGCCCCCGATAACCCCGAGCGTAACGCAGCAGCGCCAGCAGCGCGCCGAAACTGCCCTGGTTCTTCATTGATTGCGTCATGATACCGAGCCCCGGCAATACAGAAAGCCAGCAAGACTACCGTTTTGCACCATCAGTGAAAAGCCCTGGTGGGCCATGCGGAAATGTGCTCCCGCCGCTACGACTCTTGAGCATTGCGTGCAGACTCATACCCACATCATGAGTCCATGCGACAACACCACCAGCGCGGTGAGACAATTGCGCAGCCGCTGGTAGGACGGCGTCATCTCCCGATCCCAGCGTGATTCGAACCACCAGAGAATCACGAAGCCAGCCGCCAGCATCGGCAGACTGGCGGTGGCATCGACGGCGAACATCGTGATCCACACCAGCACCGCCACGGCATTACTGAGCAGCAACAGACGCCAGACATATCGATCATGGGGCTGGTACTGCGCCCGCCCCCAGAGCGAGCCAGCAAGAAAAGCGAGGATCACGGCGCTGTACGAAGCGAACAGCGATTCCGGTGAGTGGCCCATCACAGCAACATCCAGGCCCTGGGCCAGCAACGCGATCAGGAACGGCAGCAGGCCAGCGTAGCCCAACCACGGTATCACTGCGTATGCCCTGTTGGGACTGGCCGATGCAGCGGCCTTGTTACGATTGACCATCATGACCCCGGGTACGGCCCCGCGCATTGCCCGGATCAGCATCCGAGGCCATCGGGCGCATTCCGCCATCCATCCATCCATCCATCCATCAAAATATTTTGATATAAGCTGGCAAGCT
>JAWLFN010000269.1:0-3270 GCA_041685555.1 Gammaproteobacteria bacterium | reverse complement strand
GACCGAATACGATGGCAATGGAAGACAGCGCGCTGATGAAGGCGGCCTGGGAAACCCAGGCGCCGCCCAGTCCCAGCAGAATGGCGCCGAGCGCACCCACGGCGGCGCCACCGGACACACCCAGGATATACGGGTCGGCCAGCGGATTGCGCAGCAGCACCTGCATGACCACGCCCGACAGCGCCAGCAGAGCTCCGGTCACGAAAGCGGCCAGGGTGCGGGGCACCCGCAACTCCACCACGATGTCCCGCTCCATGCCGCCTTCACCCTGCAGCCACTGTTCGGTCAGGGCGCTCAGTGAGACCGGAATACTGCCGCTGGCCAGTGACAGCGCGAAACTGGCAATGGCGAGCATGCAGAGGGAGCCCAGCAGTATGTAATGTCGACGTTCCATCCGGTGATTCCATCCTTCGGTCCGCGGTCATTCTAGCATTCGTGGGAGACCGTCGCCCGTGACCGGCCTGTGCGATAATCCGTCCATGGAATCATTGCACTGGAAATGGCATGTGCTGGGCCCGGGCGCCATGGGCTGTCTGTGGGCGTGCCGTCTGAGCGGACAGGGCTGGCCAGTGCGGCTGGTGATGCGCAATGAGCGCCGGGTGGCCGAATACCGGCATCGCAACGGTCTGCTGCTGGAATCCGGTCGGGAGACGCGCAGCTTTCCGGTCCCGGCGGACAGCGTCGCAGGGAGCGGAGCCATCGATGCTTTGCTGTTGGCTACGAAGGCGGGGGATGCCCTGCGGGCCCTGGAATCAGTGGCTCATCGTCTGCACAGGACGTCAGTGATCGTGCTGTTACAGAACGGGGTGGCCGCACAGGAGGCCATCCATCGACGTTACGGGGCGGGCCGGGTGCTGTGTCTCAGCACCAGCCATGGCGCCTGGATGCGTGCCCCGTTTCATGTCGTGCATGCCGGGGCGGGGCAGGCCTGGCTCGGCAGTCTGGATCGGGCCCCCGAGGGAAGCGGCTTCGAACTGCGACAACGGGTGCTGCAGCAGTTGCCCGCCGGCTCCATGCGGATCCATGCCGAACCCGACATGCGCACGAGATTGTGGCGCAAGTTCGCGGTCAACTGCGCCGTCAATGCACTGACCGTGCTGCATGACTGCCGCAATGGAGAGCTGTTGACGCGCCCCGCGGCGGCCGCGGATCTGACGGCGTTGTGCGAGGAGATCGCGGGGGTCGTGGGCGCGCTGCCATGGGCGCCGCGGATCGGTCCACTCTGGCCGCGGGTCCGGGCGGTGCTGGAAGACTCCGCCGACAATGTATCATCGACCCTGCAGGACGTGCGCGCCGGAAGGCGCACGGAACTGGATTGGCTCAACGGCTGGCTGATCGCCCTGGCCTGGCAGCAGGGGCTGGATTGTCCACGCAACCTGTCCATTGCCAGCCGGCTGTCCATTCCCGTGCCACGGCTCACCGATGCAGTTCACGGCCCGCACCACCAGTGATAGTATGCAGCATTGACCCACCGGCAGTCGCGGGACTGCCATCCGAGGAACTGACATGCCATCGTTCGATATCGTGTCCGAAGTGGACATGCCGGAAGTGCGCAACGCCGTGGACCAGGCCAATCGTGAGGTCGATACCCGGTTCGATTTCAAGGGCGTGGACGCCAGCTTCGAGCTGGGTGAATCCGCCATCACCGTGACCACGGAATCTGATTTCCAGATTCAACAGATGATGGATATCCTGCGTGGCAAGCTGGCCAAGCGCGGCATCGACCTGAAGTGCCTGGAGGAGGGCGACATCACCCAGTCCGGCAGGAAAGCACTGATGACCGTGCGGATCCAGCAGGGTATCGAGCCCGATCTGGCGCGCAAGCTGGTGCGGATGATCAAGGACGCCAAACTCAAGGTGCAGACGGCGATCCAGGGCGACAAGCTGCGCGTGACCGGCAAGAAGCGCGATGACCTGCAGCAGGTGATCGCCATGCTGAAAGACGCGAAGCTGGACATCCCCCTGCAGTACAATAATTTCCGCGATTGATTGCCATGTTTGCCAGCTGGCGCGAGTCCCTCTCTGTCTACCTGCATCCTCGTGTCGCCGCGATGGTGTTTCTCGGCTTCGCGGCCGGGCTGCCCTATCTGCTGGTGTTCACCACGCTGACCGCCTGGCTCACCGAAGAAGGAGTCAGTCGCGCCAGCATCGGATTCTTCAGCTGGGTGGGTATCACCTACTCGGTGAAGGTGTTCTGGTCACCGATTGTCGACCGCACGAAGCTGCCGATCCTGGGCGCCTGGCTGGGGCAGCGACGCAGCTGGATATTGCTGGGACAGCTGATGATTGCCGGGGGACTGATCGGGATGTCGTTGACCGATCCCTCCACGCAGTTGCTGCAGCTGGCTCTGTTGGCACTGATGGTGGCCTTCGGCTCGGCGACCCAGGATATCGCGATCGATGCCTGGCGTATCGAGGCGGTGAGCACCGAGCGCCAGGCCGCCATGTCGGCGGTGTATGTGTTCGCCTACCGTATCGCATTGCTGGTGGCCGGTGCCGGCGCCCTGCATCTGGTCAGTTTCGTGTCCTGGCCCGGCGTCTACCTCACCATGGCGCTGCTGATGGGTGTGGGCATGGTGACCGTGCTGCTCGCGCCCGAGCCCGATGCCACGCGCCGCTCCGATGCAGCCTTTCTGGAGCAGCGGGCCCGCGATTACCTGGCGCGCAGCGAACATGTGACGCCGATCGTGCGCCGGGCGGTGGCCTGGTTCATCGGCGCCGTGGTCTGCCCCTTTGTGGACTTTTTCCGGCGCTATGGCAAGCACTCCCTGGTGCTGCTGCTGATCGTCGGCCTGTACCGGGTCAGCGACATCAGCATGGGCAGCATGGCCATGCCATTCTATCTGGATCTGGGATTCACCCGCGCCGAGATCGCCAATATCGCCGGTGTCTGGGGCATCGGCATGACCATTGTCGGCGGGTTGACCGCCGGTCTGCTGGTGCCGCGTTATGGTCTGCTGCGACTGCTGCTGGCCGGCGCCATCCTCAGCGCGGTGACCAACCTGCTGTTCACCGCCATGGCGCTGGTCGGGCCCGAATTGTGGATGCTGACCATCACCATCAGTGGCGACAATTTCTTCGGCGGCATGGCCATGGCCGTGCTGATTGCCTGGCTGTCCAGTCTCACGAGCAGCAGTTATACTGCCACGCAATATGCCCTGTTCAGTTCCCTGATGACCCTGCCGGGCAAGTTCATCGGGGGATTCTCGGGCCTGATCGTCGCCAGCCAGGGCTATGCCGTGTATTTTGTCTATGTCGCCGTCATCGGTA
>JAWLFN010000049.1:0-13655 GCA_041685555.1 Gammaproteobacteria bacterium | reverse complement strand
CCAGGGGAAATCCGGGTCACCCAGAGCCAGGAAATGCGGGTTCAGAAGACTGTCCTTGCCATTGTATCGCAACGGCTCGAAATCAGCGGTCACAATCTCGCCGCCAGCGGCCCTGAGTACTGCATGAGCAGCTGCCGTATCCCACTCCGAGGTCGGACCCAGGCGCGGGTACAGGTCGGCTTCGCCCTCGGCGATCAGGCAGATCTTCAGCGAACTGCCCATGCTGACCAGGTTCACCTCGTCGAAATGCCGGCGCAGCTTGGCCAGCATCGCCTCCAGCGCCTCGGCGCCGTGGCGCCGGCTGCCCACCACATTCAGCGTACGCTGTCCGGACAGGGAACGTACACCTATCGGCTGCGCCTCCCGTCCCTCGCGATAGCACCAGGCACCTTCCCCCACCAGTCCCGTGTAGGTGGTGCCACTGACGGGCACATGCACGACACCCAGCACCGGCTCACCATCCACGATCAGCGCGATATTGACCGTGAATTCCCCGTTGCGGTTGATGAACTCCTTGGTCCCGTCCAGCGGATCCACCAACCAGTAGGTCTGCCATTGACGGCGTTCAGCGTACGGTACCTCGTCTGATTCCTCGGACAGCACCGGTATGGCGGGCGTCAGGCCCCGCAGCGCCCCGGTGATGACGTGGTGGGCACGACGGTCAGCCTCGGTCAGCGGAGAATCGTCCGCCTTGGTTTCCACGGTCAGCCGTTCGGCGCCGCGTTCGTAGATCTCCAGTATGGCCTGCCCGGCCTGGAAAGCGATCAGGCCAGCACCCGCCAGCCATGACTGCAACTGTTTCTGCTCGGTTTCCGCATTCATGATGGGTCTCCTCCATGGCCGGGCATAATAGCGTAACGATCACGGTCCTGTAACTGGCACCAACGCTGTCCGCGCGATAAGATGAACACTCAACCGGGAGGAGTCCGACATGCTGAGCTGGTCTGATGTTGATACCGTGATGTTCGATATGGATGGCACGCTGCTCGACCTGCACTTTGACAACTATTTCTGGGAATACCTGGTACCCCACACCTGGGGGCAGAGCCGGGGCCTGACCGCGGAACAGGCCTGGGACCGGCTTTCCGTGCAATATGCCGAGCACAACGGCACCCTGAACTGGTACTGCATCGACTTCTGGACCGAGACCCTGGAACTGGATATCCAGGGCATGAAAGAGGAGCTGCGCCACAAGATCGCACTGCGGCCCAACGTGACCACGCTGCTGGAGCGCCTGCGAGCCCATGACAAGCAGGTTCTGCTGGTCACCAACGCACACCCCGGCAGCCTGTCACTCAAGATGGACCACACCGGCCTGGATGTGCATTTCCATCGCACGATCAGCTCTCACGACCTCGGCAAGGCCAAGGAACATGACGGTTTCTGGGAGGCGTTGCGCCTGGTCCACCAGTACGATCCGCATCGCTCCGTCCTGCTGGATGACAATGTCGCCGTGTTGCGCAGCGCCCGAAGGGCCGGCATCCGCCATCTGCTGGGTATCGAGCAGCCCGACAGTCAACGGCCGCCACTGCGGCGGGAGGAGTTCCCGCAGGTAAAGGATTTTCACCAGATCATGCCTCCGGCCACACCGGGGCGCACGGCTGATCGGCCAACGCGGGAACAGGACCGGGCCGTGGAATGAGTACCGGCAGACAGAAAAAACAGTCCGCGACCGAGACGGCCTCCGACCGGGTACGGCTGGACAAATGGCTGTGGGCGGCACGCCTGTTCAAGACCCGCTCGATCGCCAAACAGGCCGTCGAGGGCGGCAAGGTGCAGGCCGAGGGACAGAAGCTCAAGCCGGGAAGGGAAATCGGCACGGGGCTGATCCTGACCGTGCGCCAGGGCTGGGATGAGCGCACCATCGAAGTGCTGGACCTGTCCGAGCAGAGACGCAGCGCACCGGAGGCACAGCGGCTGTATCGGGAGCTGCCCGAAAGCATCGAGAAACGCGAGCGGGAAGCACTGCAACGCAAGGCGCAGCCGACACTCAGTCAGCCGGCCGCAAAGCCTGACAAGCGGGACCGGCGCCTGCGCCAGAAACTCAAACAGGGCGACCTGTAAGTCGGCTCCGGACGCTGGTACCCACCCCGGGGTATTTTTGGCATAATGCGGCCTTGTTCCGTGCAGCCATCTCCACCACCGCCAGGAAGCCCGTATGTCACAGATCACACAGGAAGTCGTCCAGGACGGCAATCGCACGATCCACCGCAACCTGACTTCCAGCCAGCTGATCGAGATCGCACTGCAACGCGGCGAAGGCCGCCTGGCCGACAACGGCGCCCTGGTGGTGGAAACCGGCTCGCGCACGGGTCGCAGCCCGAAGGACCGGTTCATCGTCGACGAAGCCGGCACCACGGACCAGATCGACTGGGGCGCCGTGAACCAGCCTTTTGACGCGGAGCGTTTCAGCGCCCTGTGGCAGCGTGTCGCCGCGTTCCTGGGCGAGCGCGATGTGTTCGAGGCGGACCTGCATGTCGCCGCCGATCCCCGGCACTACCTGCCCGTCCAGGTCACCGCGCAGTACGCCTGGCACTGCCTGTTCGGCAGCACCCTTTTCATCAAGCCCGGCGACGACCACAATCCGGACGACAAGCCGGTCTGGCAGGTGATGAGTGCGCCGGAATTCGTCTGCGAGCCCGAGCGTGACGGCACCAACTCGGACGGCGCGGTGATCATCAGTTTCGCCGAGCGCAAGGTGCTGCTGGCCGGCATGCGCTATGCGGGTGAAATGAAGAAGTCCATGTTCTCGGTGCAGAATTTCCTGCTGCCGGAGAAGGACGTGCTGCCCATGCACTGCTCGGCCAATGTTGGCGAGAATGGCGACGTCTGTCTGTTCTTCGGCCTGTCGGGCACCGGCAAGACCACACTGTCCGCCGATGAAAGCCGTTACCTGATCGGCGATGACGAACATGGCTGGGGCCGGGGTACCGTGTTCAACCTGGAAGGTGGTTGTTACGCCAAGTGCATCGACCTCAGCCAGGAAAACGAGCCGGTCATCTGGAACGCCATCCGATTCGGTGCCGTGCTGGAAAACGTGGTCGTCGACGAGCAGTCCCGTGTGGCCGACTATGCCGATACCAGCCTGACCGAAAACACCCGCTGCTGCTATCCACTGACGCATATCGAGCGGCGCGTGCCGGCCAACCAGGCGGGTGAGCCCAAGGCCATCATTTTCCTGACCTGTGATCTGACCGGTGTACTGCCGCCGGTTTCCATCCTGTCCAAGGAAGCCGCGGCCTACCACTTCCTGAGCGGATACACCGCACTGGTCGGCTCCACCGAGGTCGGCGCCGGCTCCGGTATCAAGTCCACGTTCTCCAACTGTTTTGGCGCGCCTTTTTTCCCGCGTCCGGCCGGCGTCTACGCTGAACTGCTGATGAAACGGGTCGAGGAGTTCCACAGCCAGGTCTACCTGGTCAACACCGGCTGGACCGGCGGCCCTCACGGCACCGGCAGGCGCTTCAAGATCCCCACCACACGGGCGATACTGACCGCCATCCAGAGCGGAGCGCTGCGCAATGTGCCCACCAGACACCTGGACGGCATCAACCTGACCATCCCCACGGAAGTGCCGGGGGTGGACAGCGCCCTGCTGGATCCCCGGTCGACCTGGGAAGATCCGGCCGCTTACGATGAAAAGGCCGCCGATCTCATCCGCCAGTTCCAGGACAATTTCAGCCGCTTTGACGTGCCTGATACCATCGTTGCGGCCGGGCCGCGTAACTGATCGCATCTGAACGCGTCGTCACTGATGGAACAACGCAGGGAACCGAACCATTGAGCCAATCACTCAAGGGCACCTCTATTAATACCGAATCACCTCAGGCCTTCAGGGCAGCACTGGAGCGATTCGGTCTGCCCGAATTCAGGGCAGCGTGGGGCCGGATCAATCGTGGCATCGAGAAGGAGAGCCTGCGCGTGGGACGCAACGGGCACCTGGCGCTCACACCGCACCCGGAAGCGCTGGGTTCGGCGCTCACACATCCCTACATCACCACGGACTACTCGGAAGCGCTGATCGAGCTGATCACGCCGGTATCCGACAGCATCGATGACACGCTGGGTTTTCTGACGGACCTGCACAAATACGTCTATTATCACCTGCCGGAAGGAGAACTGCTGTGGACCTCCAGCATGCCCTGCCTGGTGGAGAATGACCAACAGATTCCGCTGGCACAATACGGCAGCTCCAACATCGGCCGTCTCAAGACCCTGTACCGCGAAGGTCTCGGTCACCGTTATGGTCGACTGATGCAGACCATCGCCGGGATCCATTACAACTTCTCGATGCCAGACACATTCTGGACGGCGATGCGTGAGCAGCAGGGCAGCACGGAGTCACTGCAGGATTTCCGTACCCGCAAATACCTTCACCTGATCCGCAATTTCCACCGCCACTCGTGGCTGTTGCTGTACCTGTTTGGCGCCTCTCCGGCGGTATGTCGCTGTTTCGCACGGGGCCGGCAACACAGCCTGGATGACTTCGATGAAGCGACACTGTACCGCCCCCATGCCACTTGCCTGCGCATGGGCAATCTGGGGTATCGCAGCGATGCACAGCGCTCCATCTTCATCTGCTACAACGAACTGGATAACTATATCGACAGCCTGCACCGGGCCATGTCGACCCCCTATGGCCCCTACGAGGCCATTGGACTGAAGGCCGGCGACCGTTTTCTGCAGATGAACACCAACCTGCTGCAGCTCGAGAACGAGTTCTACGCCACCATCCGCCCCAAACGCGCGGATGACTCGGGACGGCGACCGCTCGAGGTCCTGAAGGCCGAAGGCATCCAGTACATCGAGGTACGGGCGCTGGACCTGGACCCGTTCCTCCCCCTGGGCATCGATGAGGAGCAGATCCGGTTCCTGGATGCATTCCTGCTGCACTGCCTGCTGTCCGACAGCCCGGAGTGCACACGGGAAGAATATTTCGAGGTGGAGAGCAATCTGGCCAAAACCGTGACCGAGGGTCGCGACCCGGCCCTGCAATTGAAGCGGGGCGGGACACCCGTGGCGCTCAGAGCATGGGCCGACGAACTGATCAGTGACATCCGGTTCAGCGCTGATCTGCTGGATACCACTGGCCAGACGGATCGCTACCACGCCGCGGTGACGGCCCAGGCCGAAAAGGTCCGGGATGCCTCTCTGACCCCATCGGCCCGCATACTGGACAGCCTGCGGCAGCAACAACAGAGCTTCGTGCACTTCGCCGGACAGCAATCGGTAAAGGCCCGGGACTGGTGTATGGCCACGCCCCTGGATCCGGAACGGATGGCGCATTTCACGCAAGTCAGTCAACAGTCATTGATCGACCGCGAGCAGCTCGAACAGACCGACACGGCCGACTTCGATGATTTTCTCGAGGATTACAATCAGCTTCAGCTCTGAATCACGTATTCCGGAAAATACAGGTTGATCACGGTATCCGCCACCGCCTGCCCCTCCAGCCGAGCCAGCGCCTCCCGCACCACCCGTAACGCCTCGCTTTGCAGGCGGTCCTTGCCGCGGGTCGAGGTCAGGTCTTCCTGTAGCTGGCGGGAAAACAGCATGACCAGCTGATTGCGCAGATACGGCAGGTGTCGCTGGATGGCCTCTGGTCCCGGTGGACGTGCACGAAGGGTCACCCGCGTCTTCAGATATTTCAGTCGCCCGCCACCGTCGTAATTGGTGACCAGCGGGGGACCCAGTTCCACATACTGCGTGCCGGAAGCATCATCACCCGCCAGGCCCTCGTCATCGGCTTGTGCCCCCCAGGCACTGCCGGTCAGGAACAGCAGCCAGCCGAACAGGGTAACGGCCATCCATTGTCTGGTCACAATCATCATACTCCGGTTATCGGCAGGTCATGGTCGAGCTTGACGTGCCACTTTCATCGGATCGCATAACATGGCAGGATTGCCGTTTTCATTCAATGATGGATGCGCCCATGTTGTCCCGAATCGATGCCCTGATGCCCCGGCCACGCCTGCTGAACCTGCTGATCTTCATCGCCTGCGTCACCATCATGGCGATCGTGCTCTACATGGAGCATGTCATGCTGATGCAGCCCTGCGGGCTCTGCATCACCCAACGGGTGTTCGTCATTCTTGCCGGTCTGTTCTGTCTGGCATCGGCCATCCACAATCCCGGCCCCACCGGTCGGGCGCGCTACGCCTGGGGGGGAGCCGCCATGTGCGTGGCCGGCAGCTACTTCGCCATCCGCCAGATCTGGCTGACCTACCTGCCGGCCGATGAAGTGCCGGCCTGCGGGCCCGGTTTCAGTTACATGGTCGACAATTTCCCCCTCATGGACACGCTGGCCTTCCTGCTGCAGGGCGATGGCAACTGCGCCGAAGTCCACTGGCGATTTCTGGGCCTGCTGTCCATCCCTGAACTGGCCCTGATCGGTTTCATCGCCCTGTTCGGCTTGTGTGTCTACCAGGCCCTGCGTAGTGAGCCAGGCGGATAATACGGTAACGTTCAGCCTCGACGCCAGCGGAACCAGCGCTCGGACCAGCGCAGCAGACCATGCGGCAACCGCTTGCTGCGCCAGGCGTTGGCGGCGAAGCGGTTGGCCTCCAGCCAGGTCGGATAGATATGGTTGGTGGCCGCGATTTTCTTCAGGCCCAGGCCATGAGTCATCGCCGTGATAAACTCGCCGATCAGCTCACCAGCGTGATCCCCGACAATGGTGGCGCCCAGTATACGGTCACTGTCCGGCCGGGTCAGCACCTTGACGAAGCCGTCGGCCGCACCGTCCGCCAGGGCCCGATCCAGCCCTCCGAGCTCGAAGCGTGTGACCTCCACTTCAATGCCCTGATCTTCCGCTTCGCGCTCACTCAGACCCACCCGGGCCACTTCCGGGGACGTGAAAGTGGCCCATGGCACCACCGGATAGCGCACCCGGAATTTCTTCAGCCCGGCGGCCAATGCGTTCAGGGCGGCAAACCAGGCCTGGTAGGAAGCCATGTGTGTGAACTGGTACGGACCACAGACATCCCCGCAGGCATAGATGGTCGGCACCGGGGTCTGCAGGAATTCATTGACCGGCAGGGTGCCCTGCTCGGTGGGCTCGATGCCCAGCTCCTCCAGACCGAATCCGCGCAGATTGGGCTTTCGACCCAGCGCCACCAGCACCCGATCGAAAGGAATACGCAGCGCTTCACCCTCGCCGGAAACCGGCTCGGCGATCAGTACGTGCCGGCCGTTCTCGCTGACAAACTCACTGGCCCGGTAGCCATTGACCAGACGCAGCCCATCCGCCTCCATGTGCTGTCGCACCACGGCACTGGCATCCGCATCCTCGCGCGGCAATACTCGCGGCGCCTGATCCACCAGAGTGACTTTCGAACCCAGGCGGGCGAAGCTCTGCGCCAGCTCGCTGCCAATGGGCCCGCCACCCAGCACCAGTAATTCATCGGGACGTTCGCGCAGGTCCCAGACTGAATCGGAGGTCAGGGGATCGACCTGATCGATGCCCGGAATCGGCGGCACCAATGGCCCGGCTCCGGTGGCCACGATGATGCTTCGGGTGCGGATGGTCTTGCCATTGACTTCCACCGTCCACGGAGAGGTGATCTTCGCCTCGCCCTGCACGCAGTCCACCCCCAGCGAGGTGAAGCGCTCCACGGAGTCGTGTGGCTCGATGGCGCGGATCACGGACTGTACCCTTTCCATCACCGAGGCAAAATCGACGCCACCGGATTCTGCTTTCACTCCGAACCGGCCGGCGTCGCGCACCGTCGCCGCCACTCTTGCGCTCTGTATCAATGACTTGCTCGGCACACAACCGGTATTGAGACAATCGCCTCCCATGCGATCGCGCTCGATCAGCGTCACTCGCGCTTTTGCCCCGGCCGCGATCAGTGAGGCCACCAGGCCGCCAGAGCCGGCACCGATCACCACCATGTTGGTATCGAACTGCTTCGGCTTGCTGAAGCCACGGAAGGCCTTGCGACGCTTGATGAACGATAACACGCCACGTGCCAGCCAGGGCAGCAGGGCCACCAGCAGGAATGACAGGATCAGGGGCGGATTCAACAGGCCACTCAGACTGTCGATCTGAGCCAGCTCCGAGCCGGCATTGACGTATACCGCCGTCCCCAGCAACATGCCGGTCTGGCTGGCCACATAGAAGGTAAGCGTCCTGATCGGTGTCAGCGCCATGACCAGATTGATCAGCCAGAACGGGAATAGCGGCACCATGCGGAGGCTGAACAGATAGAAGCCACCATCGCGCCGGACGCCTTCGTTGACCGTTTTCAGGTATCGTCCGAAGCGTTTCTGGACCCAGTCATGAAGCACCAGCCGCGCCGCCAGGAAAGCCAGGGTGGCACCGATGGTGCTGGCGAATGACACCAGCACCAGGCCCCAGACCAGACCGAATACCGCCCCGCCCAGCAAGGTGGCGATGGCGGCCCCGGGAATGGACAGCGTGACCATCACCACATAGAGCAGAAAATAGATGGCCGATGCCAGCACCGGGCGATCATTGGCGAAGGCCTGCAGGGTATCGAGTTGCGACTGCACATAGGCCAGATTCAGAAAACGGCCCAGGTCCAGATAGAAATACAGGAAGAGAGCGACAGCAAAAACAGTGACAATCACTACACGGGTGCGGTTCATCGGTTGATCCTTGTTGTTGTCTGGTGGGCCATGCGGATAATACGGTAACGTTGGGTATTATCCGCATGGCCCGCTAGCTCGCAGTCTACATGGAATGGTTCGTCGTTTGCCCCATCCGGACGCTATGCTATAGTTTTTGTTACGGCTACCGCGGCCTGCACCGGTGCCTGCCAACCCCACGGTCCCATACTCTACACTCAGGGAGTTCCCCAGTGAGTCAACGCCAGTTTCCACAGACCCGCCTGCGCAGGATGCGACGTGATGACTTCAGTCGTCGACTGATGCGCGAGAACCGCCTCAGTACCGACGACCTGATCTATCCGCTGTTCATCGTGGAAGGCAGCAGACAACAGCAACCGATTCCGTCCATGCCGGACATCCATCGTCTGAGCATCGATCTGCTGCTGAAGGAGGCCGAGGAACTGCTGGCCCTGGGCATACCCGCCATCGCCCTTTTTCCCTCGCCGGGTCAGGACAGCAAGACCGAGGACGGTCGCGACGCCTGGCACCCGGAGGGACTGGTACAGCGCGCCGTGCGCAGTCTCAAGGCGGAATTCCCGGAGCTCGGCGTCATCACCGATGTGGCCCTGGATCCGTACACGACGCACGGTCAGGACGGCATCATCGATGACCATGGTTACGTCATGAACGGACCCACGGTCGAAGCACTTGTCCGCCAGGCGCTTTCCCATGCCGAGGCCGGCGCCGACATCGTTGCCCCGTCGGACATGATGGACGGACGGGTTGCCGCGGTCCGTCAGGCCCTCGAGGGCGGAGGGCACAGTCTGACCCGAATACTGGCCTACTCCGCCAAGTACGCCTCCAGTTACTACGGCCCCTTCCGGGACGCGGTCGGCTCCAGTGGCAATCTGGGCAAGGGCAACAAGCACACCTACCAGATGGACGTGGCCAACAGCGACGAAGCACTGCATGAAGTCGGTCTGGACCTTGCCGAGGGCGCCGACATGGTGATGATAAAACCCGGCATGCCGTACCTGGACATCGTCCGCCGCGTGAAGGACGAGTTCGGTGCGCCCACTTTCGTCTACCAGGTCAGCGGCGAGTACGCCATGCACATGGCCGCGGCGGAAAACGGCTGGCTGGACGAGAAAGCGGTGGCGCTGGAGTCATTGCTCTGCATCAAACGCGCCGGCGCCGATGGCATTCTGACCTATTTCGCCAAGAAGGCGGCCCGACTGTTGCGGGGCTCGATGTAACAACCGGACACAGATCTGGTCCAACCACCAGATCGGGGACGTATCCAGTACCCGATGGCCAACCGATCCATGAAGCAGGTGACGCCCGCTGGTTTGATCGCTGGACTTGAAACCTGACAATTTGTCCTTATGATAGGAGAAGTTCTCAAAATTTCCCTGATGATGAGCCTCCCGACCGGACTGTGACCAACAGTCCACCGGCGCTTGTTCCGACTACCGAAGAAAGGAAGACGCTTTATGAGCGACAACATCGTTCAGATATCCGACGCCAGTTTCGAAGAAGATGTGTTGAAAGCCGATGGCCCCGTGCTTGTCGATTTCTGGGCCGAATGGTGTGGCCCCTGCAAGATGATCGCACCGGTACTGGAAGAGCTCGCCGACGAATACAACGGCAAGCTGACCATTGCCAAGCTGAACATCGACAGCAACCCGGAAACGGCGCCAAAATATGGTGTCCGCGGTATTCCGACACTGATCCTGTTCAAGAACGGCCAGGCCGAGGGCACCAAGGTCGGAGCCCTGTCCAAGTCGCAGCTGGCTGCCTTTATTGACAGCGTGATCTGATTCCGGCCGGACGACAGGCAGCCGGACGTGGATCCTCCGGCTGCATCGTCCGCCTGCGTTGCACATTTTTACTGGACAAAAGCGTAAAAGCCGTTTTATAGTGGTTCGCGATCCAGTGCTTCCCGGCACACCCTTACCCCGTCGCCGACCATTACTGATCATTTTTTACACATAATCCATTACATCCTGTACGTACAGTACACGCCGACTCCCATCGCCATGATGAACGGCCTGCCCTTTGATGCAGACTGACTGCGACACGTACAGCACCTTCATACCCTGATAACACTGACAACTATGAATCTGACCGATCTGAAGAAAGAACCCATCACCGACCTGCTGGAACGCGCTCGCGAGATGGGACTGGACAACCTCTCCCGTACCCGCAAGCAGGACATCATTTTCGCCATCCTCAAGAAGCACGCCAAAAATGGCGAGGACATCTATGGGGACGGCGTACTGGAGATCCTGCAGGACGGTTTCGGCTTCCTGCGTTCGGCGGATTCATCGTACCTGGCGGGCCCGGACGACATCTACGTCTCGCCCAGTCAGATACGGCGCTTCAATTTACGCACGGGTGACACGATCGCCGGCAAGATCCGGCCCCCCAAGGACGGGGAACGCTATTTCGCCCTGCTGAAAATTTCCGAAGTCAATTTCGCCAAACCCGAGAATTCCAAACACAAGATCCTGTTCGAGAACCTGACCCCGCTGTTCGCCACCGAGCGCCTGAAGCTGGAAGTGGGCAATGGCAGCACCGAGGATCTCAGTGCCCGGACCATTGACCTCACCTCCCCCATCGGCAAGGGCCAACGAGGCCTGATCGTATCCCCACCGAAGGCCGGCAAGACCCTCATCCTACAGAACATCGCCCAGTCCATCGCCCGTAACAATCCCGAATGCCGGCTGATCGTGCTGTTGATCGACGAGCGCCCGGAAGAGGTCACGGAGATGCAGCGTTCGGTACGCGGCGAAGTGGTGGCCAGCACCTTCGACGAGCCGCCGGCCCGTCACGTGCAGGTGGCCGAGATGGTGATCGAGAAGGCCAAGCGCCTGGTGGAACACAAGGAGGATGTGGTCATCCTGCTGGACTCCATCACCCGTCTGGCACGCGCCTACAACACCATCGTGCCGTCGTCCGGCAAGGTACTGACCGGCGGTGTCGATGCTCATGCCCTGGAACGTCCCAAGCGCTTCTTCGGCGCGGCGCGCAACCTGGAAGAAGGCGGCAGCCTGACCATCATCGCCACGGCGCTGGTGGACACCGGCTCCAAGATGGACGAGGTCATCTACGAGGAGTTCAAGGGCACCGGCAACATGGAGCTGCACCTGGACCGCAAGATTGCCGAGAAGCGCATCTACCCGGCCATCAATGTGCGCCGCTCCGGCACGCGCCGGGAGGAACTGTTGACATCCGAGGAAGAACTGCAACGCATGTGGATCCTGCGCAAGATCCTCGCTTCCATGGAAGACGTGCAGGCCACCGAGTTCATCCTGGACAAACTGAAGGACACCAAGACCAACGATGAATTCTTCAACGCCATGAAGCGCAAGTAGCACGGCGTACCGATGAGCTGTCGTGACCTGAGAGAATTCATTGCGCTGCTGGAAGCCGAGGGTGAGCTGAAGCGCATCAGCACGGAGGTCGATCCGCACCTGGAAGTGACGGAGATCTGCGATCGCACACTGCGTTCGGGCGGCCCGGCCCTGCTCTTCGAGAACCCGAAAGGTTCGCTTGTCCCATTATTGGGCAACCTGTTCGGCAATACCCGACGCATCGCAATGGCGATGGGACAGGAAGATCTGCAGGGCCTGCGCGAGGTCGGGGAACTGTTGGCCTTTCTCAAGGAGCCCGAGCCCCCCAAGGGTCTCAGGCATCTCTGGAGGCAGCTGCCAGCGTACCGGAAAGTGTTGCACATGCCGGCGACAGTGAAGAAATCACCGCCCTGCCAGGAAGTGGTCCTCGACGAAGCCGATGTCGATCTGGATGTCCTGCCGGTTCAGACCTGCTGGCCTGGAGATGCCGGGCCGCTCGTGACCTGGCCCCTGGTGATCACGCGCGGACCGGAGAAGGAGCGCCAGAATCTCGGCATCTACCGAATGCAGAAGATCGGTCGCAACCGGCTGATCATGCGTTGGCTGTCACATCGCGGCGGGGCGCTGGACTTCAGTGAATGGCAGCAAAAGCATCCCGGCACACCGTTCCCTGTCAGCATTGCGCTTGGCGCCGACCCGGCCACCACGCTGGCTACTGTAACCCCCGTTCCCGATACCTTGTCCGAGTACGCCTTCGCGGGCCTGTTACGAGGCTCGCGCACGGAAGTCGCCAACTGCCTGACCAATGACCTGCAGGTGCCGGCCACGGCCGAGATCATCCTCGAGGGCGTGATTTATCCGGACGACATGGCACCAGAGGGCCCCTATGGCGACCATACGGGCTATTACAATGAAGTCGAGGAATTTCCGGTGTTCACGGTCACAAAGATGACCCACCGACGCAATCCGATCTACCACAGCACCTACACCGGCCGCCCGCCGGATGAGCCGGCCATGCTGGGCGTGGCCCTGAACGAAGTCTTCGTGCCACTGATACAGAAACAGTATCCGGAGATCACCGATTTCTATCTGCCGCCCGAGGGCTGCTCCTACCGTATGGCGGTGATCAGCATGAAGAAGCAGTATCCCGGCCATGCCAAGCGGGTGATGATGGGCGCCTGGTCCTTTCTGCGCCAGTTCATGTACACCAAGTTCGTCATCGTCACCGACGACGACGTCAACGTGCGGGACTGGAATGATGTGGTCTGGGCCATGACCACTCGAATGGACCCGATACGGGACACCGTAATGGTGGATAACACACCGATCGACTATCTGGACTTTGCGTCTCCGGTTTCGGGGCTGGGATCCAAGATGGGAATGGATGCGACCAACAAATGGCCCGGGGAAACAGACCGGGAGTGGGGCACACCCATCACCATGGATCCGTCGGTCAAGACACGCGTTGATGAGTTGTGGGAATCATTGGGTATCACTTCGTAGCGCGGGAGCAAGGGGCGGGTCCTGTCCATTGGTCGGAACCGCAACGTGGCCGGTGGGAACTACAGACGGAGGGAGAGAAGGGCGGACACTGCGATCAGGAGCGTCGACCGCCAGGGATGGCGGACGCCGAGCCATACAGGGACGTATTCACGGGCGTCTCCTGAGCGCAGTGTCCGCACTTCTCTCCCGCACTACCAAGTGACAACCAACGATTCCCGCAACGCA
>JAWLFN010000048.1:0-13671 GCA_041685555.1 Gammaproteobacteria bacterium | reverse complement strand
GAGGGCGCGCGCCGAGCCCTACAGGGAGGTATTCACGGGCGTCTCCTGTGAGGCTGTCCCCGCGCACGACCCTCGTGCTACGAAGTGACTGACGGTCCGATCAGTACGCACCCCGAACATTCATGGGAATGGAGTAGAACCCGGTCCGCGCCGTGACAAACAGCGTCTGGCGATCCGGTCCACCGAAGGTCATGTTCGATGGTGCCTGCGGAAACTCGATCTGCTCGACCTGCTCACCATTACGCGGATTATAGACCGTGATCTGGTTGCCCCCGGTCAGATAGAGATTGCCCCGGACATCCAGGGTCACGCCATCGGACCCCTGCTCGGCCACCAGGCGCTTGGAGGAGACATTGCCCGGAGACTGGAGCTGATAGGCCCAGGTCCGGTTTCCACCATGATCCGCCACGTACAGGGTATTGCCATCACGGCTGCCGATGATGCCATTGGGCCGTTCCAGACCGGTGATGATGGGGCGGGCCCGATCCGATCCAGGCGCCAGGTAGTACACGAACATGCCAGACTGGGGCAGTGGAGCCTCTTCGCCGTAGTAGGGATCGGTGAAGTAGATGCCTCCCTCGGAATCCAGCCACAGATCATTGGGGCTGTTGAACCGGCGGTTGTCGTGTCGGTTGGCCAGAATCTCGACCCGGGCCTGGTCATCCATGCGCGTGATGCGCCCGCCACCGCCCTCGGCGGCGTACAGGCGCTGCCGCGAATCGAAAAACAGTCCATTGGCGCCCATGGTGTTGGCGCGGAACAGCTCCAGTTCACCATCCAGGGTCCATCGATGGATACGATTGTTGGGAATGTCACTGAAATACACATTGCCACGACGATCGGCGATCGGCCCTTCCGTGAAAATGAATCCCTCGGCAAGCAGTTCCGGTTCACCGGCAGTCAATGACTGTGCGCTGGCCGCATTCATGGCCAGCGCACTCACGAATACGGACGACGTCAGCAGCCCGCGAATCAAGGTTCTAGTCTGTTTCAGCATCATTTCACTCCTGTTCACCTGTTATGATCAGCCGCGCCTCCGGAAAGGCTGACGCGGGTCTGGCTCAGTACTCGGTTGCCAGACCATTCTACCCACAGGTGCCAGGGGCGTATAGCATCAGTTGATGGCCAGCTGACGCACCACCGGTGACGCCGTATCCACGCCATCCACCGGTTCGACCCGCAGTCCACTGATCGCCACCGGCAGTCTTGTCGTCATCAGCGCATCCCCATGACGGATGTCCGGCGACGTCACCAGCACGCGGTAGCGGCCCGCCTCATCCTGCCAGTCTCCGACACGCTGAACCTCGATGGCCTGCAACCGCCCGTCCTGCACGCGATAGATCCGATCACCCTCGTACAGTGCATGCACCGGCAGGGCCACCACGCGATCACGGGCCGGCAGATCAATCTCCAGACCATACAGTTCCCCAATGACCAGCCCCGGATCCGCCGGCGCACGGAAAAAACTGTCAACCCCACTCTGCCCGTCGCGCACTGAGGCGGACAGGCGATCCAGTGTAAACGGGTGCCTCACTCCATTCAGCACCACCATCGCCGTCACGTCTTCATTCCGTGAAACGGCCTGTCGCAGCCGACCGGCCACCTCTCCCGGCAGAGAGGCCCGGACCCGGAGCTGTTCGTAGTCCGCCACGCGGGCCAACACATCACCGCCCAGAGCGCGATCGCCCCGTGCCACCTGTATATCCAGGACACGGCCGGAAAAAGGCGCCACGATGCTGGCATGCCGCAGATCCCGTCGTGCCTGCTCCAGGCGGCTTTCGGCCCGGTCCAGTTCCGCCTCATGGCGTGCGATCACATGGGGCATGTCATTGACCCGGGCACGATGCTCGGCCCGCCGCATCGACTGTTCCTCGGCCTGCTGACGCATCTCGTCCAGCTGGGCGTCGGAAACCATGCGGTCCTCATGCAGGACGTGGAAACGTTGCAGGCGCTCCCTGGCAATGCGATCCATGGTTTCATGATGGACCGCCAGTTCCCGCACCAGATCCTGCTCGCCCCGTACCGAAGCCAATGCTGCCGCGGCGCGATCCCGGTCCGCGCGCGCCTCCCGGAACCGCAGGGTCAGATCTTCGCGCTCCAACTCCACCAGCGCCTCACCAGTCTCGACCCAGTCTCCCTCGCTGACCGCCACCCGGGCCACCGAGGCCGTGACGCGGCTGCGGATGTCGGCGATCTCGGCCGATTCCAGCCGCCCCCACGCCTGATGGACCGGGTGCAGGGCAGCCGGTTGCGCGGTCAGCACCGATACCGGCCATACGCGCTCCACCGGTTCGGCTGGCGCCGCGCTCGGGCCGGTGGAAATCACCAGAAACGCGGACAACACAAACGCCACGAAAATCAGCGGGCCCGCCATGCGGCGTCCCCATTTCAGCCTGTGAATCCGATAACTCATGCCGTATCACTCCTGTAGGAAAAGACATTGGAAAGTGATCGCGCGGCCTGCGACTTCGCCGCCACCAGGGCGGCCCGCTGCCGTTCGATCAGCAGAATCAGGGACGGGATGACCATCAGCACCAGCAGCGTGGCGAATGCCAGGCCGAAGCACAGCGTGATGGCGATGGGCACCATGTACATGGCCAGACTGAAGGTCTCGAACATCAGCGGCGACAGTCCGGCGATAGTGGTCAAAGAGGTCAGCAACACCGCCCGGAAGCGCGACAGCGAGGCCCGTTCCACCGCTTCCCGCAAAGCCCGGCCAGCGGCCAGTTCACGGCGCAGGAAGCTGATCAACACGATGGCGTCGTTGACCACCACTCCGACCAACGCAAAGAAGGCCAGCAACGAGAATACCCCGATATCGGCCCCCATGATCCAGTGGCCCGCAATGGCCCCGGTGAGACCCAGTGGCACCGTACTCAGGACAGCAAGCGGCCAACTCCAGGAGGAAAACGACCAGACCAGGATCAGGTAGATGAACACCAGGGTGAGCACCGCCCCGGTGGTCAGCGTCTCCATGATCTGCTGGTTGCGTTCGCTGACGCCGCCCAGGCCAGAACTCAGACCGTGTCGCTGGAGAATCTCCCGCAGCTCATTCTGCTGCACGCTGGAAAGCAGGCGTTGCGCGTTGTTAAGGCGACTGTCGACCATGGCGCTGACCTGTACCGACAACATGCCATCGCTGTGATTGATCACATCGATGCCGCGCTGCTTGCTCAGTGTGGCCACCTGTTGCAACGGCACCGTCTCGCCACCCGGGGTCCGGATCGGGAAACGGTTCAGGTAACCCAGGTCATCACGTTCCTCGTCCGGCAGAGTGACAATGACCTCCACCTCGGCGTTGTCCTGATCGAAGATCTGCACGCGACTGCCGTTGTAGGCCGCATTGAGCTGCCGACCCAGCGCCTCCGTGGTCAACCCCAGCGCGTGACCGACGGGTGTCAGGGAGAAAATGATCTGGTCCTTGCCGTAGGGCAGGTTGTCGAATACGGTCTCCACGCCCTCGTGAGAGAGCAGAGCCGCCTGCAGCTCCTCTGAAGCCTGCTTCAGCGTCCGCGGGTCCTCTCCACGCAGCACCAGGGTCAGATCCGGTGCGCCGCCATTGGCACCACCGCGCACTTCCAGCTGCAACCGTTCGACCCAGGGGGGCGGCTGTACACGTTCGCGCCAGGCCTCCACGAACTCCGCTGGCGGCACATCGTATTCATCTTCCCAGGCATATTCGACATGCAGTGATCCGTAGAAAGGCCCGGTCTTGTCCTCTTCATCCAGCCTGGCGTAGTTGAAACGCAGCACATGACCGGTGGTGTTGTTCCCGCCCAATGCCGCCTCTGTCTCCAACATGGTCCGCTCGGCCTGCTCCATGAACCGTTGACGCTGTTCGACCGAAGCGGACGCGCTGAACGCCACATTCGCCTGTACCGCCTGGGGACTGATGCCGGTGATGAAGTTCATGCCCACGCGACCACTGATGGCAAGGCTGAACGCCAGTACCACACAGCCGATCGCGGTCAGTACCGTGGCACCGGGATGATCCAGTGCAAGACGCAATAGCGGCCTGAAACGACGTTCCCGGAAATGCGCGAAGTGACCATCGAACCACTGACGGAACCGTCCGGGGCGCCGCGGGTCAATCCGGGTCAGACTGTGCCGCAGATGACCGGGCAGTACCAGGAAGCACTCCACCAGGGAAGCCACAATGACGCAGAACAGTACCATGGGCATGGTCTGGATGATCGCGCCCATCTCTCCGCCCACCAGCATCAGCGGCACGAAAGCCGCCAGTGTGGTCAATGACGAAGTCGCCACCGGAGCAAACATGCGACGGGCGGCGCCCGTGGCGGCATCGCCGGGCGACAGCCCCTGCTGGTGCAGGCTCACTGCATCCTCGCCCACCACGATGGCATCGTCCACCACAATACCCAGCGCCATGATGAACGTGATCAGCGCCAGGATGTTGATGCTGCCCTCGAACAGACCGTAATAGAGCAGGGTGGCAAACAGGAAACTGACCGGGATGCCCGCGGTGACCCAGGCGCCGACGCGTCCGTTCAGGAACACCAGCAATGTCAGCACCACCAACAACAGCCCGGACCAGGCGTTGCTGGCGATCACGTTGAGCTGTTCCTTCAGCAGCACCCAGACTTCCTCGTAGACCTCGATCTCGATACCGTCCGGCAACGTGGGCCGGGTCCGGCCCAGCCAGTCATTGAGTGCGTTGGCCGAATCGATGGCATCGCTGTCGACCACCCGCAGCAGTTGCATCTCTACCGCCGGTCGACCGTTCTTCATCAATACCGGCAGGTCCGGGCGCGGTCGTCGTTCCACCCTGGCGATGTCTCCCAGTCGGACCAGACCGACGTGACTGTCACTGTTCACCACCAGCTCCTCGAAGCCCCGGACGGCACGGCGCTGTTCCAGCCCGCGCAGTTGCATGAGCCCCTGATCGCGCCCCACCACACCGGCCGGCGCATCGACGCTGCGTTGTCGGATCCCCGTGGCCAGTTCATCCAGTGTCGTATCCAGCTCCTGCAGTGTGGCGCTGCCCACCTGGATGGCCAGTTCTTCCTCCGGTAGACCGTTGAAACGGATCAGGTCCACGCCGGCAGAGGAGAGTTCGCGTTCAAACCGGAGTACCAGCGGAACCAGCTCACTGGCGGAGGAGGCTCCTGACACCACCAGCGTCGCGATATTCTCGTATTCCGTGCCCCGAGTGATCCGCAGATTCTCCAGCTCCGACGGCAGGTTGCGCAGCTGACCGACCCGGTCCTCGACCAGGCCCAGTGCCCGGGCCATATCGGTGTCGAAAGTGAACTGGAGATAGATGCGGGTGCTGCCGTTTACCGTGCGGGAACTCATGTCCTGCAGCCCCTGCACGGTGCGGATGCGCTGTTCAATCGGCGACACCACCAGTTGCTCGATATCCTGAGCGGAAGCCCCGGGCCAGGCGGCCGTCACCTGGATCACCGGCCAGTCCACGCTGGGGTCCAGCTGGGTGTTGATCCGGGTGGCGGCCCACAGGCCGGACAGGATCATCATGATCATGACCAGGTTGCAGGCCACGGGATGTCGGGCGAAATGTTCTATCAGGGTGCGAGACTGTGTCATGCTTGCCGTTATCCGTTCCGTCTACCCGCCAGTCGCTGGCAGGCATTGCTGGCAGCTCTCTTACAGATTTCGTGCCAGGTAACGTAACGCATTGATATATTTTTACTTCTTTCGAATCATGCAAGACAGATCTGGTAAAATTCGCCACATTGTGGCGAACACCAACGCAAGGGGGGACACGCATGTGGAACGACCTGTGGCAATACTACGGCGTGGACTGGGTGGCCATGCTGTTCACGATGATCGCGATCTGGCAGTTGGGGAATCAGCAGCGTATCGGCTTCGTGTTGATGATCATCGGCAATCTGTGCTGGATCGGTCTGGGGGTGTTCACGGCCAGCGTGGCGTTGATCGTGGCCAATTCGGTGTTTGCCGGGATGAATGTCCGGGGTATCCTCAAGTGGCGGTCGGCGGAAGGGGGCACTTCCTGAACTGAACCCTACCGGGATGTATTCGCCGGCATCTCCTGATCCGGGCCACGAGGTGGGTCTTCACCAGTAAGGATCCATTCGGCGGCTTTTTCGGAGGCATCGGCGAAGGGACGAAGAACCAGGTCGGCGCCGGCCTGCTCCAGCAGATCGGCCGAACCCTGGTCGGATGCGGTGACGGCCACCCGGCCCCGGTACCCCTCCTTACGCAGAATCTTCAGCAGCGCCATGTTGATGTCACGCTCACGAAGGGTGCTGATCATCCACCTGGCCTGGCCCAGGGGCAGGGATTCGATGAACTCGGGGTCCTCGGCATCACCGAAACGGACGACGAAATGCTCGGAATTCTGGGAGCGCAGGACCTGCGGATCGATATCGACGCCAAGCACGCTGTGGCCGCGAGCGGCCAGTGTCTCTGCAATACCGCAACCGTAACGGCCCAGACCGAACAGGACCACATCCTGACCGCCAGTCACACCGGTGTCGTATTCCATCTCGCGGAAGGGCCATTTACGCTCAAATACCGAGAGCCATGGTGCCAGGTGTCGGTAGATCTGGTGCGAGTACAGAATGAGGTAGGTGGAACCGCTGATGGTGATGAGGCCGACTAATGTGATCAGCCCCACCGCATCAGCATCCAGGTGTCCCAGGCTCAGACCGAGCGCGGCCAGAATCAGCGAAAACTCACTGATCTGCGCCACCGTCAGTCCAGCCAGGAATCCGGTGCGCTTGCGATAGCCCATGAATCCCATGATCACCATGACAATGACGGGATTACCGATAAGCACGAATACCGACAACACCATTGCGCTACCCAGTTGCCCCCCCAGTGTAGCCAGTTCCAGGCCGGCGCCCAACTCGATGAAAAAGAACAGCAGCAGAAAGTCCCGCAGGCTGACCAGCCGGGCGCCGATGACCTCACGGAACGGTGTCGAAGCCAGTGACACACCGGCCAGGAATGCACCCACTTCCTTGCTGAATCCTAGCACTTCCCCGGCCGAGGCCAACAATACGGCCCAGGTGATGGCGAACAGGACCAGCAACTCGGCGGAACGGGCCAGATGTCGCGTCAGCGCCGGCAATACATAGCGCATCATCAGTGCAATGAAGACCAGCATGGAGATCCCGATCAGGGCCACGCGGCCCATTTCCATCCAGAGACGACCAGGCTCCGAATCGCTGCCGGCACCCAATGCGGTCAGTCCGATCATCGCCAGCACGACAACAATGTCCTGCACGATCAGAAAGCCCACCGCGATGCGACCGTGCAGCGCATCGATCTCCTTCTTGTCCGATAGCAGCTTGACGATGATGATGGTGCTGGAGAAGGTCAGCGCCACCCCCACATAGATAGCCCCCACCGTGGACAGGCCCAATGCCAGTGCAATCAGGAAACCGAATACGGAGGTGAATAGCACCTGCCCCAATCCGGTGGCCAGCGCCACGGGTCCCATGGTGCGTATGATATGCAGGTCGAGCTTCAGCCCCACCACGAACAGCAACAGGGCAATACCCATCTGGGCCAGTAATTCCAGCGGCTCGTTAACGGTGACCCATCCCAGTCCAGAGGGACCCAGCAGAATGCCAGCGGCGATGAAAGCGACGATCAGCGGTTGGCGCAGAAAGATGGCCAGCGCACCAGCCGCGGAAACCACCGCCAGCATGACGGTGATTTCCACGAATATCGATTCCGGCAAGAGGGGCATGAGTACTCCGTCAGAAAGACCTGAAAAGAGGGACTGTCCCTCTTTTTTTCCTACTGGTAACCACGCGCCTGCAACCGGAACAGACGGGCATAGCGCCCGTCCGCCGCCAGCAGTTGTTCATGATCGCCTTCCTCCATGACCCGGCCATGATCCAGGACAATGATGTGGTCGGCGATGCGCACGGTCGAGAACCTGTGGGAAATGATGATGGAGATCCGGTTGGCGGTCAATTCGCGGAAATGCTGGAATACGTCGGCTTCCGCCTGGGCATCCATGGCGGCGGTGGGCTCGTCCAGGATCAGTACGTCGGCATCATCGCGCATGAATGCGCGGGACAACGCGACCTTCTGCCACTGTCCGCCGGACAGCTCCTGCCCCCCCTTGAACCAGGTACCGAGCTGCGTATCCCAGCCGGCCGGCATTTCATTGATGAAATCGGCGGCCATGCCCTTGTCGGCGGCCTGCTCCAGCCGGGGGCGGTCGTCCATGTGCTCGACCTCGCCGATACCGACATTCTCACCGACCTTGAGCTGATAGCGCGCGAAATCCTGGAAAATGACACTGATCTTGCGGCGCAGCGCGTCCACATCCCATTCCTGCAGGTCCAGGCCCTCCAGCAGGATGCGCCCTTCCGTGGGCGTATACAGCCGCGTCAACAGCTTGATCAGCGTGGTCTTGCCGGAGCCGTTCTCACCCACGATGGCCAGACTCTCGCCAGGCTGGATGTGCAGATTGACCCGGTCCAGCGCCGGTGTCTCCGCGCCCGGGTAATGAAAACTGACCCCTTCAAAGCGGATACCGTCGCCGGGCGCGAGACCCTGCGTCCTGTCGCCACTCACTTCCGGCACCTTGTGATTGAGATAGTCCATCAGCGTGGACAGGTAGAGGTTGTCCTCGTACATACCGTTCACCGAGGTAAGGCAGCTGGTGACCGCTCCCTGGCCCTGGCGGAACACGGCGATGTACATGGTCATCTGGCCGATCGTAATGGCCCCGGCCACCGCGGCCAGTGCCACCCAGCCATAGGCTCCGTAGAAGGCCACACTGGCCACCAGGCCCAGCACATAGCCCCAGAAATTGCGGCGCAGGACCAGGTTACGATCCTCGCGGTAGATATTGCGGAAGATGTCGACGTAGCGCCGCAGGAACAGCCTGCCCAGGCGCAGCAGCTTTACCTCTTTCACCCCGTCCTCGCGGGTCAGCACCATCTCCAGGTAGATCTGCATGCGGCGCTCGGCCGATCGGCGGCGGTAATTACGGAAAGCCTCTCCGGAATATTTCGCCTCCGCGATGAAGGCCGGCACACCGGCCAGACCCAGAATCAGCACGGCCCAGGGCGAGAACTGGAACAACAGGGCACCGTAACTGACCAGAGAGATGCCGTCACGCCCCAGATCAAAGGTCTTGATCACCAGGCTCAGCGGCCGCGTCGAGGCCTCCCGCCGGGCGCGCACCAACTTGTCGTAGTACTCGGAATCCTCGAAATGCGCCAGCTCCAGGGTCAGCGCCTTTTCCAGGATCATCACATTGATGCGATTGCCGAGCAGGGCCCGCAGAATGGTCTGGCAGACCGTGTTGACCTTCTGTGCCCCGGTCAACAGCACGACCAGCCCCGCCTCCCAGATGACGTAACGGATCACATCATTCCGCGCTGCCGTCTGATCGGCTCCTTCGGCCTGTATGGCCTCGACGACCGCGTCGACGATCAACTGGCCGACCCAGGCGATGGCGGCAGGCATCAGGCCGGCGACCAGGGTGGCGACAGCCATGGTCAGCGTCAGTCCACGACTGGTGCCCCAGACAATCTGCACCGCCACCTTGCTGTAGCGGAATACCGCAAGGAAGCGCGCGATCAACCCGGTGATGCCGGTTCGGCTGTCGGCGGATTCGGTACCGGAAGTGGTATCGGTGGCAGTCAAAAGCAGAGATCACTGGCAGAGTGGAACAAAGAAGCCGGTATTGTACAGCAAAGCCATGGCAGATACCGCGCGGGCATTGACAGCCCCGCACCGGACAGGGTTTCATTCAGGCACTGACACCGGAAATTCCAGTACTCACGAGGATCCCCCCATGATGGCGCAGATGCGATGGCTGCTGACGATATTCCTGACCCTGACGGCACTGACGGTGCAGGCCAGTCCCGTCGAGCAGACCAAGGGCGACTTCCAGGACAAGTTCCGACAGCTGGACGAGGCCCTGCCGACGCCCAATGTCTACCGCAATGCCGCCGGTCAGCCAGGCCATGAGTATTGGCAGCAACAGGTGGACTACAGCATCGAGGCCCACCTGGACGAAGAGGCACGACGCCTGACCGCGACCCAGGAGGTCGACTACCACAACAACTCGCCGGACACACTGACCTACCTGTGGCTGTATCTGGACCAGAACATCTTTCGCAGCGACTCCATGAACGAGCTGGCCACGGACTTCGGCGGCGCGGGCCGGCGCGGCCCTCCGGTGCAGGCCGGCGACGCGGACTCTCCGGCACGGCTCAGCATGAGCGAACTGCGGCGGCGGCAGTTCATGGAGGACCATGAGCTCGGTTTCGAGATCCAGGCCGTGCAGACGGCCAACGGCGACGCCCTGCCGTTCACCATCGTCGGCACGCTGATGCGGGTGGACCTGCCGGAACCGCTGGAGCCCGGCAAACGGACCCGTTTCCAGATCGACTTCGCTTATAATATCGTCGAGGAAGATGCGGTCTCCGCACGCAGCGGTTACGAGCATTTCCCGGACGATGAGCGCGAAGGTGGCAACGATCTCTTCCTGATCGCCCAGTGGTTCCCCCGCCTGGTCGCCTACACCGACTACGAGGGTTGGACCAACAAGGAGTTCCTGGGCCGCGGCGAGTTCACACTGGAGTTCGGTGATTACGATGTCGCCATCGACGTGCCGGCCGACCATATCGTCTCCTCCACTGGCACCCTGCAGAATCCTGACCAGACCCTGACCGCCGAGCAGCGCAACCGGTTGCGGGAAGCCGAGGACGCGGATCGCCCCGTGTATATTGTCACTCCGGAGGAAGCCCTGGAGAACGAGCGCGAGGGCACGGATGAAAGAAAGACCTGGCGCTTTCAGGCCGACAATGTCCGGGATTTCTCCTGGGCCTCGTCCCGCAAGTTCATCTGGGACGCCAAGGGGCACCATCAGCCCGGCGCCGAGCACGAACTGGTCATGGCCATGTCCTTCTTCCCCAAGGAAGGCGACCCTCTCTGGTCCGAGTATTCCACCGAAACCGTGATCCACACCATGGAAGTCTACTCCCGGTTCTCGTTCGACTACCCGTACCCGGTGGCACAGTCCGTGAACGGTCCCGTGGGCGGCATGGAATACCCGATGATCACGTTCAACGGGCCGCGTACCACATTGCAGGACGACGGCGACCGGACCTACTCGCTGGCCGAGAAGCGATTCCTGATCGGCGTGATCATCCACGAGATCGGTCACATCTACTTCCCGATGACCGTCAACACCGACGAGCGACAGTGGACCTGGATGGACGAGGGCATCAACAGCTTCCTCGATGCCCTGGCCGGGCGCGAGTGGGATCCGGACATCCCCTGGGGCAATGAACCGCGTGACATCGTCGGCTACATGGTCTCGCAGGACCAGCAGCCCATCATGACCCAGTCGGACAGCATCACGCGCATCGGTCCCAATGCCTACAGCAAGCCGGCCACCGCGCTGAACATCCTGCGCGAGACCATCATGGGCCGCGAGCTGTTCGACTTTGCCTTCCGCGAATTCGCGCAGCGCTGGAAGTTCAAGCGCCCCACGCCCGCCGACTTCTTCCGCACCATGGAGGAAGCCTCCGGCGTCGACCTGGACTGGTTCTGGCGCGGCTGGTTCTATACCACCGACCATGTCGACATTTCCCTGGACCGCATCTATGCCATGCGCCTGGACACCGAGGACCCGGACATCGACTATCAGCGGATGCGCGAGCGGGAACAGGACAAACCGTCGATTTCCGTCATACACAATGAAGAAGAAGGCATCGTACCCTGGGTGGAACGTAATCCGGATGTGCGTGACTTCTACGACGAGAACGACCAGTTCACCGTCACCAACGAACAGCGTAACGAGTACCGAGACTTCCTGGATGGCCTGGAGGACTGGGAACGGCAGGCCTTCGAGCGCGCCGTGGAGGAGGACCGCAACTACTATGTGCTGGAGTTCAGCAACATCGGCGGCCTGGTCATGCCCATCATCCTGCAGCTCCACTATGCCGATGGGTCCACCGAAGAGATGTACATTCCGGCAGAGATCTGGCGTCGTGACAGCCGCCAGGTCCGCAAGCTGATCGTCAGCGAGAAGGAACTGGAATCCGTGATCATGGATCCCTACGAGGAAACAGCCGATGCGGACACCGCCAACAATCACTATCCGCGTCAGCTGATTCCCTCCCGCATCGAGGCCTACAAGGCGCGCGGCGGCAACAGCCTGGTGGGCCGCGATATCATGCAGGAGATAAAGACGGAGCTGAAGACCTCCGATGACGGAGACGGGGAGTGAGCGTCGTGCTGCCTGTCGAGGGAGCCGGGCGGACGCTGCCCATGGCCACTGTCCTGTTGCTGTTACTGATGGCCCCGTTCGCCATGCCGCAGGCCCATCAGCAGAAGGCGGCGCTGACGCAGATCCAGTACAACGAGCGCAGCGGTATGCTGGAGATCATGCACCGCTTTTACCTGCATGACGCGGAACATGCGGTACGCCGTCTGATCGACCCGGATGCCGACGTCATCCATGACCACGAGAGCCGCCGGCAGTTTGCTGAATACGTGACGGAGCGATTTGCCCTGTACCGCCGTAATGGCTCGGCTCTGCCCCTGTCGCTGGTGGGGCAGGAGCTCGACGGCCAGTTCTTCTGGGTCTATCAGGAGCTGGCCGTCGACACCCCGCCGAAGACCGTGACCGCCCGGCATGATGCCCTGCGAGACCTGTGGTCGGACCAGACCAACACGGTGAACATCCACCTGGATGGCTCGATCCAGACACTGACGTTCAGCGGGAATGACCGACGCCTGACAACGGGTCCCTCTCTATAGGAGTCCGGGGGAAAAAGACATGACACAACTGATTTCGGCACCGGCGCTGGCCAGCCTGCTCCCCGACCCGGGGTTGATGCTATTCGATACCCGTGCCAGCCTGCAGGACAGCGAACAGGGTCGTCGCGACTATGCGCAGGGTCATATCCCCGGAGCCCTGTACCTGGACCTGGAAGAAGATCTGTCCGGACCTATCATTCCGGGAGAGACGGGACGCCACCCGCTTCCCGACCCCGATATCCTGGAAGCCCGCCTGCGTGAGCTGGGACTGCGGCAACAGGACAGGGTCGTGGTCTATGATGACGGCCCCGGCTTCTTCGCGGCCCGTCTGTGGTGGCTGCTACGCTGGATGGGCATGGAACGCGTCCAGGTGCTGGACGGTGGCTTCCAGGCCTGGGTCACGGCGGGATTACCGCTCAGCGATCGTCACCGGCCCCGTGAGTGGCCCGGCGATTTTTGCGCCATCATCGCACACGACCGCACGATTACAGCCGACGAGATCATGCAGCACCTGGACTCCGGACGGCTCGGCCTCATCGACGCCCGCGCCCCGCAACGCTACCGTGGCGAGCAGGAACCCATTGACCCGGTAGCGGGTCACATCCCGGGCGCCCATTGCCTGCCCTGCGCCGGAAACCTGGATGAAAAGGGCCGCTTCCTCCCCCGTGACCAGCTGCGCCAGCGTTTCCATGAACTGCCATCACATGACGATCTGGTCAGCTACTGCGGCTCCGGCGTGACGGCCTGCCATAATATTCTGGCCGCCGTGGAGGCGGGATTGCGGGAGCCTAGGCTGTATCCGGGGTCCTGGAGCGAGTGGATCACCAACCCGGACCGTCCGGTCAGCACTTCATAGTCCGGAGAAACCGGTTCCAGCGCGGGGCAGGCAGTCCCGGCAGAAGACGCCCGTGAACCCATCCCTGG
>JAWLFN010000268.1:0-3298 GCA_041685555.1 Gammaproteobacteria bacterium | reverse complement strand
GAATCGGCGGCGCGTCGGGTGAACTGAATGTGCCCAGCACTTTCAATGCGGTATTCAACTTCCGTCAGTTCCGTGACGGGCGTGCCCTGGATCTCCCCGAGCAGGCACTCGGTCCGATCGAGAATCCCGTCGAGATGGGCCATGACCTGGAGACACTGGTGGCCGAGCTGCGCGAGGACCAGCGCTATGCACCACGGTTTCAGGCACTCTACCCTGACGGGGTCACTGCCACCAGCCTGGCCGACGTCCTGGCCTATTTCCAGCGGGTCGGCCTGGTGCGCCCGGACTCGCCCTTCCTGCGCCACCTGGCGGGTGACAGGCAGGCGTTGACGCCCCGCGAGCTGCGTGGCAGAGGGCTGTTCGAGGCCTTGGGTTGTGCCAACTGCCACAATGGCATCAACGTGGGCGGCAATTCCTATCAGAAACTGGGCGCAAGGGTGCCGTATTACGGCACTGAGCGCAGCGCCAGCTCCGTCAACGATGGACTGTTCGCGCGCAGCGGGCGAGAGCGTGACCGTCACGTTTTCAAGGTTCCGGGCCTGCATAATGTCGCAGAATCCGGCCCCTGGTTCCATGATGGCAGCATCACAACGCTGGCCAACGCCGTTGAAGCCATGGCGGAACACCAGCTGGACAAGCAGCTGAGCGCTGACGAAACCGGTTACATCGTGGCCTTTCTGAAGTCCCTTACCAGTGACTTCACGACCGGAATCGGCCGGGGGATGCGTGGCATGGGCAGTGTCGGACGTATGGACCCTGCCGGCGAACCGTTGACAGGAGATGCGTCGGCCAGTGACAACAGCAAGTTCAATGCCAGCCACCACCAGGACTACCTGGCTGCACTCGGCATCGTGATCGACTCACAGCAGGCCATCGTCGAGCAGATGCGACGCATATTGTTGAGGCAGACCGCACACTTTGACTTTCTGCAATACGAGCACCTGCGGATGATCCGCCATGCCCGTGCCCTGGCCCATCCCCCAGCCGTGCTGCCCGACGAGGAGCGCGCGCGGCTGCGGACAATGGCGAATGAAATACTGGCCGGCGCCGAGGAGCTGGAATGGGTGATTGCCGATTTTCTGCGCGCCCACGCCGTACCCGAAGCCAATGCCGGCGACGCGAGCCTTTTTGTCGATGAAGTGGAACAAACCCAGGTCGCTGCGCTGGCGCAACAGGTCCGCACAGACTACAGGCGGCTTATGGTTCCGCACAGGGAACGCCAGTGACGGAATCTGTCGTCACCCATCCGTTACGGGAGAGACACCATGCGCATTCTGATTTTCCTGGGCACCGTCCGCGACAGCACCCCGCCCGATCCGCCGAGGCTCGGTCAACGCGTGGCACGCAATTGTCAACGGTGGCTGGAAAACCTGAAGGAACACCATGATGTCGAACTGATCGACCCCCTGGATCATGATCTGGGCGATGTTTTCAAACCGCATTTCTCCTACCGGAAAAGCGAGGTGCCGGAGTCACTGCAATCACTGGCGGAAAAGATCGGGGCGGCCGATGCCTATGTCATGGTCAGCCCGGAGTACAACCACTCCATGAGTCCGGCCCTGGCGCATCTGCTCAATCACTTCGGCAGTTCACTGTTTTCCTGGAAGCCCAGCGCCATCGTCACCTATTCCGCTGGTCAGTGGGGCGGCGCGCGGGCCGCGGTGGCCATGCGCACCTTTCTGTCGGAGCTGGGCTGTCTGCCGGTATCCGCCATGATCCATGTGCCGGCCGCGCAGAATGTGCTGAACGAGGATGGCACCGTGCAGGAAGAAAGCGAGACCGGTCGCTGGAACCAGTACCTGGGCCGCACCCTGCTCCAGCTGCTCTGGTGGGCGGAGGCGGCCAGACTGCAACACGAGCGGTCCGACCCGGAGCAAATGGTCCGTCCGTTCAAAAGGGATCCGTCACAGCGCAACGCGCCGGGCTGATTCCGGGACTGTGATATCGGTCACGGTCGCCGCCTGATGCCTGGTCATGACATACCGGCTGCGGTACTCTGACCGGGACCATCATCATTGACGAGGACTCTGCCCATGCGTAGCCGGCTCTGGATTCTGTCTGCCTGTCTGTTGTTCGCCCACTCCGCCGCCCTGGCGCAGACACCTGCCCTGCCGTCCGCCGTGCAGGAACGCATTGATGACGTGATGCCATCCGTGGTGGACTGGCGCCGCGATATCCATGAACATCCGGAACTTGGCAACCGCGAGTTCCGCACGGCGGGTATCGTGGCCGATCATCTGCGCGAACTGGGCATGGAAGTCCATACGGAAATCGCCCACACCGGCGTGGTCGGCATACTGCGTGGCGGCCGACCCGGCCGCACGGTGGCACTGCGCGCCGACATGGACGCTCTGCCGGTGACCGAACAGGTGGATCTGCCCTTCGCCTCGGAAGTGACCACGATGTACAACGGTCAGGAGGTGGGTGTCATGCACGCCTGCGGTCATGACAATCATGTCGCCATCCTGATGGGCGCGGCCGAGGTGCTGGCCGGCATGCGGGAGGAGCTCGAAGGCACGGTGATGTTCATCTTCCAGCCCGCCGAGGAAGGCGCGCCGGAAGGCGAGGAAGGCGGTGCCGAACTGATGCTGGCCGAAGGCCTTTTCGATGACATCCTCCGCCCGGATGCGGTATTCGGCCTGCACGTCACCAACATCCCGGTGGGCACCATCGCCACGCAGGCCGGCGGATTGATGGCCTCCAGCGACAGCTACTCGATCACCGTGAACGGGCAGCAGACACATGGGGCGCGGCCCTGGGATGGTGTCGACCCGATCGTCACCGCTTCGCAGATTGTACTGGGCCTGCAGACCATCACCAGTCGCCAGCTAAATGCCACGACCACTCCGTCCATCGTCACCGTGGGAGCCATCAATGGCGGTCTGCGCAGCAACATCATTCCCGACAGCGTGGAGATGATCGGCACGCTGCGCACCTTCGATGCCGACACCCGCACGCAGATTCATGAACGGCTGGAACGCACCGCCACGCGGATCGCCGAGAGCGCCGGCGCCACCGCGGACGTACACATCGATCTGGGTTACCCGGTCACCCGCAATGACCCCGATCTGCTGACACAGATGACCCCTACCCTGCGGCGGGTTGCCGGTGAACAGCTGGTGATACCCGGCGGGCAAACCACCGGGGCGGAGGACTTTTCCTACTACGCGCAGGAAGTGCCAGGTCTATTTTTCTTTCTTGGCGTGGCACCCGAGGATCCTGAAATGTCATTCCCGAACCATTCGCCGCGATTCTATGCCGACGAAAGGGGCCTGCCAGTGGGGGTGACCGCCATGAC
>JAWLFN010000267.1:0-3317 GCA_041685555.1 Gammaproteobacteria bacterium | reverse complement strand
TGCAACCGATCTATCAACAACACGAAGTCGTCGACGAGGCCATCAACAGCTTCATCGGCAGCCTGCTGATGTCGGTTTCCATTGTCATCGGTGTGCTCTGCCTGTTCATGGGCTGGCGCGTCGGCCTGGTGGTCGGCATGACTCTGGGACTTACGGTCATGGGCACCGTCTTCATGATGCGGATCTTCGGCATCGAGATGGAACGCATTTCCCTGGGCGCACTGATCATCGCCATGGGCATGCTGGTGGACAATGCCATCGTCATTGCCGAGGGCATGCTGATCAACATGCAACGCGGTATGAAAGCACACCGTGCCGCCAGTGAGGCGGCGGGGCGCACCCAGGTGCCCTTGCTGGGCGCCACCGTGATCGGGATCATGGCCTTTTCCGGCATCGGCCTGTCCCAGGACACCACCGGGGAGTTCCTGTTCTCCCTGTTTGCCGTGATCGGCATCTCCCTGTTGCTCAGCTGGATACTGGCCATCACCGTCACTCCGCTGTTCGGCGAGTACCTGCTCAAGGTCCGCAATGCGTCCGCTGACGACGACCCGTACCGGGGCGTGGTCTATCTCACGTACCGGGCCGTCCTGAAAGCGGTATTACGTTTCCGGGCCGTGACCATCATCGGATTGCTGACCATCACCTTGGTCAGTTTCTGGGGTTTCGGCTTCGTCAAACAGGCCTTCTTTCCGTCCTCCAATACGCCATTGTTCTTTGTGGATTACCTGCTGCCGCAGGGCGCGGATATCCGTGCGACATCGCGGGACCTGCAGGCGATGAGCGAAATCGTGGAAGAGAAACCCGATGTCGAGGATGTCATCGCGTTGGTGGGCCAGGGCGCCAGTCGTTTCATGCTCACGTATCAGCCCGAGCAACCCAATCCGGCCTACGGGCAACTGATCGTCCGTACCACGAGCCGCGACACAATCGCTCCGCTGGCGGCCGAACTGCGCCACGAGCTGGGCCGGCAGTTTCCGGCGGCGGAAATCCGTACCGAGCGACTGGAATTCGGCCCGCCATCAGGCGCCAAGATCGAGGCCCGCTTCTCGGGCCGGGATCCGGAAGTTCTGCGGCAGCTGGGCAATCGTGCCGAACAGATCATGCGAGAACATCCAGACACCATCGATATCCGCCAGGACTGGCGCCAGCCTTCACTGGTGATACATCCGCGGTATAACGAAGAACGGGCCCAGATAGCCGGAGTCACCCGCAATGACCTGTCCCGGGCCATGGCATTCGCGACCACCGGTATCCAGGCGGGCATTTTCCGGGAAGGGGAGGAGTTCATTCCCATCATCCTGCGACCACCCGACGACGAACGGCTGGACGTGGCGAGGCTGCCCGAGCGCAGGGTCTGGAGCCGCAGTGAACAACAGTACATTCCGGTGACCCAGGTGGTGGATGAATTCGACACCACCGCCGAGGAAACACTGATCATGCGTCGCAATCGCACCCGTACGCTGACCGTCCAGGCCGAACCGGAGCCCGAACTGACCGCCACCGAAGTCTGGAGCGAACTGCGCCCGCGGATCGAAGCCATCGACAGGCCATCCGGTTATGACCTGGAGTGGGGTGGTGAGTACGAAGCTTCCGGCGAAGCCCAGGCGTCGCTGGGAGCCCAGCTGCCACTGAGCTTCCTGGTCATGCTGATCATATCCGTGTTGCTGTTCTCCCGGGTCCGTCAGCCGTTGATCATCTGGCTGGTTGTACCGATGTCCATCTGCGGCGTGGTGGCGGGACTGCTGCTTAGCGGACTGCCATTCAGTTTCACGGCGCTGCTCGGGTTTCTGAGCCTGTCCGGCATGTTGATGAAGAATGCCATCGTGCTGGTGGACGAGATCGATGAGCAGATCCGGGAAGGCAAGGGGGGCTACCCGGCCGTGCTGGACGCCAGCGTCAGCCGCCTGCGGCCCGTATTCCTGGCGGCGGCCACTACGATCCTGGGTATGATCCCGCTGATAACGGATGCCTTCTTTTCCAGTATGGCTGTCACCATCATGGGCGGACTGGCCTTTGCCTCGATCCTGACGCTGGTTGCCGTCCCGACATTCTATGCTACATTCTTCGGAATCCGGCCTGGATCAGCCAGGCATCCCCACAGGAGTCCTGAATCATCATGAAATCCTTCTCATTACACCTTTCCCCGATCCGTGGCCTGATCGCCGCGGCAATCACCGTGTTCAGTTCAACGGCACTGTCGCAGGACGCGCTGGAGGATGTCCTGAACTATGTGGAATACAGTCCCACGTTCGCCAGCGCCGGACAGCCCGACGCGGAACAGTTCCGGGCGATCCGTGATGCAGGCTTCGAACGCGTTGTCTACATTGCGTTCACCACCAATGACAATGCGCTGCCCGATGCCGACCGGATCGTGGAGGATCTGGGTATGGACTATCTGCATATTCCCGTGGAATGGACCGATCCCCGGCCACGGGATTTCTACATTTTCGCCGACGCGATGCAGCGCAACCCGGACATGAAGACGTTGCTGCATTGTCAGGTCAATGCCCGCGCCACGGCATTCAGCTTCCTGTACCGGGTCATACACGACGATATCGACATCGCCACGGCGAAGGCGGACATGAACACCGTCTGGCAGCCGAACGAAACCTGGCGGGATTTCATCTTCACTGTACTGGAGCAGGAAGGCATCGATCCACGATGTGAAGACTGCGACTGGGCGCCGTCGGATACCGGGAACTGATCCCGGGAGGCAGTCAACCCAGAGACGTCCAGGGGACTCCACTAATTCCGGTAATCTTTATTACCGGAATTAGTGGAGCAGGCGTGAAACTCCTGCATTGTCACTCAAAATAAGCAATACATCTCATTGTTACAAAAGCGCTTTATGCTTCCCGGATTTACCGGAAAATGACACACGACGTATGAACATCAGTATCGCTTCCCGACAATCCGGCCTGTCACCGAAGATGATCCGGCACTACGAACAGACCAGACTGCTGCGCCCGGTGGCGCGGTCAGCATCCGGCTACCGACAGTTTTCGACACGCGACATCGAAGTGCTACGGTTCATCCGCCGGGCCCGCCTGCTGGGATTCTCTATCCAGCAGATCGATCGGCTGATCCGGCTGTGGCAGGATCCACGCCGCGAAAGCCGCGAGGTCCGATCCGTGGCACAGGCGCACCTGAACGATGTCGAGCACAAGCTGCGGGAACTGCAACAGATGAAGCACACGCTGGAGCAATTGATTGAGGCGTGTCATGGCGATGCCACCCCGGACTGCGCCATACTCGATCAGCTAAGCGATTCAGACGATACTTGACCTTCCCACCGTGGCAAGGTTCAACATCACAAC
>JAWLFN010000047.1:0-13773 GCA_041685555.1 Gammaproteobacteria bacterium | reverse complement strand
CAGCGGAACAGCAGGACTGATCGAGTGCCAACCGGCCATGATGAGGGCTGGCGATGATGAAGCTCCGTGGCTCCTACTCTTCGTCGACGTCCTCGTCATCTCCGGTCGCGACCTCCACCGCGGCACCCGCCACCTTGAACGGCAACTTGCCCACCCCAATGGCGACATCCGCGGTGGTGCCCACCACCGTTCCGAGACAACCGGTGAGCAGCGCGGCCAGCAGTACAGGCAGCAGGGCGCGCCAGTGGCGCCTCATCGCTTCCATTTGATATTACAGCCGATACTGGGTTTCTGCTCGTCCGGGACCGGTTTGCCGGCCAGTACTGCATCCACGGCGGCTCGCAGGTCGGACCCGCTCACCGGTACATCATTGCCCGGGCGACTGCCGTCGAATTGCCCCCGGTACACCAGGCGGCGTTGCTGGTCGAACAGAAAGAAATCCGGGGTGCAGGACGCCGCATAGGCGCGGGCGATATTCTGTGTCTCATCGTACAGATACGGAAACACATAGCCGGCCTCTTCCTTTTCGCGGACCATCTCCTCGGGACCATCCTGCGGATAGGCGGAGACATCGTTGGCGCTGATCGCCACAACGCCCAGACCTTTCTCCGTGTATTCCCTGGCAAAATCCGCCAGTCCGTCACGCAGATGCCGCACAAAAGGGCAGTGATTACACAGGAATGCGACCAACAGGGCCGGCCGGTCCTCGAAATCCGCCAGTCGCACGATCTGTCCATCGGTATCCGGCAGGGCAAAATCCGGTGCCGGCGTTCCCAGCGGCAGCATAGTCGATTCAGTGAGCGCCATTCACACCTCCTTGCCGTCCGTCATCGGATTCTTCATCGCTTCCCTCATCATGTGAATGCAGTAATGTATCAGAGTGTCATATTCCGGATACGAATAACTGTCTGGTGTCGCCTCCCAGTAGCGAGGCCCGCGGGTCTGCATGATCACGCCGTGCAGCATGCCCTGCAACATGAAAGCCGTCATGACCGGGTCATCCACTTGCCGCTTGCAGATACTGCCATCTTCACGACCGTTTCGCAGGGCCTGCACCATGATGGCGGTGATGCGTGTCCGGCACTCGCCCAGCGCCCGCATCTGCTCATCACCGGCCTCCTTGGGTACTGGAAAGGTATTGAGGTCAGTCAACACATCGAAATAGTCGGACTGTTCACGGGAGAATGCGTAGTAGGCCTGTCCGATCCTCCCGATCTGCTCCAGCCCGCTTCCTCCGGCCTGCCGGGCCGCTTCGAAACGCCGCTCGATGACCTGTGCGGCTCGCAGCATGATGCCCCGCATGATAGCGGCTTTGTCACGATAGTAGACGTACAGCAGAGCCCGGCTCATCTGTGCCTTCCTGGCAATCTCGTCCATCGAGGTCTGATGGAACCCCCTGTCAAAGAATACGCTCTCGGCGGCATCCAGTATGGCTTCGGCGCGCTCTCGCCTGTCATGCTCGCGCCGGCTCGCGGCACCCATACTCTCTCCTGTCAGTCGGCCAGCTCCCGCGGCATGCGGAACACGATGTTCTCTTCCACCCCATCCAGCTCATGCGGAGCCACCCCTGTCATGTCACGCAGGCGATCGACCACCTGCCGGACCAGGACCTCGGGCGCGGAGGCACCAGCCGTGATACCGAAGCGGCGCTTGCCGTCGAACCACTGCGACTGCAGGTCGTTCACGCGGTCGATCAGATAGGCTTCACAACCCATGCGCTCGGCCAGTTCGCGCAGACGGTTGGAGTTGGAGCTGTTGGGTGAACCGACAACCAACAGCAGATCACATTCCAGCGCCAGCTGCTTGACCGCATCCTGACGATTCTGGGTCGCGTAACAGATGTCTTTCTTCCGGGGACCTTCTATCCGCGGAAATCGTTCCCGCAGCGCATCGATGATGCGCGAGGTATCATCCATGGACAGCGTAGTCTGGGTGACGTAGGCCAGGTTGTCGGGGTCACACACGTCCAGTGTGGCGACGTCGTCCACCGATTCAACGAGGTAGATATCCCCCCCATTGCCGCGGTCATACTGCCCCATGGTGCCCTCCACCTCCGGGTGGCGGGCGTGGCCGATCAGGACGCACTCGCGCCCGTCACGACTGTACCGACTGACTTCCAGATGCACCTTGGTGACCAGTGGACAGGTGGCATCAAAGACCCTGAAGCCGCGCTCGCTCGCATCTTTCTGCACGGCCTGGGAAACACCATGGGCACTGAAAATGACGATCGGTTTACGGCCCAGATCATCCTGGCGTGGCACCGCGTCCAGCTCATCCACGAAAATGGCGCCACGCTGACGCAGGGTATCGACCACAAACTTGTTGTGCACGACTTCGTGACGCACGTAGATCGGGGCACCGTAGACATCCAGCGCCCGATTGACAATATCGATGGCACGGTCCACCCCGGCGCAGAAGCCCCGCGGGTTGGCCAGACGGATCTCTATGTCGGCGCCAGGCGTCACGGTTCCCGTGACAGCGCCCTGTTCCTGTGTCGCCATGCTCATCGTACCTCCACGGCCTGCACGCCGGCCGGAATGACTGCAAGAATATCAGCGGAGAAGTCGATCTCGCGCCCGGCCAGCGGATGATTGAAATCCACGACCATCAATGCTTCATCGATCGACTGTATCACACCGGGTATATCGTTGCCGGCACCATCGGCGAAGGCCAGTACCGTGCCCGGCACTACCGGCTCCGGACTGCGCGCGATCATTGACGCAAAACGCTCGCGATTGAACGTCTGGATGTTCTCCGGATTGACGGCGCCAAAGGCTCTCTCCTCGGGCAACCGTGTACGCACCCGATCACCGGCACGATGCCCGGCGAGCGCTGCCTCAAAACCCGGCAGCAGCGATCCGTCACCCACCACGAACGTGGCCGGCTCACGCTCGTAGTTGGAATCGATTTCCGTGCCATCGGTCAGGGCCAGGGCGAAATGCAGAGTCACCCTGGCCCCGTGCGCAATGGTGGCTCCCTCATCGGCAGTTTCAGGCATAGAGGCGTTCTTCTCCGTTTCCGTCCACATTCTCCACGCAGCGCCCACACAACTCCGGGTGCGCCTTGTGCTGCCCCACATCGGCTCGGTGATGCCAGCAGCGCGCGCACTTGGCATGTGCCGACGGCTGCACGTGGATACCACCGAGACCGGGCACATCGGCCACGTCTTGCGTGGTCTCCGCGATATTGACGGTGACCTCGGACACCAGCAGCACAAAACGCAGCTCGGCGCCCAGGCGGGCCAATTGATCCGCCAACTCCGCAGTGCATTCGAGCGTGACCTCGGCGCCCAGACCGGAACCGATCTCCCGGGCCGCGCGCCGGCTCTCCAGCTCGCGATTCACAGCTGTCCGTACCGCCATGATCTGTTGCCAGAACGTATCGTCCAGGCCATGCGCCTGCGGCAATGTATCCAGTCCTTCATCGAAACGGGTCAGAAACACGGCGTCGGCACGTTCACCGGGTATGTGCTCCCACAACTCATCAGCGGTGAAGCTGAGAATGGGCGCGATCAGTCGGGCCAGCATCTCCACTATGTGATACATGGCACTTTGCGTGGAGCGACGGGCCAGACTGGTGGCCTGCGTGGTGTACTGGCGATCCTTGATCACATCCAGATAGAAACTGCCCAGTTCATTGACACAGAAATTGTGTACTTTCTGATATACGCCCAGGAAATGATATTGCCGGTAGTCTTCCTGTACGCTGTCCCGAAGCTGCTGAGCCTGGCGGGTGATCCAGTAATCCAGCGCCAGCATTTCCCGTGGCGCCACCAGATGCTGGTCCGGCTCGAAACCATTCAGATTCGACAGCAGGAAGCGGGCGGTATTGCGGATCCGGCGGTAGGCATCGGCCACGCGCTTCAGGATCTCCTGCGACACCGGAATCTCGCCACGATAGTCGGTCGCCGCCACCCACAGACGCAGGATATCGGCACCGTACTGGGCGAACACCTCGTGCGGAGAGATGGTATTGCCCAGCGACTTCGACATCTTGTGTCCCTGTGCATCCACCGTAAACCCGTGCGTCAGAACCTGACGATAGGGCGCCTTGCCGTTCATCGCCACCGAGGTCTTCAGGGAAGACTGGAACCATCCGCGGTGCTGATCCGAGCCTTCCAGATAAAGATCCGCCGGATACTCCAGTTCTTCACGCTGCTGCAACACCGAGTAATGTGTGACCCCGGAATCAAACCAGACATCCAGCGTATCGGTGACCTTACTGTACTGGTCGGCCTCGTCGCCAAGCAGCTCACCGGCATCGAGTTCGAACCAGGCATCCATGCCCTCCTTCTCGATGCGCTGGGCCACCGCCTCGAACAACGCTTCGCTGCGCGGATGCATTTCGCCGGTTTCGCGGTGCACGAACAGTGTGATCGGCACACCCCAGGTGCGCTGCCGCGAGACACACCAGTCCGGGCTGCCTTTCAGCATCAGTTCGATGCGGGCCCGACCCCAGTCCGGAATCCACTGGACCTCCGGTACCGCCTTCAGGCAGTCATCCAGCAGTCCCTGCTCGTTCATGCTGATAAACCACTGCGGCGTGGCCCGATAGATCAGCGGTGTCTTGGTGCGCCAGCAGTGTGCATAGCTGTGCACGATCTGTTCACAATGCACCAGGGCATGTTTTCCACGCAACACCTCCAGCACCTGCTCGTCCGCCTTGTAGACATGCACGCCGGCAAAGCGCCCCGCCGCTTCCCCGAACACGCCGTTGTCATCGATCAGATTCAGGGTACCAATGCCATAGGCCCTGCCCACCAGGAAGTCGTCCATGCCGTGATCCGGCGCGGTGTGGACACAGCCGGTGCCGGCCTCGGTGGTGACATGCTCACCCAGGATGATCGGCACCTGCTTGTCGATGAACGGATGACGCAGCGCATGACGTTCCAATGCGGCGCCCTTGACGGTTGCCACTACGCGATATTCACGACTGTCAAACCGTTGCATGATGTCTTCGACCATCTCGGCCGCCACCACCATGGTTTCCCTGCCGATCTCGCCCTCCAGTTCAGCCTCGACCAGTGCGTACTCAAGTTCCGGATGCAGGGACACAGCCTGATTGGCGGGCAGGGTCCAGGGGGTAGTGGTCCAGATGATCACCGACAACGGCAGGGACACGTCTCCGGACGCAACACCGAAGGCGCGCAGAAAGCCGACTGGATCCGCCACCGGAAAACGCACATCGATGGACCAGGATTCCTTGTCCTGGTACTCGACTTCCGCCTCGGCCAGAGCGGAACCGCCCACAACGCTCCAGTAGACCGGCTTGTAGCCCTTGACCAGATGACCACGGGCAGCGATCCGACCCAGCGCCCGGACGATGTCCGCCTCGGTGCGGTAGTCCATGGTCAGGTAGGGATGGTCCCAGTCACCCAGCACACCCATGCGGACGAAGTCTTTCTTCTGGTTCTCCACCTGCCGTTCTGCGTAGGCCCGGCAGGCCTTGCGGAACTCGGCATGACTGATCTTGTGACCGGCCTTGCCCTTCTTTTTCTCGACATTGTGTTCGATGGGCAGGCCATGACAGTCCCACCCCGGCACATAGGGTGCATCGAATCCATCCAGGGTCCGGGACTTGACGATGATGTCCTTGAGGATCTTGTTGACGGCATGCCCCAGATGCAGATCACCGTTGGCGTAGGGAGGCCCGTCATGAAGAATGAATCTCGGTCGTCCGGCACTGTTCTTCTGGATGCGCTGGTACAACGCCGTTTTCTGCCAGTGCTTCAGCCGCTCGGGCTCACGCTGGGCCAGGCTGGCCTTCATGGGGAAATCGGTTTTCGGCAGGTTCAGCGTCTGTTTGTAGTCACTCATCGGGTTGACTCATAGTCCTGTGGTCTGTTCAGTTCTGATGCGCTGTATCACTCCGGAAACTGGCCCGGACCTGGTCCACGTCCCGGGCAATCTGTGCCTTCAGGGCCTCCAGCGAATCGAATTTTTCCTCGTCTCGTACCTTGTGGCGGAATACTACCGTCATCTCAGCGCCATACAGGTCGCCCTGGAAGTCCAGCAGATGGACTTCCAGCACGGCTTCGCGGCGTTGCGACACAGTCGGGCGGTAGCCGATGTTGGCCGCGCCGGGCCAGTCGAAATGTTCACCGTCTGCCGTGGTGATCCGTGCCTGACAGGCATAGACGCCGTGCAATGGCAGGCTGCGCCGGTTCAACTGCACGTTGCAGGTCGGGAAGCCCAGGTTGCGACCCAGTTGCTGCCCCTTCACCACCTTGCCCGCAATCGCGTAGGGCCGCCCCAGCATGGCCTCGACCTGATCGAAGTCACCGCGCTGCAGGTGTTCGCGAATCGCCGTACTGCTGATGCGCTCACCGTCCTGGTAACAGCTCTGCGTCTCGATCACCTCGAATCCGTGCCGACCGCCACTGCTTTGCAACAGCGCAAAATCACCCTGCCGACGATGTCCGAACCGGAAATCACTGCCGGCAATCAGGGCCCGAATCCCCAGCCCCTCGACCAGTATGTCGTCGATATAGCGCTGCGCGCTCAGCGCGGCCAGGTCCCGATCAAAGCGGAGCAGGTAGACATACTCCACACCCAGAGACTCCAGTACCGCGATCTTCTCACCCGGCTCATTGAGACGGGCCGGGCAGTCCTGTTCCGTCGAGGCGAAGAACTCCTCCGGATGCGGCTCCGTAACGATCACCACGGAAGGAACACCATGGCGGGTCGCCTGCTCCAGCAGCTGCGCCACAATGGCCTGGTGTCCACGATGAACCCCGTCGAACTTGCCGATGGTGGCGACACAGTGCGAATGCCGTTCCCGGAACGCCTGGGTCGATTCAATGACTCTCATGCCGGATGATCCATGCCGGGTGATCCCTGGTCGGTCGCCAGACCGGCGCAGCAAAACGCGTGATTATACCCTGAATTGACAGCCGTCCCAAGAAAGTGGAGCCGGACGCGGGGTGGCCGGCGACACCAGGATCATCGGCTGTCGGTCAGATTCCGTCGGGCGCGGCGGAACAGGATGGTCGCGGCGGCGCTCAGCACCACGATCCACAGCAGCTGGGCCACCAGCACATTGGCAACCGATACAGAGTCCGGACGCATCAGGATGAAGCCCAGGTTGACCGCCGTGGCAATGGCCAGGCCGGCGCAACACAGGGCCAGGAATCCCTGCACAATGGCCACGAATCGCTGCATAGTATTGTCCCCCCGTAAAAACCAGGCTGATTATTGCAGTCCAGCGCCTGCGATTCAATGTGCTATCATCCGCGGATGCTCGGTAAAATATTCCTGACACTGGCAGTGATCATCGCGGCGGCACTGTATGTCCGTTACCGGGCCCGCCCCGGCTCTGCCCGCGCAGCGGCGGATCGCGCCTCCCCGGCACGCGCCGATAACCCCTGGAATGGCAAGGGTGCCCGTGCCGATCCCGATATCCCGGCCGCACGCAACCGCCACATCCCGCGAGTGTCCGGCCGCGTCCTCTTCTGGATTGCCCTGACTGCTGGCATCACGCTGGGCACACTGTTGTACTATCAGGGGTGGCAGAATGCCCGGGAACCGGTGACCGTGATCCTGCATGCCGGCGATGGCGAGCCGGTCACCTACCAGGTACGCAAGCGTGACCTCGGAGATCGCGCCTTCACAACGCTGGACGGCACTCGTGTGACCGTCGCCGACAGTGAACGCATGGAAGTCATTGGTCTGTAGAATCCGACAACTGGTCGCAGCGGCCTGCGGATTGTCGCCCGCGGCATGTCATCTGACCGTATTGCCACTATGCGACCCATCGATAGCTGATAGACTGCCACGGTAACAATCTGATCCGGAACTGACACCGATGAGAGCACTGCGTATATTGCTGATCCTTCTGGCATTGCCCGCCAGCAGCCTCCTGCACGCCAATGCGGGCGCTGAAAAAGTGTTGCGGCTGGAAGACGGCAGCACAATGAAGGTGTTTGTGTTCGATGCCCGGGACGGTAGCCAGGCGCCCTGGCCCCTGGTAGTGCTGATGCCGGGCGGTTCAGCCAATGAATACATCGCCCGCGCGCAGTTCTGGCTTGGATACGAACTGGCCAGTCGGGGCTGGGCCATCGCGGTACCGGTTTCACCGGATTCCAGCTCCTTTTTCGGTCGCAACGGCGAACGTGTCGCGGAAGCGGTCGAACAGTTGAAAGCCATGCCCCAGATGCAGGATGGGAAGTCCCTCCTGGTTGGCGTTTCCAACGGTGGCAGCTCCGCCATCGAGATCGCTGCCCGCCACCCGGATCGTTATTACGGCGTGGTGGCCGTGCCCGGTATCATCCGGGACGGTGGCCGGGTGGAGAGCCTGCAGGGGCTGCCGGTGTATATCCGCATCGGCGAGAATGACCTGCTGCGATGGGATCGTCGCCTGCCCGATGTCACTGAAAAGCTGACTGCCGCTGGCGCCCGCGTCAATGCCCGTCTGGTGCCCGGTGCCAACCATGTGTTCCCTCTGGACTGGGAGGAACTGCAACCCTGGCTGAACGCATTGCCGGTCCCGGAACCCGACGAACCACTCACCACACCCGCCAAGTGACTGCTGCCGGCCGCTACCTGGAGGCTGCGCCACGATATGGAGCTTTTGCAGTTCCCGTGCTACAGTTCCGCTCCGCTGACTGAAACACAGAGCTGACACCCGGAGATCGCCCATGAAACTGATCACAGCCATCATCAAGCCGTTCAAGTCGGACGATGTCCGCGAAGCGCTTTCCGAACTGGGCGTCAACGGCATGACCATGACGGAGGTAAAGGGGTTCGGGCGTCAGAAAGGACACACGGAGCTGTACCGGGGCGCTGAATATGTCATCGACTTCCTGCCCAAGGCCAAGGTCGAGGTCGCCATCGAGGATGAACTGGTCGAACAGGCCATCGAGGCCATCTGCAAAGCCGCCAATACCGGCCATATCGGTGATGGCAAGATTTTCGTCACGGCGCTGGAGCAGACGGTCCGCATCCGCACCGGAGAGACCGGCAACGACGCCCTCTAGGCAACGCCTTCTTCATGTGGATCACTCGAAAAAGTAGATCTCCAGATTGACCTGCAAGCGCGGATCGGTCTGCCAGTTCATGTCACGCTCCGTCAACACCTGCGGAACCACCTCCAGAATCATCCAGTCCTCGTAGATCGCCTTGCGGTAGACCATCTGCACATAATAGTCGTTGATCCGAACACTGGGGCGGTTGACGCCCAGGAGCCCCACTTCATAACTCATGGTCTCGCGCTCCCCCAGCGTCTGGTGTAACGACACATACTGTCCGAACTCGGTCTCGCGCCTGTGATGTCGGTAATGCGCGTCACCGGTCAGGCGTAACTGCAATCTGTCGGTCAGCTCCCGCCCCAGGTACAGTCGCAGATCATTGCCCCACCCGTCCGTGTGATAATAATACGATCGCTGATCCAGACCCAGCTGCCACTCTTCTCCAAGCTCCGTCCCGAAGCGCGTCCGGAACCGATAGAAAGGGTCCAGCGGCAGCCGCCCCCGCACGCCGAAATCATGATTGAACTGCCAGCCATTGCGCTCCTCCAGCTCATAGCTGAAAGCACCACTGAAAGAGGAGGGCACGATATTGTCCAGACGTTGTTCGCGCAGGGAATTGCGCTCATTGTCCTCGGACTCGAAAATCAGCTTCCAGCGTTCGGTGGCACGCGGCAGATCAAGACTACCCCCGATACGGACATTGGAGAAATACGTATCATGACGGCCCAGCCTCTGATTGATCTTCAGGCGCAGATAACTCTCATTGGCCCTTTCACCAACCACCTCACCCGCCAGCCAGTCATCCAGTGAGCGTCCCAGCGTGTCCACATTCTGCGACACATCATCGCGTCGCGACTCCAGCCAGTTCCAGGCATCGTCAACCAGCTCCATTTCCGAGAATGCCCTCGCCCAGCCACCATCGTCATCCATCAATGGCGGATCTTTTTCCTCTGCCGCCAATACGGCGTGGCAGGTGAACAGGGTCACCCATGGCAGCTTTCGCAACCGGAACAACATGTCGATGCGTCGCAGACTCATAACCCAGAGTGTATTCCACCATCCCCCCGTTGCCTACTGTCCGTGTCAGTCAATCAGTCCCAGCGCCCATTCCGTGGCATGGTGCATCGGCTCCACGCCGAGTACGATCAGGCTGAGGATCACAACCAGGAACACACCCAGCTGCAATGGCCCCAACAGGAGACGCTCTCCGGAACCGAGCAGGGCACGAACCCGCGCTTCCACCTCGGCACCCGTGAACCGTTGAAGGACCGGAGAGTCCATGAACGTTCCCTGCAGGATCCGCTTGACCCGCACCAGCGTCCCGGCCACGGACACCGTACCGAATCGCTGCGCCGCGACGAAATCGCAGGCCTGCTCGGACAACAGCTCCAGGTCATTCAGTACCGGCTGCTTCCAGGCGTGCGGTGCCACCAGACACAGCAGCCTGCCGATCAGGATTCTCAGATTGTCCCGACGACAACGATGGGCCCGTTCATGAGCCAGTATCACCTGCATATCAGAATCGTCACAGCGCTCCGTCAGCCCCCGGCTGACATAGACTTCAGGCCGCAGCCAGCCCAGTGTGAATACTACCGGCCGGCCGGAATCCAGTTCACGGTACCCTTCACCATGTGACCGGGAAAGTGGCCGCAATTGACGGGTCAGCCGCATGGCCCGCACAAGATGCCGCGCCGCCCGCCGCGCCAGCAGAACCAGTAACAGACCGGTTGCCGCCAGGCCGGTTGCCGCCACGACCGGAGATGCGGTCACCGGTGCGTGCGCGGCACAATCTTCGTGACAATGCTGGCTTACCAGCGCCGATTCGGTCTGAGGAAGGTATAACAGTGCGGCCCCCACCAGACTGATCAGGAAAGGCGCGGCGCACAGGGCCAACAATACCGCTGATGCACTGGCCGGATGCAGCCGGAACAACACTGGACGGCACAGACGATGTAACGCCAGCAAGACCAGCATCAACAACAACCAGACACTGGCCCATACCGCGGCGAAAGAGCCAAGTGTCAGTAACAGCGACTCAGACATTGCGGCCTTCCTCCTGCTGCCGCTTTCTCTCGGCGATGAGCAGCTCCAGGTTGTCCAGTGAACGTTCGTCCATATCAGCCGCCACACTGACAAAACTGCTGAGGATGGTATCCATGCGGCCATCATGCAGCAGGTGGATGACATCTCCCATCAACCGGGCCAACAGTCCGGAGCGGCTGACGGCCGGCGTGTACCGGTAGGCACTTCCCCGCTTGTGACGATGCACCAGTGCCTTGCGATGCAACCGCTCCAGGGTCGACTGGACGGTACTCAGGGAGGGTCGGCGACCGGTGAGGCGATCCACCACCGCCCTGGCGTCGAGTTCCGGCGTCCGCCAGAGGATTTCCATGACACGTAGTTCGCGTTCCCCCAGTGTACTGCCCGCCAGCGTGTTCGATGCAGAACGCTTCATGCCGGATCACTCCCGGAACCGATGGGGTATCGGTTTTCTGTCATATTTTTTTCTTTTTCCATTTTATGCACTTACCAATACAACCAAAGAAAAAACGCGAGCCTTTCTGCGATTCCCGTAGCGGAATCGCTATACTCGCGCCCGGTAATTTACTTTAGCACATTCACAGAGGTTGACGAGCCATGTACCGATTGCTGACCACCACGCTGCTGACCACCACCTGTTTCGGTCCCATGACACTCGGTGCCACGCCGACCTCTGCGGATCTGCAGGAAGTGCTCGTGCTGGGCAGCGACCTCGAACTGACCGGCAGTCCGGTCAATGCCACCGAAGGTGTGGTCTACGACCTGCAGCTGGCGACCCGTCCCATGAGCCGGCCCGGTGAACTGCTGGAATTCGTACCCGGCCTGATCGCTACCCAGCACAGCGGCGAAGGCAAGGGCAACCAGTACTTCATGCGCGGCTTCAATCTGGATCACGGAACGGATCTGTCGATTCAGGTGGACGGCCTGCCCGTCAACATGCCCACCCATGGCCACGGTCATGGCTATGCGGATCTGAATTTCCTGATTCCGGAGCTGGTCGATACCCTGCGCTACCGCAAGGGCCCTTACTACGGCGATACCGGCGACTTCGCCACGGCGGGATCCACCGAGTTCGAATACCAGAATCGGCTGGCCGAAGGCTCCCTAAACCTGACTCTCGGGGAAGAAGGCTATCAGCGCGTCTACGCCGGTGACACTCTGGGCGACGGTCGCGGCGCTCTCACCCTGGCCGGGGCACTGACCCGCTATGACGGGCCCTGGGAGCTGGACCAGGACATGGACAAGCGCCAGGGACTGGCCCGCTATCATCACGATGATGGCCGGGACCAGTGGCGCGTCACCGCCGCGTTCTATGATAACGACTGGACCGCCACGGACCAGATTCCGCAGCGAGCCGTAACCTCCGGTCAACTGTCACGATGGGCAACAGTCGATGACAGCAATGGCGGTGACACACATCGACACAGCCTTTCCACGGACTGGTCCCGGACACTGGATGATGATCGTATCTGGGAGGCCGGCGCCTGGTATATCGACTATGGACTGGATCTGTATTCGAACTTCACCTATTTCCAGGAGCATCCGGATCGTGGCGACCAGTTCCACCAGTATGACGACCGCAACGTGTACGGCCTTGAAGGAAGCTACAGTCAGCCGGTCGCCATCGGTGATGTCAGCGGACAGCTGACCGTGGGTGGGCAGTGGCGGGCCGACGATATCGATCTGGCGCTGAACTGGACCGAGAACCGGGAACATCGAGAGACGGTGCGCACCGATCAGGTGGAGCAGTCCATGACCGGGGTTTACGCGGAACTGGAGCAGCGCTGGCGCCCGCACTGGCGCAGTGTGGCATCCTTGCGCATCGATCATTACCGCTACGACGTGGACGCGGGCCTGACCATCAACAGCGGCCGGGGCAATGAGACACAACTGAGTCCTGCCGTGAATGTGATCTATTCTCCGCCGGGCGACACCGAGTACTTTGCCAGCGCCGGCAGGGGTTTTCACAGTAACGATGCGCGCGGCGCTGTCATCCGCCGTGATCCGGTGTCCGATGAGGCCATCGAGACAGTGGATCCCATCGCGGCGGCCGACAGCCTGGAGATCGGCCTGCGCACCGCCGTGCTGCCTCGCACCCGCCTGAGTGCGACCGCGTTCGTCATGGATCTGGAATCGGAGCTGATCTATGTCGGAGATGCCGGCAACACCGAAGCACTCAATCCCAGTCGGCGCTACGGGGCGGAATTCAGCGCTCTGTGGTCTCCTGTCAGCTGGTTGCTGGTGGATGGCAACGTAACCTTCACCCGCGCGCGCCTGCGCCATACCGATGAGGACCGGATACCCAACGCGGTCAGCCGGACAGGCTCCCTGGGACTGGCAATCGACGGGGGCAACGGGATGACAGGCGGACTCCGTCTGCGCTACCTGGGCGAGGCCCCCTTGTCCGAAAGCGGGCGGCCGCGCTCACCGGACACCTTCCTGGTGAACGCCAGCGGCAGCTGGCAGATGACATCCCGACTCAATCTGTCGGTGGAATTGATCAATGCTCTGGACAGTGACGAGCACGATATCACCTATTTCTACGAGTCACGGTTGCCGGATGAGGCGACACCGGTCGAGGATATCCACTTCCATCCGGCAGAGCCGAGAATGCTGCGCTTCACGGTACGGGCCGAGCTGTAGGCTCGGCGCACCGTGGTGCCCGTCCAGACCGGGGCCCTCTGCCTAAATACCGGCAAATCCCGTATACTGCCGGTCTCAACGGAGGAAAACCCCATTGATCAATCTGTCACGTGGAAAAACGGCGG
>JAWLFN010000266.1:0-3322 GCA_041685555.1 Gammaproteobacteria bacterium | reverse complement strand
GTCAGCAGACCGACACCGAGCAGCGTTATAAAAGCATAGGGCATGACAACGGAAAACCAGATGCTGCGCCGGGGATTTTCCGGGCGCATGAAGATAATCGCGATCGCGTCTTCCAGCATGCGGAAGGCAAAGGAGCTGAAAAACAGCAGTATCGGAATCCCCGCAATGCCAATGATATCCCGTGAGTCGAGAAAGGCCTTCACCGCATCCAGCCACAGGTCCGCATGCCCGGGCGCAAAATGCTGCGCCTGGATCGCCATGACGGACAGCAGTTCCTCCTCGTCCACCACCCGGGTAAGCAGGACACCGAGCAGTGCCAGCAGGGGCACCGCCGACATCAGCACGTTATAACCTACCCCACCGGCGAGAAGGACGCCGTGATTGCGCACGAAGTTGCGTACGACCCGGCGGGACAACGGCCAGGTTCGCCGCACCAGCCTACCCACGGCGTCGTCACTTTTCGTCGCGTCTGTCAAACGCCGCACCGTCTTGCGCTGTTGATGAACACAATCAAGACACTAGCACAATCTGCCCGTGCAGCGTTGCGGCCGGACGCACCGACCCTGGCCTGATTTTCCTGCAGTCTGCGCGGACCCTCGCGCTGACGACGCGTGGCCCACTAGCACCAGATCACGGGTGTTGCAGACATCGGAGGGACGGTTCTAGTTTTTCGTCATTGACGACAGCATCATGAAAGCCAGTGCGGGAGCACAGAGTATCCATATCCAGATGAAGAGACCAATCATGTTGAACACCTCTTTTGGCAGGAATTCCCTATTACCCACTAGTACAAACCCCCCACTTCGTCAATGGATAAATCCATCACAGTGAGGTGGTCAGCAAGCGTCCGCGGCTCATGCCTCGCACGCCGCAAGGCCCCCTCACGACAGCCAGACCGGAAGTAGACACCCATGCCTACGGATAAACTCAACGATGCCGCAGCTCGCAGACAGTTGATGAAGCTGCAGAAACTGACCGAACTCATGGACACGGCCTTTGTCATACCCGGAACGACGATACGCTACGGCCTTGACCCCATTCTCGGACTCATTCCGGGGGTCGGGGATACCCTGACCCTGGCAATCTCGCTGTATATCTACAGCAGTGCCGGGCGGGCGGGTGTTCCCCGGCGCAAGCGAATGCAGATGCTGTGGAATGTCTTTGTCGATTGGCTGATCGGTCTGGTTCCCCTGGTTGGGGATCTGTTTGACGTCAGTTTCAAGGCCAACAGCAGGAACATGCGCATCATCATGGACTACGCCAATCGCGGTTCTTGAGATCCAGCAGAGACTCGATGTCGCCGGCTCCCAGCGTCTCCTCCTCCAGCAGAGTATTGGCCAGCCGCTCCAACTGATCCCGGTGCTTTTCAAGCCGCTGGTTCACCTCCGCTTCGATATCGGTGATCAGCTTCCTGATCTCGTCGTCGATTTTCTCTGCGGTGGCTTCGCTGAACTCGCGCTCCCGGGAAATCTCGTGGCCAAGGAACACCTCTTCCTGGCTTGAACTGACCGACATTAGTCCGATGACCTCGCTCATGCCCCAGCGGGACACCATCCGCCGCGCCAGCCGGGTGGCCTGCTCGATGTCGTTCTCGGCACCGCTGCTCACCTCGTTGAAAATCAGTTGCTCGGATGCGCGCCCGCCCAGCATGACGGCAATCCGGTCCCGGGCATAGCTGGCAGTCATGTTCAGGCGGTCCTCATCTGGCGCCTGTTCGGTCAGCCCAAGCGCACGCCCCCGGGAATCGTTAGTGACCTTTTCAAGCGGATCGGTCTTGGGAAACAGCAGCGCCGTCAGTGCGTGGCCGGAATCGTGGAAGGCGATCACGCGCCTCCCGGTGGGGTCTATCCAGTGTGACCTTGCGATCGAAACGACCGGGGCGCAGCAGTGCCGGGTCCAGGACATCGGGCCGGTTGGTGGCAGAGATCACGACCACCGCCTCATGGGATGAAAAGCCGTCCATCTCGGACAGGATCTGATTCAGCGTCTGCTCCCGCTCGTCATGGCCCCCGCCAACCCCCGTTCCGCGGGATCGCCCGATGGCATCCAGTTCATCGATGAAAATAATGGCGGGGGATTCCTTGCGCGCTTCCTCGAACATGTTGCGCACGCGGGATGCCCCCACACCCACGAACATCTCGATGAACTCTGAGCCGGATATGGAGAAGAAGGGGACCTCCGCCTCACCGGCCACTGCCCGCGCCATCAGGGTCTTGCCCGTGCCCGGCGGCCCCACCATCAATATGCCCCGGGGCAGCTTGGCACCCAGGCGCTGATAGAAGTCCGGATTCTTCAGGTAGTCGACTATCTCGCTCAGGTCTTTCTTGGCGTTGTCCGCACCGGCAATATCGGCAAAGGTCTTGCGTGGCTCATCCTTCTGCACCCGCCTGGCGGTGGATCTGCCCATGTTAAACAGACCGCCGGCCTGCTGCCCACCCATCTGACGCTGCATGCGCTGCCACGCGAAGATCATCAGGCCAAGAATGATCAGCCAGGGAAGGAAGCTGATCAGCAAGCGCGAAAAGAGATCCGGGCCGGACTCCTTTGCATTAATGGTGACGCCGTTGTCCTCCAGCAGCCGGACGATTCCGGTGTCACCCACTTCCGGGATATGCGTCCGAAACAGTTCCCGCGACGAGAGATCGTCCGACTCATTCGGACTTCATGGCACCCCTTACCTGGTGCCCCTCAATCGTCACCTCGGCGACCTGCCCGGATGTGACCCTTTCTTTGAAGGCATTGTAGCTGATCTCCCGGGAGCCCGACTGCGACACCCACTGAACCGCGTAGAAGATCACGAAGGCAAGCAGAAGTAGATTCAGTACCCGGACCCACTGGGGTGGCGTATTACGGGGCTCTTCCGACGCTGGATCGGCGGGCCTGTCCCGACGCTGATCTGCTCGCTGTGGGCCCTCCTGGTGGTCGGACCGTCGCTGCGTATCGTCAGACATAAGAGCCTCCTCGAATAGTTCCATGCGTTGTGCGCTGTAACCTCCATCAATGCTGATAATCTGTCCATTGATGGACGCGGTAGCGTTACTCATGAGGTAGGCGGCAAGGGCGGCGACTTCCTCGGGCCGATATGCAAAAGGATATCAGCCGCCATCCGGGGCGTGATGGTTCACCGCGGCGAGCCCCCGCCAGTCCTCCAGGTCCAGTGCCGGTCGCTCACGCCGGAAGGCCCCGTACAGGGCAATCCCCATAGCGTCCTCCATGATATCCACCTGCACGCCCTGCTCCGTGAGAGTGGTCATCGCGCAGAGCCGCGCCGAAGCCATCATCGAAAAGCGCAGGAAGACTGGCCGTGGGCATGTGCGCAATG
>JAWLFN010000046.1:0-13800 GCA_041685555.1 Gammaproteobacteria bacterium | reverse complement strand
ATCTCCTGCGCTGCGCCGCGCGCGTTCAGTGCCAGCCGCACCTGCGCCACATCACTGAAAGCCATGCGTTGACCGGCAACGTCCTGATAGTTTTCATGTCCCTTGCCGGCCACCAGCACGATGTCGCCTGGTCGGGCCTCGGCAATCGCGTGATGGATGGCGTGCGAGCGATCACGTTCTACAACCACCCTGTCACGATACTCGATGCCCAGGAGAATCTGGCGGACGATATGATCAGCATCCTCATGCCGCGGGTTGTCATCGGTGATCACTACATGATCCGCCCCACGCTCGGCCACTTCCGCCATCAACGGCCGCTTGCCCTGGTCCCGATTGCCTCCACATCCGAATACACAATGGATGGCGCCATCCGTGTGATGCCGCAGCGCATCGAGAGCACTCTGCAATGCGTCCGGAGTATGCGCATAATCGACCACGGCCGTAACACCGCCTGACTGACCGACCACCTCCATCCGTCCACTGACCGGTCTGATTCCCGCAACCAGATCAACGGCCCTGTGAAAACGTGCGCGTTCCTCCAGCCTGCCATTCCTGGACGGCAACGTCATTAACGTACACAGCACCGCCAATACATTGCTGATGTTGAAGCGCCCCAGCAGCTGCCCTTCCAGATCAGCGCGCCCCCAGGGACTGACCAGTCGCGCGTGATAGCCCGAGGGCCGGTACTCCAGCGCCTCGACCCCGACATCGGCGTCCGTGCCCGTTACACGGTAGGTCAATATCCGGACACGGGAAGAAAGTGCATTCAGCATGAACGAACCGTACGGATCATCGGCATTGATCACGGCCACCTTCAACGCATCGCCGAGAAACAGCTTCCTTTTGGCCTCTGCGTACGCATCCATGCTCTCGTGGTAATCGAGGTGGTCACGTGTGAGGTTGGTGAACACCGCAGTATGGAACGGCACGGCGGCAAGACGGTGTTGGTGAAGTCCCTGAGAGGAAGCCTCGATCGCCACATGCCCGGCGCCGACATCGCTGAAATGGCGCAGCATGGTCTGCACTTCAATGGGGCCGGGCGTGGTGTACCCGGTATCGTCCAGCGCCGGATAGACGCCGGCGCCCATGGTACCGATGACCGCACAGGCCTCGTCATCATCAGTCAGTACCTGGGCCAGGAACTGGGTACAACTGGTTTTTCCGTTGGTACCGGTTACCCCGACCAGTGTCATCCGTTGACCGGGTTCGCCGTGGAAGCGAGCCGCAATACGGCTGATCTGCTTGGTCAGATTCTCCACCACCAGCACCGGGACCGAGCCATACCAGGACGATGCCTGCCATCCGCCGCCCGCCTGCGCCAGCACCGCGACCGCACCGTTCCGCACAGCCACATCGATGTAGTCACGCGCATCATGATTACGGCCGAAACAGGCTATGAACAGATCGCCATCGGTAACCTGCCGGCTATCCATGGTCAGACCATTCACTGCCACCGCCAGCATCGCCTCGTCTGCGGCGATGACATGAACGATGTTTTCCAGCAACCTGCGGAGTGGTGTCATTTTTTTCACGATTCGCTCTGCTGTATTCATGAGGGTCACTTGTTCATCGAACCGTCAGACGCACGGATTCTCCGGTTGCATCCGGTTCCGGCGGCACACCCAGAGCACGCATCGCCCCGGCCACTATCCTGGAAAACACCGGCGCGGCCACCTCACTGCCGTAGTGCTGCTCGCCCTGGGGCTCATGGATGACCACTACCACGACAATGCGCGGGTCATCTGCCGGGGCATAGCCGGCGAACATGGAGTTGAACAGATCATCCTCGTATCCCGCCGCACTGACCACGCGCGCTGTGCCGGTTTTGCCCGCCACGGAATAATGTGGAACACTTGCCGCGCCAAAACCGCCTCGTTCGGGATCCACCACAGCCTCAAGAATGCTTCGCACCTGGCGTGCGATTCCGGGTTCGATGACCTGTTGCGCATATTCGGCCAACGGTATGCCACCACCACCCTTGAGCAGCGTGACCGGCTTGCGGATGCCATCATTAGCCAGCACAGAGAAGGCCTGGGCCAGTTTCAACGTGGAAGAGGACAGTCCGTAACCGAATGACAGTGTCGCGAGTTCGATATCGTGCCACACTCGGTGATCGGGCAGACTGCCGGCCTGTTCGCCCGGAAACCCGGTGGCTGTGCCTTCGCCGAAACCTACTCGCTGCAGCACGTCACGCAGCGCCTCGTGACCGATATCCAGAGCAATGCGGGACGTGCCGACATTACTGGACTTCACCAGCACCTGCTCCAGACTCAGCTCCCCGTAGTCACGACCACGATCACTGACGATATCCCGCCCCACCCGTATTCTTCCCGGACTGGTGTCAACCACGGTGTCCGGCGTATAGCGTCCGCTTTCCAGCGCCGCCACGGCTGTAAAAGCCTTGATGGTGGAACCGGGCTCGAACTGGTCGGTCATGGCCCGGTTCCGTAGTGTCCCGAAATCATCGAGCGCACCGCGGTTGTTGGGATTGAACGAGGGCTGATTGACCATGGACAGCACCTCTCCCGTATCCGCATCCAGAACCACCGCCGAAGCAGCGCGCGCATCACGCTGGATGAAAGCTTCCTTCAGTTCCCTGTACACCAGGCTCTGCAGGCGGAAGTCGATACTGAGCTGAAGGGTCTGACCGGGCTGGGCCGTCTCAATGGTATTGAGTTCGCGAACGATCCGACCGCGACGGTCCTTGATCACCTGTTTGCTGCCGGGAACCCCCCTGAGCCAGTCATCGTATGCCAACTCCATGCCTTCCTGACCGATATCATCGATATTGGTGAACCCGACGACATGGGCCGCCACCTCGCCCTGGGGATAGTAGCGCTGGTACTCCTGACGGGCGTAGACCCCGGGGAGCTCCAGCGCCAGCACTCGCTGCGCCTCCGCGGGCGGCATGCGGCGCTGCAGATAAATGAACTCCCTGTCCGCATTATCATTGACGCGGCGCTGCAGTTGATCGGCATCCAGCTCCATCGCTTCTGCCAGACGCCGGATGACTCCTGTCCGACCCTGCAGCTCACGAGGATTCAGCCACAACGATTCCACGGGCGAGCTGATGGCCAACGGCTCTCCATTGCGGTCTGTGATCATGCCCCGGTGCGCCAGGAGTGGCTCGGTCCGCAACGTGCGGGCATCGCCCTGCTCACGCAGAAACTCACCCTGCAATACCTGCAGACTGAGCACCTTGGTCGTGACCAGCGCGGCCGCCACTATCAGCAGCAACCAGACCAGGCCCAGGCGCCACCTGGCCGCCATCATCGAGCCTTCATTCCGGGTCATAATTCACCATTATCGTTTCCGACCATTCCGGCAACTTCATCGCCAGCTCTTCTTCCGCTCTGCGTTCGATGCGACCATCAAGACCGAATGTACTGTGCTCGATCAGCAGCTGACCCCACTCAACCTCCAGCATGTTGCCGCTTTGTCGCAACTGCTGCAGCTCATTGAACAGGGTGCGATGCCTGTGGGTGGCATGAACCACCGCAAGGCCACTGATCAATACACTCATCATCAATACCACCATCAGCAGCACACCGGGGTCTCCCACACGCAGCCAGCGGAATACCGGTTCATTCCGATTCGGAGCCTGCTCAGTCCGCCTGCTCATCTGCCCACCCTGAAGCGTGATGTTGTGAACGTGTCGCCACACGCAAAGTCGCGCTCCTCGCCCTGACGTTGCGCTTCACCTCGTCCGGATCTGGCCGCCGCGGTTTCTCCGGTCGCTCCAGGCGCCCGCGGGTCTGCTCGTATTGCACAGGTACGCCACGCGGCAATTGGGGCCCCTGTGACTCGCTGCGCATGAATTGCTTGACCAGCCGGTCTTCCAGAGAATGGAAACTGATGACGCAGAGCCGCCCTCCGGGAGCCAGCAGGGAAACCGACTGCTCCAGCGCAGCACGCAATGCGTCCAGCTCTCCATTGATATAGATCCGCAGGGCCTGGAATGTCCGGGTTGCAGGATGCCTGTGCCGCTCCCAGGAGGGATGGGCCGTCTTGACGATCCCGGCCAGTTGGCCGGTGCGCTCAATGGGCTCTTCCGCACGGGCTCTGACAATGGCCCGGGCAATCCGCCGCGAATGGCGCTCGTCACCGTATTGATAAATGACATCGGCAATGTCGCGCTCTTCGGCCCGTGCCAGCCATTGCGCCACACTCTCTCCGCTGTGCGGATCCATGCGCATGTCCAGCGGGCCATCGTGCATGAAGCTGAACCCACGCGAGGCATCATCCAGCTGAGGAGACGACACTCCCAGGTCGAGCAGGATGCCATCCAGCGATGCCCCGGTTTCTGTCCAATGCCGGAGAACGTGCTGCGCGAGGTTCGCAAAGCTGCCGTATACCATGTCAAATCGAGGGTCCTCCTCCGCCAGCAGGCGCCCCTCGGCCACTGCCTCCGGATCACGATCGATGCCAAGCAGGCGGCCACCCGCCCCCAGGCACTGCAGTATGCGACGCGAGTGCCCTCCGCGACCGAACGTGGCATCCACGTAATGACCATCAGGTCGCACCACCAGAGCGGCTACCGCCGGCTCCAGCAATACTGCTTCATGTCCCTGCGCTACTGTCATGGCTCAACCTGCTGCACTCAGCCTTCGGTTACCGACAGCCCGTTGCGGCCAGGCCGCAATCCGGCAAAATCACAGGGAAATATGGCGCATCTCGGCGGAAAGCTCGCCATCTCCGCTGGCTTCCTCGGTCCACGCTTCCATCTGCTGCCCCCAGAGATCCTCGCTCCATATCTCGAACTTCTTGCCCTGCCCCACCAATGCCACATGTTTTTCCAGTCCGGCGTACTGCCTCAGTATCTGAGGCAGCAGGATCCGACCATTGCCGTCCATTTCCAGGTCAGTGGCGTGACCGATCAGCATGCGCTGCGCACGACGGGCCAGAGGATCGAAACTGGGCAACTTCTCCAGTTCTGACTGAATCACGTCCCACTCATCCACCGGGTACAGCAACAGACACTTCTGCTGCGTATCGATGGTCGCCACCAGGCGTCCGGCGTACCTATCCACCAACAACTCCCGGTAGCGCGATGGCACGGCCATCCGCCCTTTGGCGTCCAGGTTGATGGTGTTGATGCCACGAAACACGCCGGTCTGGCTCCTCGCTGATCAGTGTGGACCAGGGGCTTGCGGCTCAGATCACCACGCCGACCCCGTGACTCCCACTAACATCCACTGAATGTACCGGTATTACCACTAATCACCACTTTCCAACACTATAGGCACAGAAAAAACGTTGTGCAAGCGGAATTTGCGGGGTCTGACGCAAAAATCGGGAGAAATTGCAGGGATAAGCAGCGAACAGGTCAGGAATCACTTTAGAAATCGACAGCTAATCTTTGCCCATTCAGCGTGATGAGAGAGTGATTTAAAGTAGATTATGAGGATCGGGGCGGAATCCGTCCGGATCAGGGAGAGTAAGTAAGCCCGAGTCAGCCGATAAGCCGGGTTCTGTCGTGGACAGTCATTCCTCTAGGACCCGCATCACTGCAGGCCTCCAGCAGCCTACCCGGACCCGGTGCGAGCCACACCATCAGGTCCCTATTTGGCCTTGCTCCGAACGGGGTTTGCCGTGCCGCGGACTGTTACCAGCCGCGCGGTGCGCTCTTACCGCACCGTTTCACCCTTACCGCCCGACACGCAGTCGGGGTTGGCGGTCTGCTTTCTGCTGCACTTTCCGTGGGCTCGCGCCCCCCAGGAGTTACCTGGCGTTCTGCTCTGTGGAGCCCGGACTTTCCTCCGATCCCTGCCGACCACCCGCATCAAGCGAAGTGATCCGCGACAGGACCGACGACTGCCTGGCTGACTCGGCCGGCAAGAATAAGCGAGCTGCCGCATGAATTCAAGGACAAACCGGCTGTTGCCCGTCATTCGCTCTGCATCTGCAGCGCCAGGCTGTACAGGCGGTTCTTTTTCATGCCGGTGAGACGCACGGCCAGGGATACCGCCTGCCGCACAGGCAATTCCTCCAGCAGGATCGCCAGCACTTCCTCCGCCCGTTGGCTGGCGGCATCCTCGGCCTCCGCCGCCGGCGATTCCGCACCGGCCACCAGCACCACGAACTCGCCCCGTCGGTTGTTACTGTCTGTATCCAGCCAGTCGCAGAGCTGCTCGAGCGTACCCGTTGCCACACTTTCCCAGGTTTTGGTGAGCTCCCGGCAGACAGCAGCCAGGCGATGTCCCCCGAAGGTGCTGGCCATGTCGACCACACTGTCCAGAATACGATGTGGCGCCTCATAGAACACCAGCGTTCTGGCATCGTCGCTCAGTGATGAGTACAACCGCCGCCGCCCCGCCGGCCTGGCAGGAGGAAACCCCTCGAAAGCGAATCGCCCCACGGGAAGCCCGGCCACGCTCAGCGCGGCCGTCAAGGCACTGGGCCCGGGTATTGGAATCACCCGGATACCGGAACCCCTGGCACGGACCACGAGATCATGCCCCGGGTCCGAGATCAGCGGCGTGCCTGCATCACTGATGAGTGCCACGGACTGACCCTCGTCCAGACGCTGCAACAAGCGGTCTTCACGTTGCGGCTGACTGAAGGCATGATAGGAGAGCATCGGCGTCTCGATGCCGAAATGCTGCAACAGACGCGCACTATGCCGTGTATCCTCGGCGGCAATGAGATCCACCGAGGATAATACGGCAAGTGCCCGGTGACTGATGTCCCCGAGATTTCCTATTGGCGTGGCCACCACATAAAGCGTCGGCCCGTCTGTCTGCTGTCGCTGCTCCGCCACCGGCGTCTCCCTGCGTGCTACTGCGCTCGAAGGGGGGTATTGTACGGGACCCCTGATTGCGGCAACAGGGTAACTGTACTATGCTCCCTGCAACTACGCCTGACCCGGATTGACATGCGACAGTCTGATTTTCCGCTCCGCCTCCGCCTGCTCGTGCCAGCTCTGCTGAGTTTCATCCTCGCGGCCTGCGCCACGGAAACACTACCGCCCACTGAGCAGCGCGATACATCGTCGGCCCGCGAGGGCGGCCTCTCTGATTATCTGGAAGATGCACAGGATGCCGAAGACGACGCGGATCTCCTGCTGGATGCAGCGGAAGCCGCTCTTGCCGATGGCAACACAGACATCGCCGGCGAACTCGCCGCCAGGCTCACGCGACAGATCAGGGACTCCCAATGGCAGGACGCATCGCCTGATCACCTCCGCTACCTGTTGCTACAGGCCGCCCTGCAACAGGCAGAAGGGCAGTACCGGGACGCACTCAGAACACTGAACACCTTTCCCGCGCCGCGCTGGCAGGCCTCGTCAGAGGCACTGTATCAGCGCTGGCTGGAGCAGCGCATCGCCACACTGCTGGACACCGGCCAGCGTCTGGCCGCCGTCCACGACCACATAGAACTGGGAGAACTGTTACCTGCGGATCTGCAACAGGCCAACCGCAACCGTATCTGGGATATCCTGGGCAGCACTCCGGACGGCACGACTTCCAGAGCGAGGTCGGTGGATTCCTATGAAATGCGCGGATGGCTCGAACTGCTGGACATGATCCGCTCTCGACCGGATAACATCGAGGACCAGATCTCCATTATCGAACAGTGGCGCAACCGCTGGAACCGACACTCTGCCGCCGACGCCCTGCCGGATGCGCTCGCGCACCTGCTGGATGTCTGGGAAAGCCGGCCGACCCGGCTGGCACTGTTACTCCCGGTCCAACAGGCGGCTGGTGACGCAGTGATACAGGGATTCATGAGCGCCTATTATCATGCATTGGCGCGGGAGCAGGATGTTCCCACCGTAAGAATCTACGATACCAGCAGTCCAGGGACCACTCAGGCCCTTTATCGTCAGGCCGTCGAGGATGGTGCCGAACTGGTGATCGGTCCGCTGGACAAGGAAGCAGTCCGTGACCTGCAGAACCGCAGAACCATGCCGGTACCCACTCTGGCTCTGAATTACACCGACAACGGACAGATCAACCCTGACGGTCTGTATCAGTTTGGCCTTGCGCCGGAGGACGACATTCGCCAACTGACCCGGGCCGCCCGGCTCGAGGGGCACCGCCTGGCAGCCTCTCTGACTCCCGGTGGTGAAGAATATCGACGCATCCGCGAGCTGTTCGGACAGCAATGGCGGGAGCTGGACGGACAGGTATTGGCGGAGCGGTCATTTCCGGACGGAGGAGGATATCCGGACCTGCTGCGCGACATGCTGGCCGTGGATCAGAGCGAGGCGCGATTCGATCGCCTCGCCGCCATGCTGCCCCGGGAAGACATCGCTTTCATCCCGCGGCGGCGCCAGGACATCGACATGCTGTTTCTGCTGGCATCCCCGGCACAGGGCCGACAGGTTGCTCCGACCCTGGATTTTTTCTATGCCGGCGACGTACCGGTTTTTGCCATGCCTTCGATTCATGACGGCAGCACGGAGGCATCCAGAAACCGGGACCTGGACGGTATACGTTTTCCCGAACTGCCCTGGTTGCTGGATCAGGAAAGCGAACTGAAAGATCAGGTCAATGAGACCTGGCCGACATCATCCGGGGCTGTGCAGCGCCTCCGGGCTCTCGGCGTCGACAGTTTCCGCCTGTATACCCGGCTGGGACAGTTGATCAATTATCCGGACACTCGCATGCAGGGCGCGACAGGGACGCTGGCACTGACCGGCTCCGGCGCCATTCAGCGCGAGATGCCAATGGCGCAGTTTGTCAACGGCCGGGCGAGGATCATGCGGCTGGACCTGCCGGAGGATATCGACCTGATGCCACGGTGACAATCACCCATACCCTGACAGGAGGCATATGCTCATGGATGAGCACGGAGAGCGCAGCAACCGGCATCGCGGCATGACCATGGAGCGATACGCCGCCTGCTACCTCAAGCAGCAGGGCCTGGTGCCCATCACTTCCAATTACCAATGCCGTACCGGTGAGATCGACCTGATCATGCGTGACCAGGACACGCTGGTTTTCGTGGAGGTCCGCTACAGACGCAGTGCACAGCATGGCACGGCCACCGAGACCGTCACCTCATACAAGCAACGCCGCCTGATCCGCTGTGCCCGCCACTACCTGATGCAGCAGCGACTGCATGAAACCATGGCATGTCGTTTCGATGTCGTCGGGATACGGGCCGATGAAGGTATTGAATGGATACCGAACGCCTTCAGCCAGTTTCCGGTCTGACAACGGTCGGGTAGAATGTCGGACCACCAGATGTGCCGACCCTGGCACAGGACCAGAGCATGCTTGAAGAACGCGTAACAAGACGATTCCAACAGAACGCCAGACGCCACCAGGCCATGGCCGAGATGTTGCCCGCACAAGTGGCAGTGGCCGCCGAGCAGCTGACCGCCTGTCTGCTCGGCGGCAACCGGATCTTCTGTTGCGGAGCCGGCGGCACAGGAAACAGCAATGCCCGCCACATGACATCTCTGCTGATAAACCGGTACGAGCGGGAGCGGCCCGGCCTGCCGGCGCTGGCCTTACCCGTAGAGGGCAGTCCACCGACCACTGACGACGAGAACACGTTCAGTGACGTGCTGACCCACCAGGTAAGGGCTCTGGGACAACAGGGTGATGTGCTGATCCTGTTTACAGGCAGCCGGCAGACATTCCCTGTCCACGGCCTCCTGGACGCCGCGGGCGACCGGGGCATGGGGCTGCTCATCCTGGGTGACGAAATCACCTCACTCCACGCGGAACAGTTGGGCGAGCACGATCTGGAGATTGCCGTACCAGCCACCGATCCGGCATCATGTCACGAACTGCACCTGAGTCTTATTCACTGCCTGTGCGATCTGATCGACCTGCAACTATTCGGAGAAGAATTGTGATTCATCGTCCCCTGCTTGCTGTTTTCATGGCCACACTGTTGGCCGGCTGCGCCACCATATTGACGGAAACTACTGGAGAGGAAGGTATTTCCGAAGACCCGACCCGCCGGACGGCGGGCACCGTGGTGGAAGACCAGTCAGTGGAAACACGGATCCTGGTGAATCTGCGCTCCCGGGAGCCGGCATTCCGCGATGCCTCCATCAATGTGGTCAGCCACAATGGCATCGTTTTACTGGTCGGCCAGGTTCCGGAGGAGTCAATGATCGAACAGGCAGCGGAAATTGCTTCCGATACCAGCAGCCATGTACGCCGCATCCATAACGAACTGGAAGTATCCGGCCGTCGAGGGCTGCTGTCTCGCAGCAACGATACCTGGCTCGCGACAAAAGTGCGCACTCAGCTTTCGTTCAACGAGGACATCCAGGCCGATCGCATCCGCGTCATAGCCAATGATGGCGGGATCTTCCTGATGGGGATCGTGGAGCGGGAGGAAGGTGACCGGGCCGTGCGGCTGGCCCGGAATGTGGGCGGCGTGACCCGCGTGGTCTCAGCGTTCGAGTACCTGTGATGCTCCGTCACGGCCCCGTAGCATCACTTCACCACCCGTAGCGATGGCTTGCGGCCTTTTCCACCACTCTTCCGGCCACCCCTTTCAGACTCATCTCCGTCATTCTTGCCGACACCTCCGTCCCCCTGCGCGGGCGGCGGTGATTCCGGATCGGGGTTGCCGGTCTCGAATACCATGCCCTGGCCATTTTCGCGCGCATAGATACCCATGACTGCTTCGACGGGCACATGAACCGGCGTCGGCATACCACCGAATCGACCATTGAACTCCAGCGCCTCGTTGGTCATGACCAGCCCCTGTACGGCCACCGGCGAGATATTCAGCACGATCTGCCCATCCTTGACATACTCCTGCGGCACCATGACATGATCCAGCCAGGCATTGACCACCACATACGGTGTGCAGTCATTGTCCAGAATCCATTCATAAAGGCTCCGCAGCAGATAGGGGCGACTGGAGGTCATCGACATAGAAAATACGCCTTCTGATTCAGGTCTCTGGGGTGAATTGCCGGATTGAAAACTGGCTGTCGGCGCCTCGAAGCGGCCTCAGACCATTTCTCTTTCCTGCTCGGACAGGCTGGCGCGCACGGAATCCCTTGCGAACAGGCGTGCACGGTACTCAAGAAGCGGTTGCACCGCTTTGTGATCACCCAGCTCCACACCCAGTGACGGAAGCCGCCACAATATGGGAATGACGCAACAGTCAACGATAGTGAACTCATCGCTCATGAAGAAGGGTTTTTCCGAAAAAATGGGCGCGATGGAAGTCAGGCTTTCGCGCAATTCCTTCCTTACCTTGTCCAGCTGAGCGGTGCCGCCCTTTCCGGCACTCAGCTGCTCGACCAGCGAACACCAGTCGCGCTCGATGCGGTACATCCAGAGACGGCTTTGCGCCCGGGCCACTGGATAAACCGGAAACAGCGGAGGGTGTGGAAACCGCTCGTCCAGATATTCCATCATGATGTTGGCTTCGTAGAGCACAAGATCCCGATCCACCAGGGTCGGGAGACTGTTATACGGATTGAGCGAGGCCAGATCCTCGGGGGTATTGTCGGGATCCACGTTGATGGTATCCACGGATACACCCTTTTCCGCCAGCACAATCCGCACCCTGTGACTGTACTGGCTCTTGCCGTCTGAATAAAACGTCATCGACGAGCGTTTGGAAACCACACCCATGTTCTGTTCCTCAACAATCCGTTACTGCAGCGGGACATCCGACTGTCAGTGAATCTTTCTCCAGTACTCGCGATTCAGCAGGGTGACCAGCACAAACAGTATCGCCAGGAAGCCCAGCACGAACACGCCGATCTGTTGCCGCTGCAGGCGCACCGGCTCGCCGATATAGTAGAGGAAGTTCACCAGATCGTAGGTGAACTGATCGAACTCCTCTGGTGTCAGCGCACCGGTTCCGGCCACGTGTTCCAGCTCGCAGTTGGCGGGCTCGTCGGCCTCGTTGGCGCAGACCACATCACCCTGCAGCTCATGCAGCACATTGGGCATACCCACATTCGCAAAGATGCGATTGTTGGTACCCCAACCACGGGACTCGTCGATGTAGAAGCCGTTCATGTAGGAGTACAGCCACTCCGGACTGCGCACCCGCGCGATCAACGTCAGGTCCGGGGGAGCTACACCGAACCAGTTGTTGGCGTCCATCGGATCCATGGCATTCTCCATCAGATCACCGATCGCGTGATCACCCATCAGCAGGTGATCGCGTACCAACTCCTCCGGAATGCCAAGATCGTTTGACGTACGCTCGTAGCGGGCAAACTGCAGCGAGTGGCATGACTGGCAGTAGTTCATGTAGTTCGCATAGCCGCGCTGCAGAGAGGCCTGGTCTTCCAGGTCCATCTCCACATGCTCCAGTTCCACATCCGGCCCCTCGGCGCCAACCGCGGTCAGCGGGATCAGCACCAGTGCGGCAATCAGCGCGATCACGCCCGCGGCCTGCTTCAGGCTGATCCAACGACCCGTGACGCGAGACGGCTCCGCGAAGGTCGCCTCTTTCTTCGTGTACCAGGGCATCAGGAAGAAGTACAGGAAGTAGATCACCGTGCAGATCTGCGCCAGTATGGTGCGCCCGGTAGTGACCGACATCGTACCCAATACACCGAGAATGAGGAAGCTGACGACAAATGCCAGCAGCCAGCCTCGGCTGTACCAGCCCTTGTAGCGCATCGACCTGACCGGACTGCGATCCAGCCAGGGCAACACGAACAGGATGGCGATGGCACCGAACATCACGATCAGCCCCCAGAACTTGGCATCGATACCGAACAGCGGCACGGTTACGGCTCGCAGCATGGAGTAGAACGGGGTGTAATACCACACCGGAGGCACGTGTTCCGGCGTCACCAGCGGATTGGCTTCCTGAAAATTGGCGTGTTCAAGGAAGTAACCGCCCATCTCCGGCACAAAGAAGACCACGAAACAGAACACGAACAGGAAGACCGTGATGCCGGTCAGATCGTGCACCGTGTAGAACGGATGGAACGGTATGCCATCCACCGGATTGCCATCCGGCCCCTTGTTCTTCTTGATATCGATGCCGTCCGGGTTGTTGGAACCGACCTCATGCAGAGCCAGCAGATGCAGTACGACCAGGGCCAGCAACACGATGGGCATGGCCACCACATGCAGTGCAAAGAAGCGGTTCAGGGTGGCACCGGAAATCAGATAGTCACCGCGAACCCAGAGCAACAGCTCGTCACCGATCACCGGAATGGCTCCAACCAGCGACACGATGACGTTGGCGCCCCAATAGGACATCTGTCCCCAGGGCAGCACATACCCCATGAAACCTTCCATGACCAGCACCAGGTAGATGGCCATGCCGAACACCCAGACCAATTCACGTGGCTTCTTGTACGAGCCGTACATCAGGCCCCGGAACATATGCAGATAGACGACGACAAAGAATGCCGACGCGCCGGTGGAATGGATATAACGAATCAACCAGCCCCACTCGACGTCCCGCATGATGTACTCGACGGAAGCAAAGGCTCCCTCGGCACTGTTGGTATAGAACATGGTGAGGAAAATACCGGATAACAGCTGGATAACCAGCACCAACAGTGAAAGCACCCCGAAAAAGTACCAGAAATTGAAATTCTTGGGCGCGTAGTACTGGCTCATGTGCTTGCGCCAGGCATCCATGATGGGCAGACGCTCGTCCGTCCAGTCCCGTAAGCCGACCAGAGACGATACGAACCAGCCGTTTTTCTTTGTTTCGCTCATTTATGCGTTCTCCTCGTCTTCACCCACTACAACCACCTGGTCTGACTCGAACCGATAGGGAGGCACTTCCATATTCCGGGAGGCGGGTGAGCCATTGTAGACACGGCCCGCTATATCGAACCGGGAACCGTGGCAGGCGCAGAAGAATCCACCACGCCAGTCCTCGTCAAACGGC
>JAWLFN010000265.1:0-3325 GCA_041685555.1 Gammaproteobacteria bacterium | reverse complement strand
GACACTCCGGATATTATTGCCACTCCTGCTTCTGTTGAGGGTTTTTTTATGCCCGCGCGGTGGCCTTGTAAGCTGTCCATGACCACAGGCAGGGGAAGCGCGCCTTCCCTGGCGCTCGCCCTGCGGGCGGCCTGGCAGAGCGTGATCCATTGAATGCCAAAGGGTCCTGGGTTATAAACGCGCAAACCGGGAAATTCACGATACATACGCATGGGGCCAAATAGTGACCAAACCAGCGACACTCCGGATATTATTGCCACTCCTGCTTCTGTTGATGGGCCTGGGATTTTCCAGCTCAGCCGCATGGTCGGCTGAAGCGGAGCCTACGCTGGCTGATAATGAGGCGATATACTCCTCCCTGGCAAATGTTCTAGAGGATGATCAGGCCCGTGAACAGCTGGTTCGTGAACTTCGCCGGCTTTCAACTACAGGGGCTTCCGACATTGCGCGGCAGCAACCAGAGCAGGCTGGTGAACCGCCACAGGCCGAGATGTCCATTGCGCGGCGGATAGCCGACGACACACGGGATATCGCTCAGCGTGTTGTCGATGAATTCTCCAGTGGTATATCGGCTGTGCGTGAGCTGGGCACCGGTGAGCCAGCAGTGAACATGGACATTATCATCACGGCGGGCATCGACCTGTTGCTTGTCGTGGTGGCGACCGTCGCGTTGTTTCTAGTCATGCGAGGTGTGGCACGCCCCCTGTTCTCATTGGCCGATCGCCGGGCGCGGAACAAAACGGGTGGTAGTTCACTGTTCAGAAAATTCATGGCCGTCATTGCAGCGACGCTGGTGGATGCCGCGGTCATTCTGATCGCGTATGTGGGTGGCTACCTGCTGGCGTTATTTGCCATCGGGGAACACGGAGCCATGGATGCCAGGCAGTCGCTGTTCCTCAATGCGTTTCTGTTGGTCGAGGTGTTCAAACTGACCATTCGGGTGTTCTTCGCCCCCAGGACGGACGGCCTGAGAATGTTGCCTTTGGCTGCTGAGCAGGCGGCATACTGGAATGCCCGTATGGCACGGTTGAGTGGTTTCATCGGGTATGGCATGTTGCTGGTCGTGCCCATGGCAAACTTCAATGTTTCGATGGCGGTAGGGAGCACCGCGGCCGTCACCATCATGGGCCTGGCGTTCCTCTACGCGTTGATGATCATTCTTCAGAATAGAGTACTGGTCAGGGAGCAGCTAGAGGAACGGGGCAGCAATACCGACGTCGCGTTCAATCGGGTATTGCTCGGCATGATTGCCAGGAGCTGGCATGTATTGGCTATCCTGTACTTTGCCACATTGGTCGTGGTGACCGTGACGCGAGCCGAAGACGCGCTGCCTTTCCTGTTGCGCGCGACACTGCAGACACTGCTTGCTATCGGAGTGGGCGTGTTTGTTGCCGTGGTCCTGAGCCAGTTGATCAGTCGAGGTTTTCAGGTGGCCGACGAAACCCGTCATCGTTATCCTCTGCTGGAAGCTCGGCTGAACAGTTTCATTCCCAACATTATGAAGGCCATACGCTTGATCATCCTGATCGTGGTAGTCGGATTTGTTGCTGATGCATGGGCTTTATTCAGCCTGCCTGAATGGATTGCTTCTGATGCGGGATCACGTGCCGTGGGAGCGACAGTGTCGGTGATCATTATTGTGACGCTGGCGATTATGGCCTGGATCGGCCTGGCGAGCTGGATAGAACAGCGTCTGAATCCCGAAACCGGATCGGGCGAACCCAGTGCACGTGAGAAAACGCTGTTGACAATCTTCCGCAATGCCATCGCCATCACGCTGATCATCATGACATTGATGATCGTGCTGGCGGAGATCGGTATCAACATCGGTCCGCTTATTGCTGGTGCTGGCGTTCTCGGGCTGGCCATCGGTTTCGGCGCACAGAAACTGGTGCAGGACATCATCACCGGTGTGTTCATACAGCTTGAGAATGCCATCAACGCGGGAGATGTGGTGACAGCCGGTGGCATTAGCGGAACCGCGGAAAGATTGACCATACGTTCGCTCGGCATCCGTGATCTATCGGGAACCTATCACCTGATACCTTTCTCCTCAGTGGATACCGTATCCAATTACATGAGAGAGTATGGTTTCCATGTAGGGGAATATGGTGTGGCCTATCGCGAGGATATCGATGAGGTCATCCTGCGATTGCGCGAGGCCTTTGCGGAACTCATGGCCGACCCCGAGCAGAAAGCGAAGATCCTGGATGATCTGGAGGTGCACGGAGTCACTGCGCTGGCGGACAGCTCCGTGAACATCCGGGTGAGGATCAAGACACTGCCAGGCGCGCAATGGGGTGTGGGCCGAGCCTATAATCGCCTGGTGAAGTACCACCTGGATGCGGCCGGGATAGAAATTCCATTCCCGCACATGACCATGTATTTTGGCCAGGACAAGGATGGTGGCGCCCCGCCGGCGCCCGTGCTTATCCAGTCTGCAAGTACCGGTCACCAAGACTCTGGTCAGTCGTGAGCCGGAAACTCATCTCCGTCGCGCGGCAGAGTCCGGGCAGCCGCTGGTAAATCGTGGGGCGGGATGGATCGCACGTTGCCTGAAGAGCAAGTCCGACAGAAAAGCCCGAGTTCCCGACGGAACCCTGACGGAGACTCGTCGGTGAGGTTCATGACGGATGCAAGTGTCGCAAAGTTCAGGAAGCCAAGGCGCTCAGCACCCGGTTCCAGAAGGCGGGTCGCAAGCAGGAGGTCCGTCAGGGGAAGTTGTCGGTGTCGCTGTCGCCATCAGGCTTCCGATGGTCAGGGCGGCCGACCCCAGAGCAAGTCGTTTCAGTGTCTTCATGCTGTATCCTCCATTCTGATGAGTCCGGGTGTGATCAAACCGGGTCCAGTTTCGCCAATTGTCCTGGGGTACGCAACCATGTCCAGCGTGTCGCTTCCCATTTCCGGCCCGCTGTCCATCCGACTCCTGAAGGCGGGCAGGATGCGCGTTGGCATTTGCGGGGCCCGGTTAGATTCCTGACCAGGAATCTAGTAGTATCGGCTTTTTCTGAATGAGAGCGGCAAATCATGTCCGAGTTGATGAGTCAGGGGGTGAATCTGGCCCTGGTGGGTATGGGAGTGGTATTCACCTTCCTTGCCATGCTTGTTTTTCTGACCACCCTCATGTCAGATCTTGTGGCGCGATTACCCGGTTCCGAGGCGCCGTCGCACCCAGCCTCGACCGGAGGTGCGCCGGCCCGTCACGGAAACAGCGGGACACGCGCCACAACCGACGGTACGCAACTGGTCGCTGTAATCAGTGCGGCAATCCGTGAACACCGGCGCCGCCGCTGAACACGCCTCCAATCGATCAAAGGACGCTTCC
>JAWLFN010000045.1:0-13842 GCA_041685555.1 Gammaproteobacteria bacterium | reverse complement strand
TGCATGGCGGTCTCATGACGCGGCTGATCGTCGCGCACGAAGGCCCACTGCAGCATGGTCACCGGTCCGGTCAGCATACCCTTCACCGATTTCGGCGTCAGGGTCTGGGCATGGCGGATCCACTCCACCGTCATCGGTTGTGGCCGGGAGACATCACCATAGATGACCGGCGGCTTGACGCAGCGCGAGCCGTAGCTCTGCACCCAGCCATTGGACGTGAATGCATAGCCCTCCAGCTGTTCGCCGAAGTACTCCACCATGTCATTGCGCTCGGCCTCGCCATGCACCAGCACATCCAGCCCCAGGGACTCCTGGCGTCGAATGGCATCACGGATGCGGTCCTTCATGTAGTTCGTGTAGGCTGTCTCGCCGATACGGCCCTGTCTGTACTCCCGGCGGATGCGACGGATCTCCGCGGTCTGCGGGAACGAGCCGATGGTGGTGGTCGGGAACAAAGGCAGATCGAGCCGCTCCTGCTGCTGTTCAACGCGTTCGGCGAAGGGACTCTGCCGCTCGCAGTCCTTCGTGGTCACCGAGCCGGCCCGTTCCCGCACTACCGGATTGCGGGTCAGCGGATGCTGGCGGCGCCCGTCCGCGACCCGGCGGCTTTCGGCAAAGGCCTCGCGATCGGCATCGGTGGCGGTGCCACCCAGGAGGCGACCCAGAGTGACCACTTCTCTCGTTTTCTGCACGGCGAAGGCCAGCCAGCTTTTCAGGGTCGGATCGAGCGTCGCCTCGCCGTCCAGATCCACGGGCACATGCAGCAACGAACAGGATGGCGCCAGCCACAGCCGATCACCGATGCGCCGGTGCGCCACCTCCAGCTGCTCCAGGGAATGCTGCAGATGGTTGCGCCAGATATTGCGTCCATCGACGATGCCCACCGACAACACCTTGTGCGCCGCCAGATTGTCTACAGCCGCAAGGATCTGCTCCGGGCCGCGCACGGCATCGATATGCAGGCCGGCCACGGGCAGATTCACGGCAGTATGCATGTTGTCCTGCAGCGGACCGAAGTACGTGGCCAGCAGGATCTTCAACGGCGTGTCCTTCAGTGTGTGATACACGCGCTCGAAGGCCTGCTGCCAGTCATAGGGCAGATCCAGTGCCAGCATCGGCTCATCGATCTGCACCCACTCGGCTCCAGTGTCCGCGAGGGCCTGCAGCAATTCCTGGTAAGCGATCAACAGTGCCGGGAGTAACTCTAGCCTGTCGAATGCTTCGTCCTCTGCCTTGCCCAGCCACAGGTAGCTCAGTGGACCAAGAATCACCGGTTTGGCGGCGTGGCCCAGCGTCAGCGCTTCGGCGGTCTCGTCGATGATCTGCCGCCAGGCCAGCGAAAAAGACTGGTCACGTCGGAACTCGGGCACGAGGTAGTGATAGTTGGTGTCGAACCACTTCTTCATGGCGGCGGCCGGTGCCGCGTCGCTGCCGCGTGCCACCCGAAACAACGTATCCAGATCGATCGGATTGCCGGCGTCGTGGTGACGTACTGGCAGGTTGTCCAGCGTGGCACTCAGGGTCAGCACCTGGTCGTACCAGGCGAAATCGCCGGTGGGCACGAGGTCGAGTCCGACATCGGCCTGCTGTTGCCAATGGCGCCGGCGCAGCTCACGGCCCGCGGCCTTCAGGGATTCGCGATCCATGTCGCCGCGCCAGTACGCTTCCTGCGCCTGCTTGAGTTCGCGGCGCGCGCCGATGCGGGGAAAACCGAGATTGTGGGTCCTGATGGGTGACGCTGACATCCTGCTGCCTCTCTCTGATGTTGTCTCTAAGGGCCAGACTGCCCTGTGCGATGAATCCGGACAGGCATTGTCGAGGGCGAACAATCATGAATCAAACGATGTTTCCTAATACCTATCATGAATATTTATCATGATAAACGATGTAAAAGCCCCGCCATGCGCTCAACCTAACGGTATCCGGCGCTCACGCAGGGCTGCCAATACCGCCCGCAGCTCCCCCTCGAGGGCCCGATCCTGCTCCACCGGGTGGCAGAGTGCGCGCACCCGGTCTAGCACGGCAGTCACCGGCGCCGGCACACCCCGCCGCTCCCCGCGATACTCTCGGATCGCCAGCGCCTGGGAAACACTTACCAGCAGAGCCACACTCACCTGCTCACTCAGTTCCACCACCCGCAGCGCGTCGCGGGCGGCGATGGTGCCCATGCTCACCTTGTCCTGATTGTGACACTCAGTGGAGCGGGAAAAGCTGGTGGCCGGCATGGTCTGCTTCAAGGCCTCGGCGGTCCAGGCGGAGACGGAGATCTGCAGGGCCTTGAGACCATGACTGCTGTCCCGTTCCGCGTTGTGCTCCCAGGCCAGATTGGCCGGCAGGCCATTGGAAAAGCGGCTGTCCACCAACTGTGCCATCTGCCGGTCCATGAGGTCGGCAACGCTGGCCACGGCGGTCTTGAGCGCATCCATCGCCTGCCCCACATGGCCGCCGTAGAAATGTCCGCCGTGGTACACCTCACCACTGTCGGGATCTATCAGGGGGTTGTCATTGGCGCTGTTGAACTCGATGTCCAGCCAACGCTCCACCCATTCAAGACTGTCGTCCAGCACGCCGATCACATGAGGGGCGCACCGCAATGAATAACGGTCCTGCAGGCGCACTCCCGGAACAGCTCCGGTTTCGGGCAAAAGACGGCGGATGGCATCCGCGGAGCGCTGCTGGCCGGGATGGGGCTTCATCTCGAACAGGGCTGGATGGAAATGATCGGCATTGCCGGCCATGGCGATGCTGGCCATGGCGGTGATGTTGTTGGCGGCATTCACCAGCTGCCGCGCCCGGGCCCAGACCACGCCGGCGATGCCGGTCATTACGGCGGTGCCGTTCATCAGCGCCAGGCCCTCCTTGGGGCGCAGCGCCACTGGTTTCAGCCCGATCTCTTCCAGCGCCTCGGCCGAGGATCGACGAGCGCCACGGTGCAGCACTTCGCGTTCACCCACCAGAGTGGCGGCAAGATAGGACAGGGGCGTGAGGTCGCCGCTCGCCCCCACCGAACCTTCCGACGGCATCAGTGGCAATACATCCTCGCGCAGCAGGGTGATGAGGTGCTCCAGCAATTCCAGGCGCACACCGGAAACGCCCCGGGCCAGTGAGTTGACCCGCGCCAGCATGGTGGCGCGCACGGCTTCCGGTGACAGGTGCTCCCCCATGCCGCAACCGTGATACCGGGTGAGATTCAGCGGCAGCGCGTGCAGCTGGTCAGGGGGAATGGAGACCGTGCACGAATCGCCGAAACCTGTGGAAATCCCGTAGACCTGACGGCCCCGGGCAACGATGTCGGCCACCTGACGGGCACCGCGCCGGATCCGGTCCCGAAAGACCTCGTCCGGCGACAGACGCACCGATACGCAGCGGCGCGCCACCTGATCCAGGCTCGCCACTGGCAGCGCCCGGGCACCAACCATCAGTTCGGCGGAAGATGCGGCCCGGGGCCGCGCAGGTACGATCTGATGCGTCATTGAAGGCTCTCCATTACGTTATCCAGCAGAAAATCTGCCGGGTATACGAACGGAAACGGTGTTCGGCTTCCGATTCATTGACTTCGATGCACATCCGCAGTGCTATCATGAACAACAATACGTTTTACAGCCATAAACATGAGACTGCCTCATGGAAAAAAGGGCCAGGGAGTAACGTACATGGCGGGACACGGTCCCATCGAATTACGCCACCTCAGGACTCTGCAGGCGCTGCGCGACACCGGCAGCGTGACCGGCGCGGCCGGGCGACTGCACCTGACGCAGTCGGCACTGTCCCACCAGCTCCGGGAACTGGAGGAACGGCTGGGCTGCGAGCTGTTCCAGCGCAAGACCCGGCCACCGCGTTTCAACGGCACCGGTCAACGGCTGCTGGAGCTGGCGGATGACGTGCTGGAGCGGATCGCGGAAGCCGAACGCGACGTGGAGAAACTGGTGCATGGCGAGGCCGGACGATTGCACATGGCCATCGAGTGCCATAGTTGTTTCAACTGGCTGATGCCGACCATCGACCGTTACCGCGCACAGTGGCCTGCCGTGGAGATGGACTTCGCCAGCGGCTTTCTGTTCGAGCCGCTGCCCGCGCTGGTCGACGGCGACGTGGACCTGGTCATCACCTCCGACCCGCAGCCCCTGGGCGGCGTGGAGTATGTACCGCTGTTCAGCTACGAGATGCGCATCGCCGTGGCCAACGATGACCCGCTGGGGACGCGTGCCTACCTGCAACCGGAAGACCTGCGCGAGCAGACCATCATCACCTACCCGGTGGAGCGCCGGCGCCTGGATATCTTCCAGTACTTCCTGGATCCGGGTGGCATCGAACCGGCGGCTGTACGCACCACTGAGCTGACCCTGATGATGGTGCAACTGGCCGCCAACGGCCGGGGTGTCTGTGCCCTGCCCGACTGGGTGCTGGCCGAGTACGTCGACCAGGGCCTGATCACGGCACTACCGGCGGGGGCGCAAGGTATCCGCCTGATTCTGTACGCGGCGGTGCGGGCTTCGCAGCGCGAAGCCCCGTTCCTGCGGGATTTCCTGACACTGGCCCGCGAACACTGCCTGCGCAACCTGAGCGGTGTCCGGCCAGTACCGGACTGTTGACAATGGACGAGATCACCTCACAATCTCAAAGCGATTGAAAGGCCCTTCGCGACTCTCCTCCTGCACTTCGATATGTTCGACACAGGCCGCCGGCGGGCCGTCGTAGCAGGCATCGACCAGGGCACGCAGCATGTCGGGTTCGCCCTCGATCACGGCCTCGACCCGGCCGTCCGCCCGATTGCGTACATATCCGCGGATCTTCGCGACCCGCGCCTGTTGTGCAGTCCAGGCCCGGTAGCTGACGCCCTGAACGCGGCCGGAGATGAGTAGTTTCCATTGCTCGGTTGCCATGGCACCAACCTTACAATACCGCCCGGCCACTGACCAGTGTCCGGACTGGTGGATCAGCACCCTTCGCGGTCTACGGCGAGTATCTCAGCCTGTTACGGGGCAATCGCGGCAGCGCAGGTGCTTGACAGAAAGTCGCGACCGGAAGAAGCTGACGTTGGACACAGCAGGAGAATACCGACGATGAGCGACCCATCCACCACCAGCGTCACTGTCTCCAGAATGTACCGTTTTGCCCCGGAAGCGGTCTTCGATGCATGGCTCGATCCCGTCATGGCCAGCCACTGGTTCGCCCCCCGACTCGGGAACATGGTGCGAGCGGACATCGATGCCCGCCAAGGCGGCCGGTTCCACCTGGACCAGCAACGTGGCGAGGAGATCGCCTGCCACTGGGGCACCTACCGCGAGATCGACCGCCCTTCCCGCCTGGTGTTCACCTGGTGCGCCGGGGACGAGACCGAGGCAGAGGAAGAGGCCGATGACGGCAGCAGTGTCGTGACTATCGACTGCACGCCCACCGACACCGGCTGCACGGTGACACTGACTCACGAGATGCATGCAGCCTGGGCCGACTACAGCGATCAGGTCCGCTGGGGCTGGAACACCATGCTCGACGGGATTCACGATGGCCTCAACCACGAGGAGACACCCGGCACTCGTTCCGCCATCGACACGGTACGCTTCGAGCGCGTGCTGCCCGCCACGCCGGAACAAGTCTGGGCCTGGCTGACCACCGCGGACAGACGGGCCCTGTGGCTGGCCAGAGGCGAGTTGCCGTCACGGGAGGGCGAGGCCTTCTCCCTGCACTTCGACCACAATAGCCTGACGCCGGACAGTGAACCGGCCCCTGAGCGCTTCCGCGACAGGGAAGATGTCATCAGCACCGACCATTACCTGCTGCAGTTCAACCCACACCGGCTTCTGCAATTGAGCTGGGGCGAGGAAGCAGGCGCCTCCCCCTCCGAAGTCACCTTCGAGCTGCAGCCGGAAGGCAATAGTACCCGGCTGATCGTGACCCACCAGTTGCTGGACCGGGATGTCATCGCCAGTGTGGCCGCCGGCTGGCACACTCACCTCGCCATTCTCGGCGACCGCCTGGCCGGCGCGGAACCGCGCCCCTTCTGGCGCTTGTTCGAACGGGTGGAGGAGGCCTACAAGGAGCGTTTCTTCTCCGAATGACGGACTGGTGACCAGCGTGACCTTGCCAGCCAAGTCAGGTATTCTCGGCGAGTCCCGCACACAACAACAGCAAGGGCCCGCCAGAACACAATGCAGAACGACAGTCAGACCACCGCAGTCGAGAACACCACTGATTCCACAGCCTACTCCCGTGCCCAGCGGGTCGGGCTCGGACTGGGCCCGCTTCTGTTCGCGCTCACTCTGCTGTTCTTCGACCCAGAGGGCCTGAGCTACGAGGCCCGGGCCGTGTTGGCGACCACGCTATGGGTCGCCACCTGGTGGATCACCGAGGCCGTGCCCATTCCGGCCACATCGTTGCTGCCCCTGGTGCTGATGCCGATCACTGGCGCACTGGACAGCGGCACGGTCAGCTCCTCCTACGGCAACGACATCATCTTCCTGTTCCTGGGCGGTTTCTTCATCGCCACCGCCATGGAAAAGTGGAATCTGCACAAACGCATGGCGCTGGCCATCATCGACTTTGTAGGCACCAGTACCCAGCGCATCCTGCTGGGCTTCATGATCGCCACCGCCTTTCTGTCCATGTGGGTCTCGAACACGGCCTCCACCATGATGATGGTGCCGATGGCGCTGGCCATCACCGCGCAGGTGGCGGACGCCCTGAAAGGCACGCCGCAGGAGAGAGACCTGCCAGTATTCGAGAAAGCGCTGATCTTCGGCGTCGGCTACGCCGGCACGATCGGGGGCATCGGCACACTGATCGGCACGCCCCCCAACATCATACTGGCCGCACAGGCGCGACAACTGTTCGACGTGGAGATCACCTTCGCCAGTTGGATGATGGTGGGCGTTCCGGTCGTCATCCTGCTGCTGTCCATCGCCTGGCTGTACCTGGGTCGCGTCGCCTTCCGCATGAACATCCGCGAACTGCCGGGCGGGCGCAGACTGATTCACCAGGAGCGCGAGGCCCTGGGTCGGACCTCGTACGAGGAGAAAGTCGTCGCCTGGGTGTTTGCCTTCGCTGCATTCATGTGGATCTCGCGGGGCTTCATCTGGAACGATCTGCTGCCGGAGATCACCGACGGCATGATCGCCGTTTTCGCCACCGTGCTGCTGTTCACCATGCCCGCCAGAAACGCACTGGCGCGCCGCGTGCTGGAATGGAAGGACGCGGTGAAAATTCCCTGGGGCATACTGTTGCTGTTCGGTGGCGGCCTCGCCATCGCCTCCGGCTTTCGCGAGACCGGCCTGTCCGAGTGGATGGGCACACAGCTGACCGTGCTGGACGGCTTCCACCTGGCGGTGATCATCACCAGTGCCACGCTGCTGATCCTGTTCCTGACCGAGATCACGTCCAACACGGCCACCGCTACGATGATCATGCCGGTGGTCGCCTCGCTGGCCCTGGCGCTGGGCATCCATCCCTTCGCGCTGATGATCCCCTGCGCCATGGCCGCCAACTGCGCTTTCATGCTGCCGGTGGGTACGCCGCCCAATGCCATCATCTTCGCCACCGACAAACTCACCATACTGGAGATGGTGCGCACCGGCTTCCTGATGAACCTGATTGCCGTGGTGCTGATCGTGCTGATGATCTACTTCATGGTGCCGGTATTCTGGGGACTGGACCTGACGTCCATACCGGAGGCATTCCGGTAACGCAGGTGAATCCTGCCACCTGTGTCCGGGTCAACGCCTGCGCTGCAGATCATCTACAGGCACTCCAGCGTCAGCCAGCCATTGTCGACCAGCGCCTGCAGCGCCGGGTTGCGCGCCAGGATGGCCCGCACACGCTCTTCCGTCGCGTCGATGAGCACGAGCAGCCGCAGGGGCTCGTGCATCAGACGCTGTCCGTCGTACAGCGACTGCAGGGCCAACCCGTGACGCAGATCCCCGCCGTGACCCTCGAATACCCCCGGATTGCCGCGGACCACGTTATGCAGGACCTTGTTGCCGCTGCCGTACTGCCGGTTGTCCACGGTCGAGGCGTAGTACTGCAGATTGATCCAGTTCGTCACCACACCCGGCCCGCCCAGGATGGTCTCCAACAGGCTGCCGTCAGGATCACTGTCCGCATCGTAGTCATGCAGGAAGCAGCGCCCGTCCAGATCCATGCCACGGGTCAGTGAACGCGGTGCGATCAGAAACGCGGCGTTGCCCGCCAGGCCCCACTCGGGTCGCAGTTGTGAGGCATCGGTGGCCCGCCGTACCGGATTGCCCTCCAGTCCCTGGCGGGAAACACGTTCCTTACGGGTAGCCTCGGCGGCTGCCTCAATCCAGCCACTCTCCCGCGCCGATACGCCCTCCGGGTCCAGCACTTCGATGCAGTCCGTGGTGGTGTCGTGCAGAGCCGCCACAAAGCGAGTGCCACCCGGCACGGTGATGTCATGATCGACCTCGAGGTGGCGACGTACCTCCGGATCGTTCAGCATACCGGCCAGCACCCGTACATTCAGCGCACCGCTCTGCCCGCCGCAGGCACCGCAGTCCAGCGCCGCGGCCTGCGGGTTGTTGCAGCTGCTGCTGCCATGGCCCGTCAACAGCACCGTCGGCGCCAGGCCTCGGGTCAGCCCCATGGCGCTCAGCACCCCGGCTGCCAGTTCCGCCTCATCCGCGGCACCCAGCAGTCTGTCGTCGCGGTAGAGCCGATACCGGGTGTTCTGCGAAGGCTGGCGCCGCGCCACATCATGCCCACTGCGCCCCAGGGCAACACGCAGCAGTGACCAGGCCCCGGCCATGCCAGCCGCCTCGACCGCACCGAACATGGAAGGTGCCGCGGTGCTGGCGGCATGCAATGGCGCCGCACTCCGGCCCGCCCGAGAGCCTTCGGCGACCGCGGTCAGCGTCGGTGCCAGCAGTCCGGGCAGATGCGGGTGTCCCGGTCGACCGTTGCCTGCCCGCGCCTGCAGCGGAAGACCAAAGAACCCGGCGAATCCGACGGTATGAATTCCGGGATGCTGCGCCTCCAGGGCTCGACGGAGGCGCTCCGACCTCACATCGATACAGCATACGACCTGCATCACCGGCGCAGCGACCGCCTTGTGCTCCAGCAGCTCGTGGCGTCGTACTCGCAACGCCTCCAGCAGCGGCACGCGCCAGGCGTGCTCTGCCCGCGTCAACCGCTTCCACGCCGACTCCTGATGGCGCCCATGATCACAGACCATACGGGGCAGGCATCCTTGTTGCTGCTGCCAGCGGTGCCCCAAGGCATGAAACAGACGCGTGTGGCGCTGTCCGTACAGACGCCACAGCACCAGCTCCCAGCCCAACCGGATGGCCAGCAGACCTGGCAGCAGATCCTGATCCCGGCCGGCAAGGCGGGCTTCCCACCGCAGCCAGGCCAGCCGCGAGGCCCAGCCATTCACCGATAGCAGGGACGCCAGCATCACGTCTTCCAGGCAGGTGTCACGAATGGCCAGTTCGTCAACCACCCGGGCCAACAGGGCCTCCATGCTGTCGGGCAGCCCGTGGAACAGCTTGTGCAGACCCGACTCGCCCATGACCAGCGAGAGACCGATGTCTCCGGCGGCGAGTTCCCGCCAGCGCCGGTACATGGCATCGGCCGTGCAGCCGGGTTCCGCGTGGTGGCCATCGTGCTCGGCCATGAACTGACTGACCTGCCAGACCAGCTCATCCTGCCAGGCAATGCGGTGCCGATTGTCATCCAGACGATCAATCAGTTCGCTGATCATCAGCCAGTGGGGCGGCGGATCGCCATCCTGCTCCTGATCCAGCGGCACACAGTGCACTCCGCCCAGCGCCGCCAGCCTGGCGGACACAGCATTCATTGGTGTATCACGCATTTCCCACCAGGGATTGACGGCGATCTGACGGTCCAGCGGCCAGGCCGGAGCGATCGCGGCGCAGGCGCGCTGTATGGCATTCCACCGGTTCGGTTCCAGACTCGTAGATTGAGTGGGCTGCAAGGTAACGTTGACGTGGGTCATGTGGTGCTCCTGTTTACATCGGACATGGAAATATCGAATCCAGGCAACGAAAGCGGCTGTTCATGCCGGGCCTCCCGAGGCAACGGCCGGGGCCAGAGCCAACGGGTCAGACGGGTGTTCCATTCATCCAGATACAGGCCGGCGAAGAGCAGGTGCCGGACCCGGCTGCGCAGTCCTGACTCGCGACCGATCAGGAACAGATGCCCGGCCAGCAGCGCAGACAGCATGCTCACGGCCCACAGCAGTTCCGCCGCCCCGGTCACTGGCGGTGGCATCGCGACCACGACGCCGGCGAGGCTCTTCTGCAACCAGTAGACCGCCAACAGGGCTGGCACCGTAAGGGCCAGTGTCTGCAGGGCCCGGCGCAGCCCCTCGGCCAGGGCCGGCGCCAGCAGCGCAGCGGGCAAAGGCAGCAATACCAACAGAACCAGCCAACGCGTGGCCGGCTCCCAGTCCGCAGGCAGCAGCAGCCGGTCGGCCAGCATCAAGACCGGCACAGTAAGCACCAGGGACAGTACCCAGTGGCGTGCTTGGGCAGGCGGTGCGCCATGCCAGTGCTGGCGTACCGACTGCTCGACCGCCCGCCCTGACAGCAGGAAAGAGCCAGCCTTGTAGCAGGAGTGACCGAGCAGGTGCAGCAGCGCCAGGTCATACAGCCCGAGCGCGCACTCGACCAGCATCATCCCCATCTGGGCACTGGTGGACCACGCCAAGCGTACCTTGATGCTGATCCGCGTGGTCATGACCAGTGCCGCCAGTACCAGCGTGAGTCCGGCAACCATCAGCAGCAGCCAGCGCGCCGGCGTCGAAGCAGACAGCAGTGGAGCCAGCAGGATCAGCAGGAAGCCGCCCAGATTGATCACGCCGGCGTGCAGCAGGGCCGACACCGGCGTGGGTGCCTCGACCACCTGCATCAGCCAGCCATGGACCGGTAGCTGGGCGCAGTGGATCAGCGCCGCCAGCACAATCAGAAGCATCGCGATCTCGCCAGTCAGTGGCAACGGCGCATGGCGGTACTCGGCTACCCAGTCACTCAGTAACACGCTGCCGGTGGCCTGCCACAAAAGCAGAAAGGCGGCGAGCAGGGCCAGTTCAGCGGTGCGGGCGGCAATGAACTTCTTGTGCGCCGCCAGTGCAGCGCGGGGCCGCTCCGGGTAAAGCAACAGCAACCGGTGCAGGGACAGGCTGACCGCCACCCATGCCGCGAGAAACAGGAAAGCGTGGTTGCTGATCACCAGCAGGCTGACGCTGGTCAGCGTCGCCAACAGCCCCTGCAGATGACGGCTTTCCGCGGGGTCTCCGGCCATGTAGTGACGCGAGAACCGCACAATGACCCAGCCCAGTCCCACGGTCAGCACCAGCATCACCGGCGCCAACAATGCCGGCTGAAGCAGTGCGTGCGGTGCCAGCGGTGAGCCCAGCCGCGCCCAGAGTGCGAAGCCGGCCAGTACAAAGGCCACTGCCAACAGCATCTGGATACGCCGTTGCAGCACCGGCGGCACAGCGGCACGGACACTCGCCACCGGCCACAACAGTGCCGTGGCCAACGCCAGCAGCGCCGGTACGGCCATCAGCGCAAGGTTGAATGGAAGATGGATCGGTAACATGGCAGCCTCCCGAGGCGTCGATTCGGATACTGGCGCGCAGTATCCTGCATCCTGTACTTTCTATAAAATACAAATATCGCTATTATTCGTTCTTTTTTATAGAATTACAGGAGTATGTGATGAACCGGCTCAATTACCGACACCTGTACTATTTCTGGAAAGTGGCCACCGGCGACAGCCTGACCGCTGTGGCCGAGACGCTGCATGTTTCGCAATCGGCCCTGTCCACCCAGATCCGCCAGCTAGAGGACACGGTCGGCCAGTCCCTGTTTGAACGCAGCGGCCGCCGCCTGCTATTGACCCCCACCGGCCGACAGGTACTTCAGTACGCCCAGGAAATCTTCACTCGCGGAGAAGCCCTGGAAGCACTATTGCGAGACGGCATCGAACCAGAAATACAGACACTGCGCATCGGTGCACTGTCCACGATGTCACGCAATTTCCTGGAGGCCTTTATTGCACCTTTTCTGGAACGCGCGGACATCCGGGTCAGCCTGCACGCCAACGATAGCGCTGACCTGCTCGACGCCCTGAGCCGCTACCGGCTGGATGCAGTGTTGACGACCAGCCCGGTTTCCCGGGTGGACGGTCACCGCTGGCAGACCCAGCTGATCGCCAGACAGCCGGTCTCGATCATCGGCCCGGCCGGACTGGACCTGCACGGAGCCCGCTTCCCGGACGGATTCCAGAATCATCGCTGGCTGCTTCCCGGCCCCGATACCGACATTCGCCCCGCATTCGACGCCTACTGTAGCAGTCGGCACTTCGAACCCGACATACTGGCCGAAGCCAACGACATGGCCATGCTGCGCCTGCTGGCGCGTGACAGCGGCGCCCTGGCCGTGCTGCCCCGCGTAGTGGTCCGCGACGAGCTGGATAGTGGTGTACTGGAGGAATACCAGGTGCTACCCCGGATTGACGAGTACTTCCATGCCATCACCGTAAAAGGAGCCCGGTTACCCCAGGCGCTGTCTGAACGTCTGACCGCCCTGCAGGAAACCGGACTCGATGACCATCAGAGTTCGTGATATCGATACACCCTTGCCATCGCTCGGTTCGTCTCAAGCACACAACGCACCGTTGAAACCTGTCCGCCGGAGAGGTAAAAAAGCATATTCCACTTTTCTGCAGGTGCACCTGTAGGACGGTAGTGTGTCTGGAGTGCAGGCAAAACTCCGGATCACGCCGCTCCCAATCGATCCACCGGACTTGCCGTTCCCGCATAGTGCCGCCCCAGAACATGCGTATAGATCTGCGTGGTCGACAAGTCATTATGCCCAAGCAATTCCTGCACTGTGCGGATGTCGGTGCCACTATCCAGCAGATGTGTGGCAAAGGAATGGCGGAATGTGTGAGTGCTGATTTTCTTGCGATCGAGCCCTGCCTGCCTGACGGCAATCGCCAGAAATTTACGCACAACCGAGTCATGCAAATGGTGACGGCATAGAGTTCCATCAACCGGGTGAGCGCAGAGATTATGAGCAGGGAAGAGAAAGGCCCAACCCGCCGAGCGAAAAGCCCCGGGGTACTTTCGGGCAAGGGCTGTGGGCAGCGAACAACCTACATCCAGTGCATTATCCCTGGCCTGGACGATTTCCGCCTTGTCGATCTGTCGAAGCAACGGCTCCCTGAGACTGCCCGCCAGGAGCGTCTGACGATCCTTTCGCCCCTTGCCGTCCACCACCGTCAGCGACATACGCTCCAGATCTAGATCCTTTACACGAAGTCGCAGACATTCACTGATCCGAAGACCACTGCCGTACAGCAATTGGATGATGAGGCGATTTCGGCCATCGAGCTGTGCCAGGATACGGCTGACCTCCTTCACAGACAACACGGTGGGCAGGCTGCGTTGCCTGGTCGCCAGGGTGAAGCCCAGGTCACCCAGTTCCCTGCCAAAGTATTTCCGGTACAGGTACACCAGGGCATTGAGTGCGACTTTCTGGGTATTGACGGTAGTTTTCCGCTCAGCGGCCAGCCAGGTCAGGAACGCCCTGACTTCATCGGCTCCGGTCTCTTCCGGATGTCTACAATCAGTGAACCGGATGTAACGCCGAATCCAGTCCAGATAGGTTTTCTCCGTGCGCAATGCATATCCTCTCAGCCGCATATCGTCGCTGACTGACTGCATGAACGGGCTGGCCATGGAAACCTCCGAATTCTATGCCTTCCGTAGAGGTGATAGAACAGAAACCACGATCGGTCAAATGGTCATGGCAGCGTAACGATGAAGCTGATAACGCTCAGTCAACCCGGCATATACTCTCC
>JAWLFN010000264.1:0-3395 GCA_041685555.1 Gammaproteobacteria bacterium | reverse complement strand
GGCACGGGTGGCAACGGCTACTACTACTGCTTCGCCATCGACTGAGCGAAACGCTCGAACTCCGGCAGGCGTTCCGTGCACAGCGCGAACACGATTTCCCAGTTGATGGTTTCGTAGCTGTGCACGAGGATGTTGCGGAAGCCGACCGCTTTCCGCAGATTCAGCGCCAGTTCGGCGTCGATGACGCCGTGTTCCGCCAACAACCGGAAGCTCTGCCCCATGGACTGAGGCGCCGGAATGTCGGGATGACCGGCGATGTAGTGGCTGGCCATGTCCGCCGCCAGCTGGATGACCCGGGTCAGATTCAGGGCGACGATATCCTGCCGGTCCGGATCATTCAAAAACCCCTCTGGCTGCTGGGGCAGGTGCTGCCGGATTCGCTGCAGACAACGGCGCAGCGATTCCAGCTTCTGCGCCATCACCGGTTCAGCCATGCGTCCCTCCGGCTGTCCAGAATCCGCTGCTGCATGGGGACGAAATCCTCCTGATCCATCATGTTCCGGAATATCAGGTTCCCCCACTGTTGATCACTCCCCCGCACCCGGATGCCTTCAGACAGAATGCGGTTCAGCAACGGCTGCCCGACATCCTTCAGGTCGATCAGGTCCACGGGACGATCCAACAGCACGGTCAGCGACTCAATGATACGCATCCGTTGCGGCGCGGTAAGCCGACGCTCCGATTGCACCGCCACATCGGCGTCACTGTCCGGGCGGGCGCAGCCCCTGGCCAGCGAGCCGAACAGAACCACCGTATGCAATGCCGGCACATCCTCGGGCAACGACGAAAGCGCGGCATTGATGTCGGCACAGAGGCTGGTGATCTCAGGGTTCATGGCGCGAGTATAGCGCAATTGAAAAGGACGGGCCGAAAAGAGGGACAGTCCCTCTTTTCCGGTCCATCTGTTTCGCTCTTTTCCTTATTCCACGATCAGATTGATCGGTTGACTGTGGAAGTAGAGCTCGTCGGGATCGCTGTCAACGCCGTAGCCGATGAAGAAGTTCACCTCGATGTCGTCGATGCCGATATCCCCGGCCACCATGTCTTCCAGGACGTCGACCGACTCCACGGCGGACAGCACGCGTCGCTCGGCGACGGGAACCCCGGTGATGTCGGGGCGGTAGGGCACGAAGGCGCCCCGCGGGTTCCTGACCAGGGTTTCTCCGGCGTCGGTGATGCCGGCCATCACCAGGAAGCCGGGCTGGCCCCGGTGCACCGGGTCGACCTCGATCCGGCCTTTGACATCGAAGGGCTGATCCGGTCGCACCCGGCCCCGATAAGTGACGCCGTCATCCACCGTCACCCCGCCCAGGAAACGGGCCTCGGCACTACCTCCCCGGAAGCTCTCCCGGCCAGGTAATGTCGGCAGGCGCTCACTCTCATAGCTGACCGACAGGCGATAGTCGCCACGCACGGACTCGCCGCAGGGCGGCGAAGCATCCGGAGCCACATCCCAGGTATTGACCAGGACCACATAGTCGCCGGCCGGCACCCGCCGCCGGATGGCCGGATCGCAGGAGCCGCCACTGTTCGCATCCATCGCTATCACTTCCAGTCCGGGCGTGGCCAGTAGCAACACGCCATCCAGGGCGGAGGAGGTCAGGCGCAGATCCAGCGTGGCCTCATCGGCCAGCGACAGGGTATGGACATCGACCGGGCTGTCATCGCCGCCGCCCGACATCAGCCGCCGGACCCGGCAATCCCCGTCTTCCAGCCGCCCCTCGTAGCGACCGAACAGGACCGGCCGCGACGGACAGTTGGCCGTGCCCGCATACAGGGCAGTGGCGCCCGCTATGTCATCGTCCTGCAGTCGATCCAGGTCACCGATGCGCGATGCCATGATGGCCGGCCCCTGGTCCTCGTGCCCCAGACCCAGCACGTGTCCCAGTTCATGCAGGGCAGTGCGACGGAAATCCAGCCCCGCGAACTGCTCGTTGCCGCTGGTCAGCGGACCGTCGTAGATATCGAAGCTGACATTGGCATTGTAGATGACATCGGCCTCCACCAGATCCAGGGTACCCAGCGTATTGGGCTCGAAGTACTGGAGCGTGACCGCCACCGTGCTGTCGCCGAATTCGTCGCCGCAGACCGTGGTGGAAAAGCCCTGACCGTTGACACCGTCCCGCCCGGTGGGGCCGTCACCGCCGGTGCAGGGATCACGGAATACGGGCAGGACCTCGAACCGGAAAGGCGTGGTCACCGACCACTGACGCGCGGCGTCTGTGATGGCCTGCTGGAACGACTCGCCAGACGCCGATGTATTCGGTACACCCGCATAAATGGTGGTGGAGGCGCCCGGCCACTTCAATCCCGTGCGCTCATCGAACTCGTAGGCGAGAGTTACTGATGTCAGTCCCGTCGACAATAACAACCCGAAACAGAGCGCGGGCCTCCAGGCGTGTGACGGTCTGTTCATGGCGTTACCTCCGGCTGCGATGCGTCGCGGGTCATCGACTCGCGCACCAGCGCCTTGAACTCACTGGCCGTCATGGCCGCTTCGGGCACATTCAGCGCCATCACATTCAGCCCGCGCGCTGTCATCTCGTGATCCGACGGCTCCGGGGCCGCTGCGCCTCGTCCCGGCTCCACATCACGGCCGGCCACCGGTCGCCGGTCGGCCGTGAACACCCGCTGCTCGCCACCGGCATCGGGCTCGACCCGGAAATGCCCCTGCGACCAGCCGACCAGGGGATGCACCAGCGGACGGTCCATGGACTCCACGAAGTAGATGCCGGTTTCGCCGACCTCGGGCAGACGCATGTCCGTGACACGCATCCGGCGACCATTCACGCTGCCGCCGAGAAACCGCAATTCCAGTGATCCGTCGGCGTGGTCGCCCTTGACCACGTCCAGCACCCGGAAGCGCACGAACGTATGGATACGACGCGGACCGGTCTGCCTGGACTCCACCGACTCGACCCGGCCCTCGAACACCAGTTCGGCCGATTCCACCACCTCGGGAAACGCCAGCGACACCACCGAGCTGCTCCAGGCAGCCGGAGGCAACACCATCAACAACGCGGCAAGCCAGAAAGCTTTTCTCATGTCATCCTCCCGAAAAAGAGGGACAGTCCCTTTTTCTTACATGTTCTGCAATACATCCACCAGCGCCCGGCGCCAATGCCGAGGCTCAATACCCAGCGCCTCCCGGGTGGCCGATTTGTCCAGCACACTGAAAGCCGGCCGACGCGCCGGGGTCGGATAGTCGCTGGCCGGAATCGGACTGATCGGTATGGCCAGCTCCAGCAGCCCGTAACGCAGCGCCTCGTCCTGGATCGCCACGGCGAAATCGTACCAGCTGGCGACGCCGGCATCACTCCAGTGCAGGATGCCGGTCGGTCGCTTCTCCACGGCCGCCTCGATGCAACGCGCCAGGCCATCGGTGGACGAAGGTG
>JAWLFN010000044.1:0-14072 GCA_041685555.1 Gammaproteobacteria bacterium | reverse complement strand
GATTTCGGCTCGGGCAAAACGCCGCTGGGTTCGGAACCGGATCTCGACGGTAACGGCACACCGGATTGTCTGCAGAGTTTTACCGGCTACAACTCCAGTCTGGGAGGAGCGCAGTCCTTTGGAGCCGTAGGTGGCTGCTGGTATATCAACGAGGGTGGACAGCTGGTGCCGTATCAGGACGGGCTGGTGGCCGGCAACTTTAACCAGTTTGGTGCGGAGCAGAGTTTTATTGCACCGAACCGCCCGTACACCATTCCCGAAGACGAGAAGTATGCAGTCAATCTGAATGCTTCCTATGATTTTTCCAGAGGCCTGGAACTGTTCGCCGAGTCGAAGTACGTCTATCACGAAGTGCAATTCGGCGGTGACGCTCACATGGCCACGGATCTGCTGTACGGCGCTCCCGACAATCCCTTCCTTCCGGATGCGTTGCAGGCCGCCGCACAGAACGACGGGGTTGGCTTTGTCGGACCGGGCGGTCTCTACATCTCGCGAGATTCGGATGACTGGGGTGATAACGTCTCTACCAATGAGCGCCAGACTTTCCGCGTAGTGGCGGGAGCCAGAGGTACTTTCGACCTGCTGGAAACAACCATGGATTATGAGCTGTCGGCAAACTATGGCCGCTTCGAGCGTGATCTCATCGACCGAGAGGAAGTGATCATCGACCGCTGGTTCGCGTCCATAGATGCCGTGCAGGATCCCGCGACCGGAAACACTGTCTGCCGTTCCGATCTTGATTCAACAGCGTACCCCGAAACCACTCCGTTCAATTTTCCATCGTACCTGGGTGGCGGAGTGCCCTCTCCCTTCTTCACATTTTCGCCGGGTGATGGCCAATGCCAGCCTGCCAACATATGGGGCGGTCGTGGTTCCATAAGCCAGGATGCTATTGATTTCTTTACCCGCGATCGCACTGTAGAGGAAGACATCACGCAGAAAGTCATCAACGGCTTTGTCAGCGGCAGTACAGATGGATTGTTCCGTATTCCCACGGGCGGTCCTCTGTCATTCGCCGCGGGTGCCGAGTGGCGTGAGGAGCAGAGTGGTCAGAGGTTTGACCAGTTCGACCGTGGTGTCATCCAGGTCAGCGGGCAGACCCCGGATGGACAGAGTTTCCAGCCGGGTGACCAGGTCGGCTCGGTGAGCGAAGCCGCGGCGCTAGGGGCCAACCCTGATACGCGTCTGAGTAACAGCTCGTCCAGCTTCGATGTGTGGGACATATTCGCCGAGTTCGAGGCTCCGATCATGTTGAGCCAGCCATTCGCCGAAGAGCTGGTCTGGAGTGGCTCCATACGCCGTGCGGACTACTCTACGTCCGGATCCAATGTAACCTGGGGTTCCGGGCTGGTCTGGTCTCCAGTAAACGATCTGCGCTTGAGAGTGAATCATAGCGAGGCTGTGCGTGTGCCCAACCTGTTTGAACTGTTTTCGCCGGAACAGGGCCAGGGTTTCCGTCCCAATGATCCCTGTGATACCTCGCAGATCAGCAGTGCGCCGAACCCCGAGCAACGTCAGGCAAACTGCGTGGCACATCTGCAGCAGTTCAATGTGACAGAAAGCAACATCTTTGACAGTCAGGGAAATTACGCGTTTGCAGACCCGTTGTCGGCCGGGTTCTCTGGTGTGGTGGGTGGTAATCCGGACCTGAATCCGGAAGAGGCCACAACTCAGACCGCGGGGTTTGTCCTGCAACCGAGATGGGTCGAGGGGCTGACGCTGACAATGGACTTCTGGGATATCGAGATTGAGCAGGCCATCTCCGAGATCTCGGCACAGAATATCGTTGATTCGTGTTATGACGAGGCTACGCTCAACAATCCATTCTGTGGCCTGTTTGAACGTAACCCGAGTGCTTCATCGGCACAGTCTGGGGGCTTCACATTCCTGCGCCAGACTCTGCTGAATTTCGGTTCCGCCGAAGCTTCTGGTGTGGACCTTCAGGCATCCTACGAGTTCAACTTCCGGGATCTCATGGTCGGCCTGAATGGTGCTGTGACCAAGCAGCAGAAGTTGAGATTCATCCAGCCGGCGAATGCGGGCGAAGAGCCGACCATCGACTTCGCACTGGGTGAATTACGACGCCCGGAATGGTCTGGCCAGTTCTCGGCCCGTGTCAGTCGAGGGTCACTGGACCTGACTTGGCGTACCCAGTATCTCGGTGAGCAGGCACTTTCCGGGGATATAGAGACGGCAGAGCGGAATTTCGGGCCGGGTGTCTTTACGGATGACTTTTACAATCACGATCTGTCTGGTTCCTATCAGTACAGCCCGGGGCTGCGGATCTATGGCGGTATTGGAAACGTGTTTGATGAGTCACCATACGTGACCTCATCAAGCTTCCCGGTGACGCCAGTGGGGCGCTCCTACTACCTTGGCTTCAACTACCAGTTGTGATCGTATGGAGGGTGCCGCCCGGACGGGCTTCATGTCGAGCCGGGTGGCAAGTTTCGCCAAGTGGCGGCACACAGATCTGTTAACGTGAAGAAGTCCAGATGAACAAATTAGTGCGAAACTTTTCTGACGGGGGTGCATGGCGCGCACTGGTGCGGGAACCCATGACCTGGTTCGTCCTGCTGGCAACCGGCATCTTTGGCTATGATGCATGGCTGCAGGAGGCACAAAGAGCAGACGATTCGGTGGCATCGACAGTCGTCAGCGACACGATTCGAGTCGATGAACAGGTGATCTCGTCACTGACGGAGGACTTCTCCTATGTGGAGGGACGCCAGCCAGACCCGCGGGAACTGGATGCCATGGTCCAGGGCTGGATCGATGAGGAGGTGATTTTTCGCGAGGCTCTGGTGCGCGGGATGCACCGCACCGATGGCCGGGTACGTTCCCAGTTGGTCGAGAAGATGCGAGTGCTCTGGGGTGGCGTACCCAACGAGCCAACCGAGCAACAGCTTCGTGACTATTATGAGGACAACATAACGTCTTATCAGACCGATGTTCAGGTGAGTTTCCAGCAGGTGTTCTTCGAGGAGTTGCCGGAAGGCCCCCAACGAGTGGTCGAGCAGCTGCGGAGTGGCGAGGAAGTCCAGGGTGACGGTTACTGGATGGGCGATACTCTGGACGACTATCCGGAAAGCATCATTCGTAATACATTTGGAGGCTCTTTCTATCACTCGCTGGTCTCTGCGCAACCAGGCAAGTGGATTGGACCCCTGGAGTCGCCGAGAGGCTACCACTATGTGCGTCTGTCCGACATATCCCAGCCTTATGCATTTCCTTTCGAAGATATACGACGGCGGGTGCTCTCGGACTACAATCGGGACGTCAGCCTGCGCCGCATATCAGACAGGACGGATGAGATCAGGGATCAATTCCGGATTGTCAGGGAGACCTCGGACAGTGAGTAGGCTTCTTTCCGCGATGCTGGTGTGGTTGTTTGTGTTTCTCTGGAATGCTTCTGCCCAGGCGCATTATCTCGACATTGCGCAGTTCTCTTTTTACCAGGGCGAGAGTGAAGATAACTTCAGGCTTGTCGTGGATAATCTGCCTCAGAACCTTACACCAGACCAGCCTGTAGACTGGCCCGCTGGTTGTTCAGTACTGGACCGAGTCGAGAGTCGCATCGGTGACTCGCCCAGGGTCGCCTTCGAGGTGAACTGCGAAACGGCCAGTGACGGACTGATCCGGACCAGCTGGGGAAGTGCGGGTGGGCTGCTGGAAATGAACTACAGTGATGGTCGTACAACCAGCTCGACGCTGTCCGGTTCATCAGGTGGCGCTGCCATCGAGCTACCGGACTGGGATGCCGACGAAGTCGGAGAGGCGGCGGGGTTCTGGCAAACCGCGGCTCATTACCTGGAAATGGGTACTGAGCATGTCCTCATCGGCTGGGATCATCTGGCGTTTGTATTCTGCCTGGGAATGCTGGCGTCGGGCATGGCGCTGATCTGGCTGATCTCGGCTTTCACAGTGGGGCACTCCCTGTCACTGGCGCTGGCACATCTGGGCATCGTCAATGTCCCCATTGCACCAGTGGAGGCGATAATCGCGCTATCGGTAGTGTTCATGGCAAGAGAGGCGCTGCTGTTGCGTCTCGGGCCGGTCGCTCGAACCGATTCGGGAGGTTCGGGGTCGTTCCCGCCGATAAAACGGTTGAATGTGACGGTCGCCTTCGGATTGATCCATGGTCTGGGTTTTGCCAGTGTTCTTGGTGGTTTGGGTGTATCGCCAGCGCAGACCGTGACAGCCCTGGTGTTCTTCAACATCGGAGTGGAGATCGGGCAGATACTGTTTGTGCTGGCCATCCTCGCGATCTTTGTGCTGATACGCCGGGTCCGGATGGACCAGCCGGTGGCGCGAGCTGCGATATCCGGTGTCGGTGCCGTCGCCATCTTCTGGACGGTAGAGCGTGTAGTCGGGATGTGAAATATACGCTTGCAACCGTCCGACCCTGCCGTATGTGGCGGACTGGCGGACACCCGTCACGGCGAAACGCGGGTGCCAGCCAGGAACGATACGCGTCAGTGCCGGATCAGATGATCAAAAGCACTCAACGCGGCCTTCGACCCTTCGCCCATGGCAATGACGATCTGCTTGTACGGCACCGTGGTCGCATCGCCGGCGGCGAAGACGCCCGGGATGCTGGTCTCGCCCCGGTTATCGACCACGATTTCCCCGAACTGTGACAGCTCCACGGTGCCTTTCAGGAACTCGGTGTTGGGCAGCAGTCCGATCTGCACGAATACCCCGTCCACTTCCAGGGAGTGCATCTCCTCCGTGCCCCGATCCTTGTAGACCAGGCCGGTCACTTTCTTGCCGTCCCCGGTGACCTCGGTGGTCTGTGCGCTGGTGAGGATGGTGACGTTGTCCAGGCTGCGCAGCTTGCGCTGCAGGACCTCGTCGGCCTTCAGCTCGTCGGCGAACTCCAGCAGTGTCACGTGGGACACCAGACCCGCCAGGTCAATGGCCGCCTCCACGCCGGAGTTGCCCCCGCCGATCACCGCCACCGGCTTGCCCTTGAACAGGGGGCCGTCGCAGTGCGGACAGAAGGCCACGCCCCTGTTGCGGTACTCGTCCTCGCCCGGTACATTCATTTCCCGCCAGCGGGCACCGGTGGCCAGGATCAGGGTTTTCGATTTCAGCCTGGCGCCGTTCTCGAACTCCACTTCATGCAGGCCGCCGTCGCCGTTGGCCGGTTTCAGTGCCGCGGCGCGCTGCCCGTTCATGATGTCGACCTCGTAGTCCTTGACGTGTTCTTCCAGATGACGTGCCAGTACCGGACCTTCCGTATGCGACACCGAGATGAAGTTCTCGATGCCGGCCGTGTCCAGCACCTGGCCGCCGAAACGCTCGGCCGCCACGCCGGTGCGGATGCCCTTGCGCGCCGCATAGATGGCGCCGGAGGCACCGGCCGGCCCCCCGCCGATCACCAGTACATCAAAGGCCTCTTTCTCCTTCATCTTTTCTGCATCGCGGGCGGAGGCACCGGTGTCGACCTTGCCCAGGATGTCCTCGACGGTCATGCGGCCCTGACCGAAGTGTTCACCATTCAGGAACACAGTGGGTACGGACATGACCTCGCGCTTGTCCACCTCGTCCTGGAACAGGGCGCCGTCCATGGCGACGTGGCTGACGTTGGGGTTCAGCACCGCCATCAGGTTCAGCGCCTGCACCACGTCCGGGCAGTTCTGGCAGGACAGCGAGAAATAGGTCTCGAAGTGCAGCGGACCCTCCAGATCGCGGATCTGCTGTTGGACCTCTTCGCTGGCCCTGGGCGGATGACCGCCCACCTGCAACAGGGCCAGGATCAGGGACGTGAACTCGTGTCCGCCGGGGATGCCGGCAAAGTACAGGTTGGTCTCCTGCTCGGCATGCTGCAAGGAGAAACCGGGCTTGCGCGGGTTGTCGCCGTCCTCGCGGTACGTGATCTTGTCGGTCAATGCCGCGATATCCTGAAGCATGCCCCGCAGCTCTTGCGATTTTGCCCCGTCGTCCAGCGATGCCACGATCTCGAAGGGCCGGGTGACTTTCTCCAGGTAAGCCTTGAGCTGGGTTTTCATGTTGTCATCAAGCATGTGATTTGCGTCCTCGCGAATTCACTGTTGTATTGCGTACAGGCACGAATTACAGACAAAAAAATGCCCGGACGGTGATCGCCCGGGCATTGTCGGGCACCATCTTCAGGTGGCAGGTCGCAGGGCCGACCACTGAGCTGAAAGAAGAGGGGCGCGTGGGGTCTGCGGCGGGCTCTGGCGCGCATCTGCGGAAGCGGGCGCGCCCGCTTTTGCAGTTGTGTGCCAGAGCTCGTAGCAGACTCCTAGATCTTGCCGACCAGGTCCAGTGACGGAGCCAGTGTCTCGGAGCCTTCTTCCCACTTCGCCGGGCAGACCTCACCCGGATGCGCGGCAATGTACTGGGCGGCCTTGACCTTGCGTACCAGCTCGGCGGCGTTACGGCCGACGCCTTCCGTGGTGGTCTCCATGACCTTGATACGACCTTCCGGGTCGATCACGAACGTGCCGCGGTGGGCCAGGCCGTTCTCTTCGATATAGACACCGAAGTTGCGTGCGATGGTGCCGGTCGGGTCGCCCACCATGGGGTAGGTGATTTTGCCGATGGTCTCGGAGCTGTCGTGCCAGGCCTTGTGCGTGAAGTGGGTGTCCGTGGAAACACCGTAGACTTCCACGCCCATCTTCTTCAGCTCATCGTAGTACTCGGCCAGGTCGCCCAGTTCGGTGGGGCAGACGAAGGTGAAGTCGGCCGGATAGAAAAACACGATGGACCACTTGCCGCGCAGATCGGCATCGCTGACCTCAACGAATTCGCCGTTGTGGAATGCGGTTGCCTTGAATGGTTTTACTTCGGTATCAATCAAGCTCACTGTCTTGCTCCTTTCGGTTACAGAGTCGGACGATATGTTCATTACAGGGACAGGATAAGGTGGTCAATTCATTAGGTAAAATGAATTATGGTTTATACGACGATAGATAAAATGCATGAATCAGTCGCAGTGGCAATCCCTGTCACCCTCTGTCATGGGGTCGGGGGCGGAGAATTTCAAGTCCAATGAGCGGCAGAGTGGCGGCGAAACCACTCTGCCAGCAATGGTCGCTTACTGGTAGGCGTCCATGGGAGGGCAGCTACAATAGAGATTGCGATCCCCATGAACATTGTCGATGCGGTTCACGGTGGGCCAGAACTTGTTCTCCCGCACGGCGTCGACGGGCCAGGCCGCCTCCTGCTTGCTGTAGGGGCGGTCCCAGTGTTCATCCATGATGTCAGCCAGCGTATGCGGTGCCAGCTTGAGCGGGTTGGTATCGGCGTCGATCTCGCCAGACTCGATACGGGCGATCTCGCGGCGAATACTGACCATGGCCTCGATGAAGCGGTCCAGCTCCGGCTTTGATTCGCTCTCCGTGGGTTCGATCATCAGTGTGCCGGGCACCGGGAAGGACATGGTCGGGGCATGGAAGCCGTAGTCCATCAGGCGCTTGGCCACGTCCTCGTCGGTAACGCCGGCGCTCTGCTTCAGCGGGCGCAGGTCGATGATGCACTCGTGCGCCACCATGCCGTCACGGCCGGTATACAACACCGGGTAATGCCCTTCCAGTCGACGGGCTATATAGTTGGCGTTGAGAATGGCCACTTGCGTCGCCTTCAGCAGCCCTTCGGCGCCCATCATTTTCATGTACATCCAGGAAATGGGCAGGATGGAGGCGCTGCCCCAGGGCGCGGCGGATACGGCCGTGTTGTCGCTGTCCGGCCCGTCCAGTTTTACCAGCGGGTGATTGGCCACGAACGGCGCCAGGTGGGCCTTGTGTCCGATCGGTCCCATGCCGGGGCCGCCACCGCCGTGTGGAATACAGAACGTCTTGTGCAGATTCACATGGGAAACATCCGCGCCAATGTCGCCGGGCCGACTGACGCCAACCTGGGCGTTGAGGTTGGCGCCATCCATGTAGACCTGCCCGCCATGATCGTGCACCACCTGGCAGATGTCGCGTACGGCTTCCTCGAAGACCCCGTGCGTGGACGGGTAGGTGATCATCAGCGCCGCCAGGGTGTCCCTGTGCTGTTCCGACTTCGCTTTCAGGTCGTCTACATCGATATTGCCCTGCTCGTCGCAGGCCACTACGACCACCTTCATGCTCAGCATCTGGGCGCTGGCCGGATTGGTGCCATGAGCGGAGCTAGGAATCAGGCAGACGTTGCGCTGCGACTGGCCCTGGCTGTCGAGGTACTTGCGGATGGCCAGCAGGCCGGCATACTCGCCCTGGGCGCCGGAGTTAGGCTGCATGCTGACCCCGTCAAAGCCGGTGATCTCCGCCAGCATGTCTTCCAGTTCACGGATCATACGGGCATAGCCCGGCATCTGCTCCTTTGGCACGAAGGGATGCGGTTTGCTGAGCCGGGGCCAGGTGACGGGCAGCATTTCGGCGGTGGCATTGAGCTTCATCGTGCAGGAGCCCAGCGGGATCATCGAGTGGGTCAGGGACAGGTCCCGATTCTCCAGCCGCTTGAGGTAGCGCAGCATCTCCGTTTCGCTGTGGAAACGGTTGAACAGCGGATGTTCCAGGATCGGCGACTGGCGCTGCAGTGCCCCGGGAATCGCTGTCGGCTCCTCGCCAGCGACAATACGCGCGTCCAGTGATTCCACGGACAGGGAGCCGGCGGCTTCCGGGCCCAGCAGGACCTGCCAGAGCCGCTCCACCTCGTCCGCCGTGGTGCATTCGTCCAGGCTGATGCCGAGCAGGGCCGGGTCGTCGGTGCGCAGGTTGATCCCCGCGTCGCGGGCGCGCCGCAGTGCGGCATCGCGCGCGGTCGGTTCCAGCTCAATACCGAGCGTGTCAAAAAACGTGTCATTACAGGCCAGGCCCTGTGCGCGCAACCCGGTGGCCAGAATCCGCGTCAAGCGGTGGATGCGTCGGGCAATGGTGCGGATGCCTTCCGGGCCATGGTACATGGCATACAGGGCGGCGATGTTGGCCAGCAGGACCTGGGCCGTACAGATGTTGCTGTTGGCTTTCTCGCGGCGGATGTGCTGCTCTCGGGTCTGCAGCGACATGCGGTAGGCCTGTCGGCCCCGGCTGTCGACGGATACCCCGATGATGCGCCCCGGTACGGCGCGTTTGTATTTGTCGCGCGTGGCAAAAAAGGCGGCGTGCGGACCGCCATAGCCCATCGGCACACCGAAGCGCTGGCTGCTGCCCAGCACCACGTCGGCGCCGGCCTCGCCCGGCGGCTTCAGCAGTGCGAGGCTCATCAGGTCGGCGGCCACGGCGACGATGGCTTTCTGTTCGTGCAGGCGCTCGCACAGGGGCGCCAGGTCGCGCAGGTTGCCCCGGCAGTCCGGGTACTGGAACAGGGCGCCGAACACTTCTTCATGACCCGCGTTTTCCGGGTCATCGATGATCAGTTCGAAACCGAAACTGGCGGCTCGGGTTTTCAGTACGTCGATGGTCTGGGGCAGGCAGTTCCGGTCCACGAAGAACCGGTTGCTCTTGCTGCGACTGGCGCGCTTCGCCAGGGCCATGGCCTCGGCCGCGGCGGTCGCTTCATCCAGCAGCGAGGCGTTGGCCAGTTCCATGCCGGTCAGGTCCAGCGTCATCTGCTGGAAGGCCAGCAGGGTTTCCAGCCGGCCCTGCGAAATTTCCGGTTGGTAGGGCGTGTAGGCGGTGTACCAGCCCGGATTCTCCAGCACGTTGCGAAGAATGACATTGGGCGTAATGGTGTCGTGGTAGCCCAGGCCGATAAAGGACCGGTTCAACTGGTTTTCGTCGGCGATGGCTCCCAATGCCGCCAGCGCATCGGATTCGCTGTCTGGCGGGGCCAGGTCCAGGGGCTCCCTGTGCCGGATGCTCTCCGGCACGGTGGCATCGATCAGCGCTTCCAGTGATGCCTGTCCCAGCGTATCCAGCATGCTGGTCACCTGGTCCGGGGCGGGACCGATATGGCGTCGGATGAAATCGGCGGACTGCTGCAGTTCGCCCAGTCTGGGTTCGGTCATGAGACAGGTTCCGGAGTCGATTCAGTCAATCTGGGCAGCGTAGGCGCCGGCATCCATCAGCTCGGCCAGTTCGCTGCTGTCGCTGGGCAGGATCCGGCAGATCCAGCCGTCTTCATAGGGTGAGCTGTTGATCGCCTCGGGCGAGTCGGCCAGGTCCTCGTTGACCGTGACGATCTCGCCGGAGACCGGGGCGTAGATGTCGGAAGCCGCTTTCACCGACTCCACCACGCTCATCTCGTCACGGGCACTGACCGTGCTGCCTTCCTCGGGCAGTTCAATGAAAACGATGTCGCCCAGCAGTTCCTGGGCATGATCGGAAATGCCCACGGTGACCGTGCCGTCTTCCTCCACCCGCACCCATTCGTGGGTGGCCGCGTATTTCAGTTCTTGTGGAAAGTCGCTCACAGGTCAGTCCTCTCGTGTCGGTGTGCGTGTGATTCAGTCAAACTGTTTCTTGCCCTGGCGTACAAATCCGGGCCCGACGAGCCTTACGGCGACCGGTTGACCCCGCATTTCCACCTCGCAGTGTCGCGCGTTGGCCGGGATTCTAGCCAATGCAATAGAATGCTTCAATGTGGGCGAGAATGTGCCGCTGGTCACGATGCCGTCACCACAGGGTTCGTCATCGGAGCCCCGGCAGATCACTCGCTGACCGGCGCGCATGACGCCGCGGCCTTCCAGTACCAGGCCGGTCTGTACTGGCAATTCACCGGCCTCAAGGCGCTGCAGGTCTCGTTCCACGGCGGCGCGACCGATGAAATCGCGATCCGTCGGTTCCATGATCAAGGTGCGTCGCAGGTTGGCGGACAGCGGCGAGGTGTCGTCGTCCATGTCCTGTCCATACAGGTTCATGCCGGCTTCCAGACGCAGTGTGTCCCGGGCGCCAAGCCCCACCGGCTGGATCCCCGCGCCTTCCAGTGCCTGCCATAGCCCGATGGCATCGGCAGCGGGCAGAATCAGTTCCAGTCCCTTCTCCCCGGTGTAGCCGGTGCGGGCGATCAGCCAGTCCCCCTGCTCGGTGGCGCGGAAGTTCTTCAGGGCCCGGGTGGCCTCCACCATCTGTTCCGGCAGATGTGGGCAGACGGCGTCGATGGAGTGCGGGCCATGCACGGCGATGATGGCCAGGTCGTCACGTTCCCGCGGGGCGACATCGAAGCCGTCCCGCCAACGCCGCAGCCAGGCCAGATCCTTGTCCCGCGTGGCGCAGTTCACCACCAGGCGGTAGGCGTGGTGAAGCCGGTAGATGATCAGGTCGTCCACGACGCCGCCCTGTTCATTGAGCATGACGCTGTACAGCGCCTGACCGATCTCCAGCCGGATCACGTCGTTGGCCAGCACGCGGCGCAGATAGGCCTGCGCGTCGGCGCCGGACACGTCCACCACGGTCATGTGAGAGACGTCGAACATGCCACATTCCTGGCGCACGGCATGATGTTCATTGATCACCGAGCCATAGTGCAGTGGCATGTCCCAGCCGGAGAAGTCGACCATGCGGGCCCCGGCATCGAGGTGTTGCTGGTACAGAGGAGTGTGGTGTGTCACGAAGATTCCGGATCTGTGGTGGATAAAGGATCAGCGCATGATTCTAGCAGACATGAGCCTGGCGGCGCGATCGATCACTGCAGGGCGTGGAGGAACCGCCCGGTGCGGGGGAGAAAATTCTTGTCCGGGTCCAGCGAGAAGACCACTGAACTGGAACGGCCCACGATCTCGTCGCGGCGGATGAAGCTGTAGAGACGGCTGTCGGCACTGTTGCCGCGATTGTCGCCCAGTACAAAGTAGTGCTCCGGCGGGACCTCGAAGGGACCGTGGGTATTGATCCCGCGTCGATGGATCTCTCTGGTGATCAGTGCCTGATAATCCTGGGATGGCAATTGCTCGGAGACGACGCGCTCGCCACGACTGCCCGCTTCTTTCGGCGCCGTGGTGTCGACCGGGTCGTACAGGGCCACTTCCTCATTCACCATCAACAGGCCGTTGCGCATATACAGAGTGTCACCCGGAATCCCGATCACGCGCTTGACCAGCCGTTTGCCGGCGGCCACCGAGTCAATGATGACGATATCGCCGCGCGCCGGGTCATCCACGGACAGCAGGGCCGCGTCCAGAAACGGCAGCCGGATGTCGTAGGCCACCTTGTTGACCCAGACCTTGTCGCCGTCCAGCAGGTTGGGCTGCATGGAATGTCCGGAGATGGAGTTCAGGTCCGCAACGGCGCTCTTGAAGCCGACAATGCAGGCCAGGATCAGGACAAACTTGCGATTGTCTCGCCAGAGCTGCGCGGCATGCTGTTTGATCGTTGATAACATATCGTTATTATACGGGCAGAAACTGGCCGGGAGAAACGTTTTTGATCGATGCCATCAGACTTTTGGACGCATTCCACCCGGCCAGCCGGGCCTGGTTCCGGGAGCGCTTCGGCGCGCCCACCGGACCGCAGGCCGAAGCCTGGCCCGCCATCCGCGGCGGGCGACATACGCTGATTGCCGCACCCACCGGCAGCGGCAAGACGCTGGCGGCCTTCTTCTGCGCCATCGACCAGCTGGTGCAGGAGTCGCGCGAAGGGCCGTTGCCGGCGCAGACCCGCGTGCTCTACATCTCCCCGCTCAAGGCGCTGGGCAACGACATCCAGCGCAACCTGCAGGACCCGCTCAACGGGATCGCCGATGAGTTGCTGCAGCAGGGCAGCGCCCCGTCCAACATTACCGTGGCGGTGCGCACCGGCGATACCCCTCAGCCGGATCGCCAGAAAATGCTGCGCAACCCGCCACACATCCTGGTCACCACGCCCGAATCCCTGTACCTGCTGCTGACCAGCGCCAGGGGCCGTGAGCTGCTAAGCAGCATCCGCAGCGTGATCGTCGACGAGATCCATGCCCTGTTGGGCGACAAGCGCGGCTCGCACCTGGCGCTGTCCCTGCAGCGGCTGGAGGCGCTGGTGGACGGGCCGCTGCAGCGCATCGGCCTGTCCGCCACGCAGAAACCGATCGAACTGGTGGCGCGCTATCTGACCGGTGCCGGAGAGCGCCACTGCGTCATCATCGACGCCGGCCACCGCCGCCGCATGGACCTGCGCATCGAGGTGCCCTCGTCCCCGCTGACCGCGCTGATGAGCGGCGAGGTCTGGGAGGAACTCTACGAACGGTTGGTGGCCCTGATCGAGGCGCACGAAACCACACTGGTGTTCGTGAACACCCGGCGCCTGTCCGAGCGCCTGGCGCTGGCGCTGAACGAGCGCCTGGGCGAGGACGCGGTCAGCTCCCACCATGGCAGCATGAGCAAGGATCACCGCCATGCCGCCGAGCAGAACCTGAAGCAGGGGCGGCTCAAGGTGCTGGTCGCCACGGCCTCCATGGAACTGGGCATCGATATCGGTTCGGTGGACCTGGTCGTGCAGTTCGCCTCGCCCAAGCGTATCGCCACCTTCCTGCAGCGGGTCGGTCGCAGTGGCCATGCGGTCGGTGCGTTGCCCAAAGGCATCCTGTTCCCGCTGACCCGGGATGACCTGATTGAATGCACGGCGCTGCTGGACAGCATCCACAGGGGCGAGCTGGACCGCATCCTGATGCCGGACCACCCGCTGGATATCCTGTCCCAGCAGCTGGTGGCTGAAGCGGCGGCCCGTCACGACGAGACCGGCGAGCCACTCGCGCTGGACGGGCTGTATGAACTGTTCACGGGTGCCTGGCCGTACCAAGAGCTGCCACGCGAGCGTTTCGATGCCCTGGTGCGGATGCTGGCCGAGGGCTACAGCTCCCGGCTGGGCCGGCGCGGCGCCTGGCTGCACCATGACCGCATCAATGATCGCGTCAGCCCCCGGCGCGGTGCCCGGCTCACCGCCCTGATGAACGGCGGCGCCATTCCGGACATGTTCGACTACCAGGTGGTGCTGGACCCGGAGGATACCGTGGTCGGCACGCTCAACGAGGACTTTGCCCTGGAGACCCTGCCCGGGGACGTGTTCACGCTGGGCAGTCACAGCTGGCAGCTGCTGCGGGTGGACGGTCTCAAGGTTCGCGTGAAGGACGCGCAGGGCATGAAACCCACGGTGCCGTTCTGGTTTGGCGAGGGACCGGGCCGCAGCAGCGAACTGTCGCAGGCCGTGTCCCGG
>JAWLFN010000263.1:0-3426 GCA_041685555.1 Gammaproteobacteria bacterium | reverse complement strand
GTCTTCTTGTCCAGGTCCTTGAAGCCGGTGCTGAAGCCGGTCACCCCGCCCTTGCTCTGGATCAGTTCATCGATACGCTCGACGGCCTTGCCAAGCAGGGGCGTGACGGCCTGGGGACCGCCTTCGCTGGCACGGCTGTCGGCGATCTCGAAGACCTTCTTCTCGGCTTCGTCCAGGATTTCCGGCGCTTCACGGCCGGCGGGACTGTAGGCGCTGTCGGCAATCTCACCCGATACCCGGATCAGCGTGCGCAGGGTGGCACGCTCGCGGATGATACGGGCGTAGGCATTCATGTTGGCGGTGCCACGGGCATGGCTTGCCAGGTCACCCAGATACTCGACACCGCCAGCGGCATCCAGCTCGCCCCGGCGATCCAGCGCCTCGATCAGCGTGACCACGTCCAGCGGCCTGCCGGATTCAACCTGCTGGAACATCGCCGAGAAGATGATCCGGTGCTCCTGGCGATAGAAGTCCTGCTCGCGCAGTGCCTCGACCACATCGTCCCAGGCCTCGGTATCCAGCATCAGCCCGCCCAGCACGGCCTGTTCGGCTTCCACCGAATGCGGCGGCACCTTCAGGGCGGCCAGGGAACCGGGCCCACTGCCGGCTCCGGCCGGCCTCTCGGAAGACTCAGGCATTGCTCATCCGTCCATAAAAAAGCACCGCTGTCGGCAGACGGCGGTGCTTCATTGTCCCACTCCGGTCGACGGCCTACAAGCCGCCGCGGCCTTACACCATCCGGGCAGCGGCCACCACCAGACTGATGGGTTCCTCGATCTCGTGGCCGAGATCCATGACGATCTCGTACTCACCGGTGGCGCGGATGGTACCGACCGACAGGCGCACTTCGGACTTGACGAACTCCTCGCCAGTGGCCGCGGACACCGCCTCGGCAATGTCCTGTGTCCCCACGGAACCGAACAGCCTGCCTTCTTCACCGGCATTGGCCTCGATGGTGACGGTCAGGTCCTTGAGCTTTTCGCCGCGTGCCTGGGCAGCGGCCACTTTTTCATTGTGCGCCGCCATCAACTCGGCGCGCCGGGTCTCGAATTCAGCCACATTGGCCTTGGTGGCCGGGATGGCCTTGCCCTGCGGAAACAGGAAATTGCGCGCATAACCGGCTTTCACCGCCGCCGTGTCGCCCACGGTGCCCAGCTTGCCGATCTTCTCCAGCAGAATCACATTCATGGTTGTACCCTCACTCAGTCCAGATTCATTCGTCGGTGGCTTCCACCCGTCGGCGGAAGTCATACCAGCTATCAAACAGTGCCGCCACGGTCAGCAACTGCGCCACCACCGGGCTGAGCAGCAACAGATAGAATGCTCCCAGCCACAATCCGGACAGTCTCTTCAGTCCGACCACCCCGTGTACCAGGGCCAGTCCCGCGAAAAACAGCGGCATCACAAAATACAGTATCCAGCCGTCCAGTACCGGTGCCCCGAAACTGGCCAGCAGAAACAACACGGCCAGCGCCATTGCCAACTGCGGCGGCATCCGCAGCGCATGGAACTCCTGGCGGAAGCCGCCCGGATTGAACAGCAATGCCTGCCACCAGCGCGCCAGCAGCGTCATGCAGATGGCCAGGAACATGTGTACCACGCCGAACAGGCTGTACAGCAGTTGCTGCAGATTGTCCCGCGTCAACGGTTCGTCGGCGGTCACATCCTGCGTCATCATCGTGTCCAGCTGATCCAGGACCTGCGTCATGAACTCAGGTCTCAGGCGCAGCACCATCTCCGCGGCCACGCCGACCAGCACCGCCGCCACCAGCGTGATCTCCCAGCGCCCGGTATTCCGCAGCGTGGCAGCCAGTGCCAGCACGCCGACCGCCAGAATGATCGGGGTCACATCGCCCGCCAGCGCCCATCCGGCCAGCGGCAGTAGGGCCCAGGCCGCGATCGTGATGCCTTCACGCAGACCGTGCCGCAGGCAGACCAGCCCCAGCAACGCCGGCGTCAGCAGGTTGACCAGCGGGATCAGCCCGGTGATGAACGCCGTCAGGATGGCCTGCCGGCGGCCTTGCATTGCATAACTGGCCAGGCTGCGCATCAGGGCGTCACAACCGCCGGTGGCAGTTGCGCTCCTTCATCAATCAATCAGTTGCCGTGACTGTCCGTATACGGGATCAGCGCCAGGTGCCGCGCACGCTTGACGGCCGTGGCCAGCTGACGCTGGTAGCGGGCCTTGGTGCCGGTGATCCGGCTCGGCACGATCTTGCCGGTCTCGGAAATGTAGGCGCGCAGCGTTTCCAGATCCTTGTAGTCGATCTGTTTTACGCCTTCGGCGGTGAACTTGCAGAATTTACGTCTGCGAAAAAAACGGGCCATAGTCTTTATCCTGTTACTGAAATCCTAGGATTTCTGTTCGTCTTCGGTAGCGGCGTCATCCGAGTCGGCGTCGGCTGACTCTTCAGAGGCTTCCTCGGCCTTCTCTGCCTCGGCGGCCTTGCGGCGCTCCTCGGCACGGGCCGCGGCCTCTTCCTCGGCCTTGCGCTTCTGGTCGATACGGGCGCGGCGCTCGCGATTCTCGCGCTCACCCTGGAGAATCAGGGACTCTTCGGTGATCGCCTCATCCACCTTGATCACCAGATTGCGCAGGATGGCGTCATTGTAACGGAACAATGTGGTGATTTCGTCGATGGCCTCGTGGCCACACTCCACATTCATCAGAATGTAGTGTGCCTTGTGGATCTTGTTGATCGGGTAGGCCAGCTGGCGACGCCCCCAGTCTTCCTGGCGGTGCACCTTGCCACCATTGTCGGTGACCAGCTGCGTGTAGCGCTCGACCATGGCCGGAACCTGGTCGCTCTGGTCCGGGTGGACCAGGAATACGATCTCGTAGTGTCTCATGGAGACTCCTTTCGGCAGTAAGTCTTCCGTCAAACAACCGACCCTGATGGCAGACTGCGCGGTAAGACAAGGAGTTAAGGGGCGCTGTCCACAACGACGGACAGTACCCCGAAATTAAGAGAGCGAATTGTAGAGAAAGCCGCCCCGGGTTGCAAACTTTTCCGCCGAGGGTTCAGGCGCGGCGCTGGCGCACCGCCTCGAACAGGCAGATCCCCGTGGCCACGGAGACATTCAGGCTGCTGACCGCCCCGGCCATGGGCAGCGCCACCAGGTGGTCGCACTGCTCCCGGGTCAGGCGACGCAGGCCGCCGCCCTCGGCTCCCATGACCAGCGCCGTGGGGTCGCGCAGATCGAGCTCGTAGAGGCTGGTGTCGGCTTCCCCGGCGGCACCGGCCAGCCAGATGCCGCGGGCCTTCAGTGCTTTCAGGGTCCGGGCCAGATTGGTGACACCGATCAGGGTCAGGGTTTCCGCCGCGCCGCAGGCCACCTTGCGCACCGTCATGTTGACCGGGGCACTGCGATCCTTCGGCATGATCACGGCGTCCACCCCGGCGGCCTCCGCGCTGCGCAGACACG
>JAWLFN010000262.1:0-3436 GCA_041685555.1 Gammaproteobacteria bacterium | reverse complement strand
GTGCTCTGGCAGTATCTGCAGGTTAACCGGGGTCTCGGTCATGAGAACAGAGAGGCGCCCGCTGCCCCCACACCCGTCGACAGCGCCGATGGGCACACCGGCCTCGACGCCCGCGGCATCCGCCGCCCCGATCACCCGATCGATCTCTCGGATGGCCTGGCGGCAATCCGCGGCCAGGGCTGTTCTACCTGCCTTCAGCCGGTCCAGCTCTTCCAGCACAGTGATCGGCAACACGACATGATGTTCGTCGAAGTTGCCGATCGCAGTCGGATCATGGATCAGGACATTGGTATCCAGCACATACAACACCGAGGCCGGATCCGGTTGCTCCACCGTCAGACCCTCGTTCAGTTCCGGCATATTGCATCACCTGTCGCATGGTTGATCAGCCCACCATTTCGATCAGTATACCAGCCGCGATCGCAGAACCTATGACACCGGCCACATTCGGCCCCATGGCATGCATGAGCAGGAAGTTGTGCGGATTGGCTTCCGTGCCGACGCGGTTGACGACCCGCGCCGCCATGGGCACCGCGGATACACCCGCTGCACCGATCAGGGGATTGATCCTGGCCGCGCTGAGACGGTTCATCAGTTTGCCCATCAACACTCCGGTCATTGTGCCGATGGCGAAAGCCACCATGCCCAGCGCCAGAATGCCCAGCGTGCTGGCCACCAGGAACTCATCCGCCATGAGCCGTGATCCGACCGCCAGCCCCAGCAAAATCGTGACAATATTGATCAACGCATTCTGTGCCGTCTTTGTCAATCGATCGACCACGCCACACTCCTTCATCAGGTTGCCGAAGCAGAACATGCCCAGCAGCGGAGCGGCGGAAGGCACCACGAGCGCCACCAGTATCAACAGCAGCAGCGGGAATACAATCTTTTCCCGCTGTGACACCACTCGCAGCTGCTTCATCTCGATACGACGCTCATCCTCATTGGTGAGCATGCGCATGATGGGGGGTTGGATGAGTGGCACCAGTGCCATGTACGAGTAGGCCGCCACGGCAATCGGTCCCAGCAGTTCCGGAGCCAGGATACCCGACACATAGATCGCCGTAGGTCCGTCGGCACCGCCGATGATGCCAATCGCGGCCGCCTGCTGAATGGTGAAGTCGAACAAGCCGACATCCGTCAGGAACAGGGCCCCGAGCACAGTGGCAAAGATACCGAACTGGGCCGCGGCACCCAACAGCAATGTCCGTGGATTGGCCAACAACGGGCCGAAGTCGGTCATGGCGCCGACGCCCATGAAGATCAGCAGAGGAAACACGCCCGTGCTGAGCCCCATCTGGTAAAACTGGGCCAAAACCCCGTCCGCGACGGCAATGTCAACGCCGGGAATGTTGGCCAGTATGCCACCGAAACCGATGGGTACCAGCAACAATGGCTCGAACTTCTTGCTGATGGCAAGGTACAACAGCAGCAGGCCCACCAGGATCATGGCGGCCTGTTTGAACGCCAGCTGATAAATCCCCGTGGTATGCCAGAGTTCCGTCAACAGTTCCATTCAGTTCACTCCAGCGTGACCAGGGGATCGCCGGAGCTGACTGACTCGCCTTCGGCCACATGCAGTTGTCGGACCGTTCCGGCCCGGTCGCTGCGGATCTCCGTTTCCATCTTCATGGCCTCCAGCAGCATCAATACATCGCCTTCACCAACGTGGCTGCCTTCGTTGGCAACAATCCGGTAGACGCTGCCAGACAGTGGCGCCTTGACCTGGTGGCCCTCGTTTCCAGACCCACCGGCCGGGGCATCCGCAGGGGCGCTGCCGACGGACGCGGCAGGACGGGCCTCACTCAAGGCACTGACATCGCCGCCATCAGTGACCCGCACGACATAGGAACGCCCCTCGACCTCCACGGTGTACACACCCTGATCCCCGCCCGAGCGCTCACTGGAGCGGACCGCTCCCTGCTCCGCAACTTCACCGTCCGGCGCCGGTTCAAATGCCTCCGGATTGTTCCGGTTCTGGAAAAACTTGAGGGCCGGTTGCGGCAACAGGGCATAGGTCAGCGTATCGTCCACTTCGTGTACGATGTCAAAGCCCTTTTCCGCGGAAAGCTCTTTCAGCTCCGTCTTCTGCTTTTCGAACTCTGGCTCCAGCAGCTCCGCCGGACGACAGGTGACCGGTTCACCACCCGCCAGCACACGCTTCTGCAGCTCACTGTCCACCTCGGCCGGCGTGGCACCGTACTCGCCCTTGAGCACACCTTCCGTTTCCCGCGTGATGCTCTTGTATCGTTCACCGGTCAGCACATTGAGCACAGCCTGTGTTCCCACGATCTGGGATGTCGGCGTCACCAGTGGAATGTAGCCAAGCTCCTGACGGACTCTGGGAATCTCTTCCAGCACCTCATCCATGCGATCCTGGGCATTCTGCTCACGTAACTGGTTTTCCAGATTGGTCAGCATGCCTCCCGGCACCTGGGCCACGAGAATGCGAGAATCAATACCCTTCAGGGATCCCTCGAATCGAGCGTACTTCTTGCGGACCTGGCGGAAATAACTGGCAATTTCCTCCAACAGCTCGATGTCCAGCCCCGTATCCCTGTCGGTGCCCTTCAACATGGCCACCAGTGTCTCGGTCGGGGTATGACCGTAGGTCATGCTCATAGAGGAAATGGCGGTATCCAGGTTGTCGATTCCGGCTTCCACCGCCTTGAGGTAGGTCGCTGTCGACAGGCCGGTGGTGGCATGACACTGCATGTGGATGTCGAGGTTGGTGGCCTCTTTCAGACCGGTGATCAGTTCGTACGCGACATACGGGGTAAGCAGTCCCGCCATGTCCTTGATGCAGAGCGAGTCGGCACCCATGTCCTCGATCTGGCGCGCCATGGAAATCCACGATTCGATGGTGTGTACCGGACTGACCGTATAGGACATGGTGCCCTGCGCGTGTCTGCCCTGCTTCTTTACCGCCCCGATCGCCGTCTCCAGGTTGCGCACATCGTTCATTGCGTCAAACACACGGAACACATCGACACCATTCTTGGCAGCTCTTTCGACGAAGCGCTCCACGATATCATCGGCGTAGTGACGATAGCCCAGGATGTTCTGCCCTCGGAACAGCATCTGCTGGGGCGTATTCGGCATCGCTTTCTTGAGCGCCCTGATCCGCTCCCAGGGATCCTCTCCGAGGTAGCGGATACAGGCATCAAAGGTAGCACCACCCCAGGACTCCAGTGACCAGAAGCCTACCCGATCCAGCTTCTCGGCAATGGGCAGCATGTCATCCAGGCGCATGCGGGTGGCAAGCAGTGACTGGTGGGCATCACGGAGTATGACATCGGTGATGCCCAATGGTTTCTTGTTATCGCTCATCGTGGAAGCGTCCTTTGATCGATTGGAGGCGTGTTCAGCGGCGGCGCCGGTGTTCACGGATTGCCGCACTGATTACAGCGACCAGTTGCGTACCGTCGGTTTTGGC
>JAWLFN010000043.1:0-12500 GCA_041685555.1 Gammaproteobacteria bacterium | reverse complement strand
CACCAGATATCCCGGCAAGCACCCACCTCTATTACTTGATACCAATCTCTTAAAGAACCTGTTTTCCGCCACTCTTCTTGAGCAGCGAAGGCCGCGTATTATACGCCTTTCAGCGTATCTGGCAAGCCCTTTTCGATCATTCCCGGAAAAGTTTTCCTCTTCCCGACAACCTCCGCGTAATGGCCTGCCGCAGCCTCTGACACCGCCGCTTTCTTTCCGGCTTTGCGTGTCAAGGGCGCGCATTATGCCATAAAAAATGACGCTGACAAGACCTCTTTGTCATTTTTTTACAAAACCATCACCGGAATGCGACCAGACGTCGGAACCAGGCTGCTTTGTAGAGCCTGTAGCCGAGCAGTAACACCGTTATGAGGCCATAGATCACTGCATCGGTCACATCCCCGCGCAGTATCCACAACAGATGTAGAAAGCCCAGTATCGCGGCCAGGTACACCCAGCGGTGCAGTCGCTTCCAGTTACGCCCCATTCGTCGCATCATGCGTTTGTTGGATGTGGCTCCCAGCGCCACCAGAATGAGGAAGGCCATAAACCCGACCGTGATATAAGGACGCTCAAGGATATCGCTACCGATCTCGGACCAGCGCCATTCCAGCAGGAACATCAGATACACCAGCACATGCCATGCGGCATAGAACAGCGCATACAAACCGAGCGTGCGCCTCAATGGCAGGAGCCGCCCCAGCCCCGTGATCTGACGCAGTGGCGTGATGGCCAGCGACATCAACAGGAAACGCAGAGACCAGCGGCCTGTTTCCAGTGACAGCACATCGGCCGGATCGGCGCCGAGGGTATTGGTGCCAGCCCCATAGACCAGCAACGCAAACGGAACCAACGCCAGCCAGAACACAAGATGGCGGAGGCCGCTCCATAGCCAGTACATTCAGTGCGCGGCCTCAATAATTGCGGGACAGATCCATACCCTCATACAGGTGCGCCACCTGCTCTTCGTAGCCATTGAACAGGCGCGTCTCGATCCGCGACGAACTGAACAGCGACCGGGGCAGGCGGGTCTCCATGTCCTGCCGCCAGCGCGGATGATGCACGTTCGGGTTGACGTTGGCATAAAAGCCGTATTCGTTGGGCTGCATCATATTCCAGCTGGTGGGCGGCTCTTCCTCTGTGAAGCGGATACTGACGATGGATTTGATGCTCTTGAATCCATACTTCCACGGCACCACCAGACGAATCGGCGCACCGTTCTGAGGTGGCATGTAGTCCCCGTAAAGACCGACCGCCAGCAGGGTCAGCGGGTTCATCGCCTCATCCATACGCAGGCCTTCGCGGTAGGGCCAGTCAATGACGCTGAAACGCGAACGCTGCGCTGGCATCTGCTCGGGATCCACCAGCGTCTCGAAGGCGACGTACTTCGCCTTCGAGGTCGGCTCGAAGCGCTTTATCAGGTCAGCCAGCGGAAACCCCACCCAGGGTATGACCATGGACCAGCGCTCGACACAGCGCAACCGGTAGATCCTCTCCTCCAGTGTGTGGGGATTGACTATATCCTCCAGGTGATAGGTGCCCGGACGATTGCATTCTCCAGCAATCTCGACGGACCAGGGATCCACCTCGAATGCGCCCGACCGCTGATGCGGGTCTTCCTTGTTGGTGCCGAACTCGTAAAAATTATTATAGGTGACTACGTCGTTATAGGGCGTCAGATCCTCGTTGGTGGAAAACGGTCCGCCGCGCTCAGCCGCCTCGATACTTTCGAATTTGCCCTCCCACCACTCTGCTGGAGCCGATCGGGCCATATTCTGCGGCGCCCGTGCACGCAGCGCATCCCCCTCAGCGGCCGACAGCATTCCCGGCGCACTCATGCCGACGCCGGCCAACAGTCCAAGATGAGCCGCATCCCGCATGAATTCACGCCTGTTGCGATAGACACTCTCCGGAGTGATTTCTGACGGTCTGATATCAGACGGTTTCTTGATCAACATGGTTCAGGTCTCCTGTCGGGACATGACGGGTCCTTCATGAACACTGGACCGGTACACAAGCCGCTTACGTGCGCCGGTCCTCTTCAGATTCACTTTCCGGACCTTCAGGCGAGGGCGCAACTCGGCGCCGGGACAGTCTGTACAACGAAATAGCCGGCCCTGAGATCATATAGAGCACACACATACCAAGCAGCACTTCATGGGGATTCTGGGCGATCACCACCAGTAGTACAACCGTCAGCAGAAACACCACATAAGGTACTGTACCCTTGAAATGCACCTCCTTGAAGCTGTAATACCGATAATTGCTGATCATCAGCAGACCAGTGAACGTGGTCAGCACTGCGGCTGACACCGCGATCCAGCCGGACGGATCGACCTCATACCTGTGGCCCACCCACACCATGAACGTCACCAGGCCCGCCGCCACCGGACTCTGCAGGCCGACAAAGAACCGCTTGTCCACCGTTCCCAGCTGCACGTTAAAGCGAGCCAGACGCAGCGCCGCGCAGGAGATGAAAATGAAACTGGCAGCCCAACCCGGATTGCCCAGCGAAGACAGCGCCCAGCTGAAAACGATCAGGGCCGGCGCCACTCCGAACGAAACCATGTCCGCCAGACTGTCGAACTGGGCTCCGAAGGCACTCTGGGTATTGGTCAGCCTGGCCACTCGCCCATCGAGTCCATCCAGCACTGCCGCGATCAGTATGGCCCAGCCGGCCGCATTGAAATTGCCATTCATGCCGGCAATGATGGCGTAAAAGCCAGCGAACAGAGCTCCAAGAGTCAGCAGGTTGGGCAGCAGATAGATACCCTTCCGCCGCACCTTTTGACCATCCTGGGACACGATCTCTTCATGTTCGTCGATGGGGAAAAGGCTGTCTGGCGTTTCGCCTTCCTGCTCACCCTGTTCGGTATTGTCCATGCTGCTCCAGACTGTCTGCCATACGGATCAGCTTCCGATTATACACGTCTGTCATCCTTGTGTGATCGTGCGCGGAACCGGCTCCTCCGCCAGCTGCCAGAGGGCCCCTACCAGCGGATTGTTGCGCTTGCGACGCAGACAGCACAGGCCGATAGTAAACGGTTCCGCCTCTGGCCATGCCTCAATGACCTCGACACTGCGGACCATGGGACTGTTCTCCACCACCAACCTCGGTACCATGCCGACACCGAACCCGAGCCCGACCATGCTGACGATCGCCTCGTTGCCGCTGACGCGGGCATACACATTAGGCTGACTGCCCCGCTGGCGGAACCAGGCCACCATACGTGAACGCATCAAGCCGGATTCCGAGCTGACAAACGGCAAGGCGCTCCAGTCAGGCTCTCTCTCCCGAACCGTTGCCTCATCCAGTTGCCGCCGGACAGGACAGTCGATCCGCGGCGCAATCAACACCAGACTGGATTCGGCCACTGGCAGAAATGACAGGGTGTCGGGCAGGCGATCCGGCATGGCGGCCACAGCCATATCATCGGATTCATCCTGCACACGCTGCAGGGCCAACTCAGAGTCGCCGGTATGCAGACGTAGCTCGATGGACGGATGGGCACTACGGAATGCGTCCAGCAGGCTGGGCAATACGCTGTAACTGGCGGTAACCGAGCAGAACAGACTGAGCCGCCCCTGCAGGTGGACGGACTGCTGATGCAGGGATTCCTGAAGCATCGACCAACGACCCAGCACATCCTCCGCAAATGCCCTGTATTGCATTCCGGCGCGGGTGACCCGCACCGTGCGGTTATCCCGCTCGAACAGAGTAGCGCCACACTCCTCTTCCAGCCTGCCGATGACCCGGCTGAGGCTGGAAGCACTGACATGTACATCCCGGGCTGCCCTGCCAAAGTGCAGGGTCCGACAGAGATGAAGAAACAGACGAAGGTCGCGGGGAGTCAAGTCAAATCATCCTTTATTGCATTATATGCAACACATTATTGCAAACAGTGCAGTTTACGCAACCCTCACAATGCCCTATGATTCAGTCCGTTACCAACATGTATTTCTGAATCAACAAGACGGGTGGACCCGGCACCATGCCAACCCGACCCTGTACGGAGACTCCCAATGAATTACTTCAATTCTCTGCCCCTGCGCCTGCAGCTGCAGCAACTCGGCAAGTGCCGCTTCATGGAACGCAATGAATTCGCCGACGGCGTCAACAAACTGCTGGGCAAGAAGGTGGTCATCGTGGGTTGTGGCGCCCAGGGCCTCAACCAGGGCCTGAATATGCGCGACAGCGGCCTGGACATCAGCTATGCACTGCGCCAGAGCGCCATTGACGAGAAACGCCAGTCCTGGAAGAACGCCACCGAGAATGGCTTCACCGTCAGCCCCTACGAGGACCTGATCCCGGAAGCCGACCTGGTACTGAACCTGACACCGGACAAGCAGCACAGCGCCGTCATTGATCAGATCATGCCCCTGATGAAGGAAGGCGCCTGCCTGGCCTATTCTCACGGCTTCAACATCGTCGAGGAAGGCAAACAGATCCGCTCTGATCTGACGGTGGTCATGGTGGCCCCGAAATGCCCGGGCTCCGAGGTCCGAGAAGAATACAAACGCGGCTTCGGGGTTCCGACCCTGATCGCCGTTCATCCGGAAAACGATCCAAAAGGCGAAGGCCTGGAGATTGCCAAGGCCTACGCGGCCGCGACCGGTGGCGACCGTGCCGGTGTGCTCGAGTCCTCCTTCATCGCCGAAGTGAAATCGGATCTGATGGGCGAGCAGACCATTCTCTGCGGCATGCTGCAGACCGGTTCCATCCTGTGCTTCGAACGCATGGTAGAGAAGGGAGTGGATTCCGCCTACGCCGCCAAGCTGATCCAGCATGGCTGGGAAGTGATCTCCGAGGGGCTGAAGCACGGCGGCATCACCAACATGATGGATCGCCTGTCCAACCCGGCCAAGCTGCAGGCCAATTCACTCGCGGCCGAGCTCAAGGACATCATGCGTCCTCTGTACCGAAAGCACATGGATGACGTACTGAGTGGCGAGTTCTCGCGCGACATGATGGAAGACTGGGCCAATGATGACAAAAAGCTACTGACCTGGCGGGAAGAGACCGGCCAGACCGATTTCGAGAAGACGGCGGCCGGCGACATGTCCCTGTCCGAGCAGGAATACTATGACCACGGCATCCTTATGGTGGCGATGCTCAAGGCGGGCGTCGAGCTGGCCTTCGAGACCATGACCGAATCCGGCATCATCGAGGAGTCGGCCTACTATGAGTCCCTGCACGAAGTGCCGCTGATCGCCAATCTGATCGGCCGCAAGAAGTTGTACGAGATGAACAAGGTGATCTCCGACACGGCCGAGTATGGCTGCTACCTGTTCGCCAATGAGTGCGTGCCATTGTTGAAAGATTTCATGCAGAAAATCGACACCGATGTGATCGGCGAGGGCCTGAAGCTCTCCGACCAGGGCGTGGACAATGCCGAACTGATCGACGCCAATCAGTCGATCCGTAATCACCCGATCGAGGTCGTGGGTCAGCGTCTGCGATCGTACATGACAGCCATGAAGCGCGCCATCTCGGTCTGAAGCCTTTCCCGGGCTGCGGGGTTACCACTCTCCGTAGCTCGATCCTTGCGGGCGATGCCTCCGCTCAGGAGACGCCCGTGAATACATCCCTGTAGGGCTCGGCGGCCGCCGTCCATGGCGGCCGACGCTCCGGCCTGATACCACCTCCCGCCACGGGCCAGCCCTGACCGGCACTACGAAGTGAGCACCTCGGATCAGAGCCCGAGCACCTTCTCGCCGCGGGCGATGCCCGTGACGCCGGTGCGCGCCACCTCCAGAATCACCGCACTGCCAATCGCCTCGAGAAAGGCGTCGAGCTTTTCCGTGGTGCCCGCCATCTGGATACTGTAGACCGTGCTCGTCACATCCACCACCTGGCCACGGAAGATGTCGGTGGTACGCTTGATTTCGTCGCGTTGCGCGCCGGTCGCCCGCACCTTGATCAGCATCAGCTCGCGTTCGATATGAGAGCCCTCGGTCAGGTCCACGAGCTTCACTGTGTCGATCAGCTTGTTCAGGTGCTTGGTGATCTGCTCAATCTTACGGTCATCTCCCTCGGTCGTGATCGTCAGCCGTGACAGCGTATGATCATCAGTGGGCGCGACAGTAAGTGACTCGATATTGTAGTTGCGCTGGGAGAACAGTCCGACCACACGAGACAGGGCGCCAGGTTCATTCTCCAGCAGTATGGAAATAATGTGCCTCATCTCAGGTCCTCTCCGTCTTGCTCAGGAACATGTCTTTCATCGAGCCACCCTTGATGGCCATCGGATATACGTGCTGTGTCTGGTCTACGACCACGTCGATGAACACCAGCCGGTCCTTCATGGCGAACGCCTCCTCCAGCTTTGCATCCAGCTCGGAGAACTTCTCAATCCGCATGCCGACATGACCATAGGCCTCGGCCAGCTTCACGAAGTCCGGCAGCGACTCGGCATAGGTGCTGTGCGAATGACGACCACCGTACTGCATGTCCTGCCACTGCTTGACCATGCCCAGTGCTTCGTTATTCAGGTTGACGATCTTGATTGGCAGATCGTACTGCATGCAGGTTGCCAACTCCTGGATGCACATCTGGATGCTGCCTTCTCCCGTGATGCAGAGCACCGTTGCCTCGGGGTCGGCAAGACAGACTCCCATGGCGGCCGGAAATCCGAATCCCATGGTCCCCAGACCTCCGGAATTGATCCAGCGGCGGGGTTTATCGAACGGATAGTACTGCGCCGCAAACATCTGGTGCTGACCGACATCCGCGGTCACATAGGCGTCCCCCCGGGTAACCCGGTAGACACTCTGAACTACCTGCTGGGGCATGATGCGATCACCTTCAGCCGGTATCACCTTCAGGCAATCACGCTCCCGCCAACCATCAATCTGCTTCCACCAAAGTTCCAGCTCCTTGCTGTCCACTTGTTTCTCGGAGTGGCGCACCAGTTCCAGCATCTCCTCCAGTACCGGACCGACGGGACCGACAATCGGCACATCCGCCGTCACCGTTTTGGAGATGGAGGCGGGATCAATGTCGATGTGCAGGATCGTGGCGCCCGGACAGAACTTGTCGACGTTGTTGGTTACCCGGTCATCAAAGCGGACACCGATCCCCAGCACCACGTCACTGAAGTGCATCGCCATGTTAGCTTCGTACGAGCCGTGCATGCCCAACCAGCCCACGAACTGACGATCAGTGGCCGGGTATGCACCCAGCCCCATCAGTGTGTTGGTCACCGGACATCCGAGCTCACGGGCCAGCTCGGTCAGCAATGCGGAACCTTCACCTTGAACGACACCGCCGCCGGCATAGATGATCGGCCGACGCGCGGCCATCAGGATCTCCACCGCCTTGCGGATCTGACCGGTATGCCCTTTGGTCGGCACGGTATACGAGCGCATCCGGACCGAGTCAGGGTAGTTGTACTCGATTTTGTGGGCCGGGTCCGTGGTGTCCTTGGGGACATCGATGACAACCGGCCCAGGGCGCCCAGTGGTGGCAATGTGAAATGCCTTTTTGACCACGGAGGGAATCTCTTCAGCGCTCTTCACCATGAAACTGTGCTTCACGATAGGTCGGGAAATACCGACCATGTCAGTTTCCTGAAAGGCATCGGACCCGATCAGGGAACTGTCGACCTGACCGGAAATGACCACCATGGGGATGGAGTCCATGAAGGCGGTGGCGATGCCGGTGATGGCGTTTGTCGCCCCCGGACCGGAAGTCACCAGTACCACTCCGGGCTTACCCGTTGCCCGCGCATAGCCGTCGGCCGCGTGCGTGGCAGCCTGCTCATGACGAACCAGAATATGCTCCACCTCGTCCTGCTGGAAAATCGCGTCATAGATATGCAACGCCGCCCCGCCCGGGTAACCGAACAGGATCTCGACTCCTTCATCGCGCAGGGCACGAATCAGCATCTCGCCACCTGAGAGTAATTCCACTGTCTTATAGCCTCTTCTTCATCGTCTTCCGATTATGCTGGTCTGTGTGAGACGGTTCCGTCCGGTCGACAGTCAGTCACTGCCGGCCGGCTTCCGCTTGCGCAAGCAGACCCGACCCGACACGTTTCAAGTTCAAAGTTAAGAGTCGCCAGCAGATAGCGGCGAACTTGCCCTGCCCCGATGCTGTGGCATCGCTGGCAGTAGGTGGAACTGTCTGACACCCGGGCTGTGGTGTGATACCGGTTTTGTGACCGGACCCGCCACAGCAGATATGGTGAGGGGATAACCTTCTCAGTTAGGCCGCAATTTTCCCATGATTTCAACGCTTGTCAAGGGAAGTGGCGACAAACGGCGACATCAGACCCGGATGCCGCCGTTCGCGGAACGTGACAGAGCACCAGGAAGCCTCAGTTATCACCAGGGCTTCCGGATTCACCCGTGAACTGGAATTCATCGCCACTGACATCGACGTGAATCGTGTCACCGGGCCCGTACACGCCCTGGATCACTTTCTGCGCCAACGGGTTCTCGATCCAGTTCTGGATGGCGCGCTTCAGTGGACGTGCCCCGTACACAGGGTCATAGCCCAGCTTCGCCAGCTTGTCGAGAACAGCTTCGCTGACCTCCAGTCGGAGATCATTGTCCTGAAGTCGGCGATTGAGCAGCTCGACCTGCACGCTGGCAATGCCACGGATCTGGTCTTCGGCCAGAGGATGGAACACGACCGTCTCGTCAATCCGGTTCACGAACTCCGGCGAAAAGTGACGTACCACCACAGACAGCACCTCGGACTTGACCTGCTCATACTGACTGGTGCTTTCCGCGCCTTGCTGCATGACTTCCTGAATCCGGTCCGAACCCAGATTGGAGGTCATTACAATAACGGTATTGCGGAAATCGACCGTGCGACCATGCCCATCGGTCAGTCGCCCGTCATCCAGCACCTGCAACAGCACATTGAACACGTCTGGATGCGCCTTCTCCACCTCATCCAGCAGCAATACAGAATAGGGTCGTCGGCGCACGGCTTCGGTAAGGTAACCACCCTCCTCGTAGCCGACATAGCCAGGCGGAGCACCGATCAGCCGGGCCACTGAATGCTGCTCCATGAATTCGGACATATCAATGCGGACCATGGCTTCCTCAGTGTCAAACAGAAACTCCGCCAGCGCTTTGCACAACTCGGTCTTGCCCACGCCCGTCGGGCCGAGGAACAGGAACGAGCCATTGGGCCGGTTCGGGTCCGAAAGGCCAGAGCGGGAACGACGCACTGCATTGGATACCGCCGAGATCGCCTCGTCCTGGCCGATTACACGGCGATGCAGGGCGTCTTCCATTTCGAGCAGCTTCTGCTTGTCGCTCTGCAACATCTTGGATACCGGTATGCCGGTCCAGCGCGAGACCACATCGGCAATTTCTTCCTCCGTCACCCGGTTGCGCAGCAGACGCATCTCCATCATCTCTGCCTGCGTGGACATATCCAGGCTCTTCTCCAGATCCGGAATCACGCCATACTGCAGCTCTGACATCCTCGCCAGATCACCGGCCCGCCGGGCGATCTCCAGATCGGCGCGGGCCTGCTCAAGCTGGCTCTTGATGGTATGCGTACCCTGCACGGCTGCCTTCTCGGCTTTCCAGACCTCATCAAGATCAGCGAACTCGGATTCCAGGGAACCGATTTCCTCCGCCAGCTTTTCCTTGCGCTTGCGGGATCCCTCGTCATCCTCTTTCTTCAGTGCTTCCTGTTCGATCTTGAGCTGGATCAGTCGTCGTTCGAGCTTGTCCATCTCCTCCGGCTTGGAGTCGATTTCCATACGGATCAGACTGGCCGCCTCATCGACCAGGTCAATGGCCTTGTCCGGAAGCTGGCGGTCCGGAATATAGCGCTGGGACAGGCGGGCCGCTGCAATGATTGCCGCATCGGCAATCTGCACCCCATGATGCACCTCGTAGCGCTCCTTCAAGCCGCGCAGAATGGCTATGGTGTCCTCTTCCCCGGGCTCATCCACCAACACTTTCTGGAAACGCCGCTCCAGCGCGGCATCCTTCTCGATGTCCTTGCGATACTCATCCAGCGTGGTGGCACCGACACAATGCAGTTCGCCGCGTGCCAGCGCCGGTTTCAGCATGTTACTGGCATCCATGGAGCCTTCCGCCTTGCCGGCACCAACCATGGTATGGAGCTCGTCGATGAACAGAATGACCGAACCTTCCTGTTTGGACAACTCATTCAGAACCGCCTTGAGTCGCTCTTCAAATTCTCCGCGGAACTTGGCCCCGGCAATCAATGCCCCCATGTCCAGCGCAAGAATCTTCTTGTTACGCAATCCCTCCGGCACCTCACCATTGACAATACGTTGGGCCAAGCCCTCGACAATGGCAGTCTTTCCCACACCGGGTTCACCAATCAACACCGGGTTGTTCTTGGTGCGACGTTGTAATACCTGAATGGTACGGCGGATCTCACTGTCTCGCCCGATGACGGGATCCAGATCACCGGCAGCGGCCTTCTCGGTCAGGTCGACGCAGTATTTCTCCAGCGCCTGCCAACTGTCTTCCGCCTCGGCATCATTGACCTTCTCGCCACCACGAAGATTATCAATCGCGTTATGCAGCGCCTGCTCGGAGACGCCGAACGAGTTGAGCAGACGACCCAGCTCCCCCTTGTCCTGCATGGCGGCCAACAGCACCATTTCACTGGAAATGAATTTGTCGTCATTTTTTTGCGACAGCTTGTCCGCATGATTGAGCAATCGGGCGCATTCATTGGACATCGTCACGTCGCCACCGGTGCCTTCCACCTGCGGCAGTCGTTCCAGAATTCCCTGCAACCCCTTGCGCAGTTCGTTGATGTTGAACCCGGTCTGGGACAACAGTGGCCTGATCGATCCGCCCTGCTGCTCCAGCAGAGCCAGCATCACGTGCACGGGCTCAATGAAATTGTTGTCATTGCCCAACGCCAGGGACTGTGCATCCGCCAGGGCGGACTGCAACTTGCTGGTCAATTGATCCATTCTCATGTGTCACCTCTGAATTTTTGCCGGGTACCCCGCCGTCTGTGCCATGGATGGGGAATGCGCACGGGCCCGATAATCACCTGATAACTAGATTGAGGCGGAATACGCGAATTCAAGCGTAAGAGTGGTTCCATGCCCGGTCATTGAGACAGATCAATGCCGCCATGCGCCCGGTGACTCCGTCCCGCCGAAAGGAGAAAAACCGCGCCTCATCACAGACAGTGCAGAGCCCACCGCCATATACCTCGGTGACCCCCGACTGGTTCAGGCAGGAACGAGCCAACGAATACAGGTCGGCCATCCACTTGCCCGGCAGTCGCCCCGGACGGAACGCTGCCAGTGGGGAATCCGTACAGGCTGCAGGAAAGGCCGCTCTCACATCATCACCCACCTCGAAATGGCAGGGACCAATGGCGGGTCCCAGCCATGCCAGCACCTGATCGGCTGGCGAATCCATTCGCTGCAGGGCTTGCTCGACAATCCCCTGCGCCAGTCCCCGCCAGCCCGCATGGACCACAGCAGCCTCCCGCCCCTCGCGATCGGCCAGCAACACCGGCAGACAATCAGCCGTCAGCACGGCGGCCGCGCCGGCGCCGCGGATATGAACTGCATCAGCTTCCGGGACCCTGTCGGGATCGCAACGGGTTGCGTCGGCAACTGTCACGCCATGGACCTGTCGGACCCATTGGATCGGTCGGGACATCCCCGCCAGCCTGGTCAGAACACGTCGATTCTCTTCAACAGCGAACCAGTCATCACCGGTATGGTGAGCCAGGTTGAAGGTCTCAAAAGGCGGACCGCTGACCCCGCCGACGCGCGTGGTCACCAGGGCGGTGACATTCGGCGGCGCCGGCCAGTCCGGGCGAATCAGGGACAGCTCAGCGCGAGGTCCGGGTATCATCGCGCAACACCTCCAGCAGTGCTTCCATGTCCCGTGGCATGGCCACTTTCCAGTTGCAATTACGGCCACCAACAGGATGATCGAAGCCCAGTTCACCAGCATGAAGAGCCTGGCGGGGAAACTGCCGCAGTGCCTCGATCAATGCCACCGTGGCTCCGGGGGGCAATGACAGACGACCGCCGTAGACCGGGTCACCAATCAGTGAGTGACGGATGTGGGCCATGTGCACACGGATCTGATGCGTCCTTCCTGTCTCCAGTCGCACGCTGAGCAGACTGTGATACCGGAAACGCTCCATCACACTGTATCGCGTCACGGCCGGTTTCCCGGACTCAATCACCGCCTGTTTCTTGCGATGTACCGGATGACGGCCCAGTGGCGCATCCACAACACCTCCACCGGTGGGCACACCGCGGACAATTGCCTGATAGTGCCTGCGCACGGTCCGGGCCTGCAGCTGCCGCACCAGCCCCGTGTGTGCCCGCAACGAACGGGCCACCACCATCAGGCCGGTGGTATCCTTGTCCAGACGGTGAATGATGCCAGCCCGCGGCAGCTGCTCCAGCGCCGGATCATGGTGCAGCAGCCCATTGAGCACGGTGCCCGAATGATTGCCGGCCGCTGGATGCACCACCATCCCGGCCGGCTTGTTGATGACCAGCAGATCCTCG